>RDXM01000161.1 GCA_004292595.1 Candidatus Kapaibacterium sp. | reverse complement strand
ACAGGCAAGAATGCCTGTGCCACTACAAAACTGATAGATACTGGCTTTGGTGGCACAGACATTCCTGTCTGTGAGCTTCAAAAGCACATTTTGCGAAAGTCCTATATTTCATGAAGTATTTTGTTGAAATCTGCTCGAAATCCGATTGCCTGCGTCATTGAAAGGATTGCACCTAAATATTCCGCAATATTCCACAATATTCCGCGAAATTTTGTAGCTTTGTACTCGCCACTCACAATCTGTTTATCCTTCCACACCCAAGACTGTATGCGCTTTCCTCGCCCTTTGCCCTTGCCTTGCACAGCATCGTTCGCAATCGCTGTGGTCGTGTTTTTTTGCACGACGCTCATCCCCACAGAACTTGCCGCGCAAGTTGGTACACAACTTGGTACACAACGTGTTACACAGCAGCGTTTACGCGCTTTGCGAGAGTTTGTTACAGAATTTCGAGAAGAATCTTCTGCAAAATCTTCCGAGCAGGAACATTCTTCAAAGCTCCTCAGCCCGCAGGAACGCTTGCGCTACGAGATTGAACGCACCATTGACCCCGCAAGCAACGAGCTTCCGAGCAACATCAAAGCACGTGAGCTAGAGTTTGCCGCGACGTTGCCAGATAATATTCCCTTTGTTTCGCCGTTTTCTTCTTCGCAATCGCCGCGCGGGCAAAAATCGCCCACAAGCAGCGCACAGAGCCTTGTTTGGCAGAATCTCGGTCCCGGCAACGTCGGCGGACGAGTTCGGGCTTTTGCTTTCGACACCCGCAATGAAGCAATCATGCTCGCTGGCGGCGTTTCGGGCGGAATGTGGCGGAGTTTGGACACAGGCGCGTCGTGGGTGCGCGTGAGTGCGCCGAATCAAATTGCCAACGTCAGCTGCCTTGCGCAAGACACGCGCACGGGCAAGGAAAACGTGTGGTATTACGGCACGGGCGAACTTCTCAGCACCACCGACCGCCGCGTAACAACGCAACTTCGCACCATCCACACGGGCAATGGCATTTTTCGCTCCACCGATAACGGCGCAAGCTGGAAGCCGCTCCAATCCACGCTTCTGGGCGGACGCACGAGCAATGCGGGAAAGCCCTCCAACGTGCCACTTTCCGAAATGTTTCAAGGCGTGTGGGCAATCGCTCCCGACGCAGCGCGGCGTGATTCCGACGTTGTGTATGCCGCGTGTTATGGCGGAATTATGCGCTCGAATGACGGCGGAAGCGCGTGGCAGCTTGTCTTGGGCGATACTGCGCTCAAAGCGTGGTGTTCGGATATTGTCATTCATCCGAGCGGCGTGATGTATGCTGCCTTGTCCAGCGCGGAAAATGGTACTCCGTCGCCAAAACAAGGCGTGTGGCGGTCGAGCGACGGCATGACGTGGACGCGCATTGGCACAATTTCGCAACTCGCACAAATACGCCGCATTCGCCTCGCCGTCGCGCCGAGCGATACCAACGCGCTCTACGTCTTTGCCGAAGCACCGACCGTGTGGGCAAATCGTTTTCGCGCCTTTGCTTCGCGCAATACCTTCTTTCGCTACACGCATCCGCAAAGCGGCGTACATACTGGCTTCTCAGGCTGGGAAGACCGCAGCGCGTTTCTGCCACGTTCTTTGAGTACGCTCGCGGGCTATGCGGCTGCCTTCGCTGTCCATCCCACCAATCCAGCAACGGTGCTGTTTGGCGGCACGGACTTGTATGTAAGCAATGACGGCGGTTCTACGCCACAAGGACGCACCACCACAAGCTGGCGGCAAATTGGCGGCTACCCCTACACGCAAGACACCAACGACCTTCATCCCGATTCGCACCACATCGTTTTTTCCAAAAATGTCCGCGAGCGCGTGTACGTCGCCAGCGATGGCGGGCTTGCTTCGACCGAGCTTTCTGGACTCCGTAATTCCTTTGGTTTGCTCACGTGGAAGCAGCGTTCTGAGGGCTTGGTGGTGGCGCAAATTTACTACGCCGCGCTCGACCGTCTCCAGCGCGGCAGCAACACGGTCATTGGCGGCTTGCAGGACAATAGCTGCTTTTTCACGCGCAGCAATAATCCCAGACAAGGCTGGACGTGGGCGTTTGGCGGCGACGGCATGAGTTGTGCGGTCTTGCCGAATAATCGTGGTTTTCTTGCGTCGTCGCAATACGGCTATTTGTACCATGTTCCCACAAATGCACGGGGTGATGCAGACTTCAATCCGTGGTGGACTTCGCCCGATTCCCTCAACGGAGAGCCGCTCTATTCCTCGTTTTGTACGCTGTTTGTGGAAGAGCCAACGACGATGAAGGAATTGTATATGGCAATGCAAAACAGGCTTATTCGCTACAACGACCTCAGCAAAATCCCGCAAGACAGCATCAGTGCTAGTGCGGACGACCGTTGGGTGGAGTTGCGCAGTGTGCGAAATCTCTTGGTGAATCAAGGAATTTCCGCGCTCGGAATTTCTACTACTGCCCCGCAACACCGCTTGTTTGCTGGCACAGGAACGGGTCGTATTCTCCGCATTGACCGCGCAAACGAGGAAACGCAGACCGCACGCGACGTTTCCAGCACAGCATTCCCCAGAGGTGGCTTTGTTTCGTCGGTGAGCGTGGATTCGCGCAATGGAAACCGCGTCCTTGCTGCTTTCTCGAACTACAACATCCAAAGCCTCTTTTTCAGCAGCGACGGCGGCGATTCGTGGCAAGCGGTGGGCGGAAATTTGGAGGAAAACGCTGATGGAACGGGCGCGGGACCGTCGGTTCGCTGTGTAAAAATTGTCAATGCCAATGGCACAACGCGCTATTTTGCAGGAACAAGCGTCGGTTTGTTTTCCACCGATTCCCTGCAAGGCGCACAAACACAATGGCGGCGGGAAGGCGCGACAACACTCGGCAATGTGATGGTGGAAGATATTGATGCGCGAGAAAGCGACGGGCGCATGATTGCTGCCACGCATGGCAACGGCGTGTATGCCGCATCAATAGGCGTTTCTGAGCCAAGTATCACGGCATTTTCGGCAAGCGAATTATATCCGAATCCCGCAAAAGGCGCAGTAGCACTGCGTTTGGAGCTTCCTGTGCGTCAGCGCATTCGCATAACGCTCTACAATGCGATTGGTCAGGAAATTACCACTCTCTTCAATGAAATTCTCGACGAAGGCGCACAAATACTGGACTTTGACACAAAAAATGTTCTTTTCCGTTCCCTTGCTGGAGGCAGGTATTTTTGCCGTATTCAGGCTGGCGAGCGAATTGTCATGAAGCAACTGATGCTAGTGCGAGAATGATGCGATGTTTTTTTGCACAAAAATCGTTTGAAAGCCGCTCTACGCCTGAAGCGGCTTTCGCTTTTTACCCCAAAATACAACCTCAAGCACACCACACGAAAACCCCGCACGTATCGTCTTTGCACAGAACATCTCAGTTTTTTACCGCCAATTTTCAACGCTAACATATGACCACAAACCGCTTTATATCTCGCTTTCACACGCTCCTTGCCATAGCAAGCATGAGCGTCCTTTTCATCGTTGCTAGTGCTTGCACTGCACAACCACCACCAACGACGCAAAATCCAGGAACCACACCGCAAGCAGGCAGCACGTACCTCACGCCACAGCGCGACCTTGGTTTGGTATCGCAAGAAGTCGAGATTCCATCACGCTTTCAGCAGTTTATTTCTCGTCAAAATGTGAATCTGCCTGCGGGCTGGAAAGCAAAGGTATTCTACGCTGGTTCGCTGCTCTCGAAGCCGCGCTTTATGGCGTGGAGTCCTGACAGCGTCTTGCACGTAGCCGATATGCGCTCAAACAGAATTATCGCTCTGCCCGACCGCAACCGCGATGGCATCGCAGACACAGCTATTATTGCGGCTTCTGGCGTTTCGGCGCACGATGTGAAATTTTACAACGGTGCGATGTACGCTGCCGAAGAGCGGCGCATTCTGAAGTTCACCGATGCAAACAGAGATGGCATCTACGAGACGCGAAGTACCTTCATTGACGGCATTGCTGAAGGCGCACAGCAGCCTGGTGGCGGACACACGACGCGCACGATTGTGTTCGATGCGGCACGGCGCAAAATGTATCTTTCCATCGGTTCGCTCTGCAATGTTTGCCGCGAAGACCTCCGCGCAATTATTGAAGAATGGAACGACGACGGCACGGGAAGGCGCACCTTTGCAAGCGGTGTGCGCAATGCAGTCGGAATGACGCTGCATCCGCGCACGGGAAAACTTTGGGCAACAAACAACGGCAGCGATTGGCAAGGCAACGACATTCCGCCTGAATGGATAGATGTGGTGCGGGATGGAGGTTTTTATGGCTATCCATTTGCGCATTCGTATCAAACATTTTTCGATTTCAATGCAAACAGCGATTATCGCGCACTTTTGCCAATAACCGCACAAGACAGCGCACGTACTCGTACAATGCAAGCACCCGCAGCCCTGATTACAGCTCATTCCGCGCCGATGGCGATTGAATTTTCCAATCCGAGTTTGCCGCAAAATTTCCGTCGTGGTGCATTTGTCGCGCTGCGTGGTTCGTGGAATCGCTCGCCTCTGACGGGCTACAAAATTATTTATCTTGATTTTGCCAACGACACCGACACGGCAGCAAGCAGCGTTTCCGACTTTCTCACGGGCTTTTTGACCGACCCTGGATTGGGCTTGCGTTGGGCGCGTCCTGTCGGTTTGGAGACGGATGCGCGTGGGAATCTCTACGTCGGTAGCGACGATATTACGCGGTTTATTTTGATTATTTCGCCCAGCGCGACAAGCAAATAAGAGACTTTTTACGAGATTTTTCTCTGTTATTATCCACATTTCATGCGGCTGTCATGTTCGATACTACCTTCGACACTACCTTCGATACTACCTCTGAAACCCAGATGAATACTTCGACGATTCCCAATGCGATTGATTACAAAAAATATCCACGCCCGCGCTCGCGGCATCACGTCAGTCCGAATCAGTACATGGCGCGGGAGCGCATTGGCATTGAACCAAAATACTATCCGCCGCTTTATCCAGCGCATCCTGATATTCGTTGGCGAGAATACTTTACAAATGGCTCTGCGCCTCAGTTTGTAGATATTGGTTGTGGTATGGGAAAATTTTTATTGGAAACAGCACTTGCCATGCCCGAACAAAATGTGCTGGGCTTGGAGGTGCGCGAATACGCTGTGCGCTGGATTCAAAGCGTGATTGAAGGCGAGCGACCGAGTAGTCGCTTAGGAAATGCGCAAGCACTTTGGTACAGTGTGCCGAATGGTTTGGGTTTCTTGGAAACAGGAAGTATTGAAAAAATTTTCTACTTTTTTCCTGACCCGTGGTTTAAGAAACGGCATCAGTTCAAGCGAGCATTTACGCCAGAGTTCGTGCAGGAATGCGCTCGTGTGCTGCGTCCGGACGGCATTTTGTACCTGATGACGGATGTTCCCGAAGTGGACGTTGCACAGCGCGAAATTTTGCACAAACACGGAGTATTCGCTCTCGAAGAATGTAGGAGCGATGAGGCATGGGGCTTATCTGTGCGCACAGACCAAGAAGTTTTTTCACAAAAGAAAAACATACCCTACACGCGCACGATGTGCCGCAAAAAGCTCTCGGTGTGAAAGCCGAAAATACTGCGCCGCACTACCGCCGATACCGCCGAATATACTCGCGGAAGTTCCACGTAGAGAGCTTTTCCAGCACCGCCAGAACGCCATTGCGAAAAAGGTGAATTTTCTCGTCGTCGGTGAGGGTAAAATCTATTGCGCTGATGTAGTTTTCAACAATTTCTGGCTCGCCTTTCCTTCCCTGAGCATCAGTATTCATGCGGCTTCCAACGCGATTGCTTACGCGGATAATCCTGACCGTATTGCCCGGATTATGCTTGATATAGCCTTTGTCGCCATGCTGGCTTGCGGTTTGAAATATTGCCAGTCCGAGCTGCACGATATTCTCAATGCCTTGATTTTGAGCGCGTTCTGGGCTTTGGTCTTCAATGGTGATACCAAACGTGGGACACTTGGGCGGTGCGGCAAAATCCGAGACATCAAAGAGCGAGAGCGGGAAATTCGACACAATAAAACCATCCACAAAGCAGGTAGAATGCGGGGCTTTGATGTTTTCGGGCGGTGTGGAAAAATCGCCCAAGCGATACGGCGCAAAAAAAATCGGAATAGACGCAGAGGCTCTCACAAGGTCGCCGATGAGAATAGACTTGGGGTCGCGGACGTACTCGGACAAATTAAGCGGAAAGACAGCTTTGGTGCGGTGTGTAATGTCGGAGGCAACAATTTGAAAATCCTGCTCTAACGCCTCGCCGTCAATCGTAATGGCATCCACGCGCCATTTTCGCTGCAACGCGCCAACCGTGAATGCCGCACCGTTATTGAGTTTTTCAAATTCTTGGCAGAGAAAGGCTTTCAAGCGTCCGCCAGGATTCAAGCCCAGACGTAGCAAGACTTCATTCATATTTCGTGCAGCTGCAAGCATGATTTTTGCTCGCGTGAGCATGGTTTCGAGCGCACTGTCATTTTCTGGCAACGTCAGAAGTTTAATAACAGCTTGAGCATCATCGCCGCCATCGGCAAAGCTGAGAAAATCAATATTGGCAAGAATATCGAGTAATTGCGCGGTTTTGTGGTCGGCAGCACTTTTTCCAGCACAAGCGAGAAAGGCTGCATTGAGCGCACCAGCACTCGTTCCTGCAATCTTCCGAAAGCGCAACCCGCATTCTTCCAGCGCATACAACGCGCCCAACGCGCCAATTCCCTTCACGCCGCCACCTTCAATCACCACATCAATAAAACCAATACGCTCGCCCGTCGGCGTGGTAAAGAGCAAATCAGTCGCCATTTCTGGCGTAAAATGCTTCCGAAAGTGCTTGATTTCTTGCTCGGTGGCAGCAATGAAGTCGTACGAAGTAAGCATGAAACAACGATGAAATGTGGGAAAGCTCTGTACACGATAAAACTCCTTCAGTAGTGGCACAGACATTCTTGTCTGTGAGTGTTGGTACGGGTTTCAAGCGACAAACACAGGCAAGAAGCCTCAAGCCACTGAAGCCTGATTTTACAAGCCTCTCAGGACTTTTGTCGTGTACAGAGGTGGGAAAGACAATCAACACAACGGCAATTCGACATCGAGAATGCGCAGAGTCGAGCTGCTTAGCCTCGCTGCTCAGGAAAAATATCACGTCCAACAAAACCATGCTCCAAGCGCACAAATGCAAGAAACTGCGCAAAAATCTTCTGCTCTGCCAAAACAGTATCGCAGCCCAGCACCACAAGCTGCTGCCGCGCCCGCGTCAGCGCGACGTTGAGCTTGCGGTCAATCGTACCATCGGCAGAGAGAGATTGCACCGAAGGAATACGCGATGGGTAATTAACGGCAAAGGACAGGATAATCACATCGCGCTCGCTGCCTTGATAGCGCTCGACCGTGTCCACGCTCACCATCGTGCGTAATTCCTCTGGCAAATGACGGTGAATCGCCGCAATCTGCGCTCTGAACGGCGTGATGATGCCAATGCTACCCGCATGGAAGCTCTCGCCCAGTCGCTCACGGAAATACGTCGCCAAGCCCGCAGCCCGCACTGCTTCTTGTTCGTGGACTTTGGTTTGCTTTTCCACCTCCGACGACCAGAACACCAGCCGCTTTTCGCCGATACGCTCTCGAACATTTTCCCACGTTGCCTCCGAAGCCAGTATTTCTGCGCTTTGGAGGCTTTCTTGCTCGGAGTATTCTCCAAGCGGCATAAATGCTTGCTCTTCGCGTTGCCACGCAGCAAGCGGCGTAAGGACACCATTGTAAAAATGCTCGTTTGGAAAGCGCATCAGTGCTTGGTGCATACGCCCTTGCTGCGAAATAATGCCGTAGCCCTTGTGCCAGCCTTGCTGGATGCAACGTGTGAGCAAGCGTTCAAAAAGCGACGTGCGCAAATCCACAATTCCGACCTCGTTTAATTCCGCATCGCTCGTAAACGTGCCGCGTTCAGCCTGCACGACGACGGCGGGAAGCTGTTTCTCGTCGCCAATCAAAATGCAGCGCGGAAACTTCGTCAGCAAACCGCACAGTTGCGGCTCTACAACTTGCGAGGCTTCATCAATAATTACCGTTCCGAAGGTCTTGATAGCAAGCAATTCTGGTGTTTTCAACAGCGAGGAAATCGTCGAAACAATAATCCGCGTTCCCTTGAGCAAGGCACGTATTTCCTCAATGCTCTTGCCTTCCATTTGCGCATACAGCACACGGTCGGTGTGTTTCGTGGATTCCTTCGCGCCAAGCCTGATAAAATCGAGCGTTGGCGTGTCCTTTTGCGCAAATTTCAATGCCTCGCACATTTCGTCCACAGCGCGGTTCGTGAAGGCAAGCAGCAGCACGTGTTCATCAGTGTTTTCAAAGAGATGCCGCGCCATTGATTTCAGCATTCGTGAGGTTTTTCCGGTGCCAGGCGGACCTTGCAACAAAAAATAATCCTTCGCGCTCATGGCATGGCGCAAACGCTCGTTTTGTTCGCCCGTGAGGTCTGGATAGCTGATATTTACTTCCTCCGCAAATTCAGGTTCGCGCAAACCCAGCAGTAGTGAGCGTTTCGCGTCGTCGGCACGGAGAAATTCGTACAAGGATTCGTATTGCGACTTAAATTCCGTTCCCATAAAATCTGGCTCAATCGCCCACAAACGCTCGCCTGCGAACAAATTTTCGCCCAGCAATTTATTCCGTAAGCTCACCACAACGCGCTCTTTGGTGATACTTTTGATGTAGCCTTTTGCCAGCGAAGCCCGTAAAAACGTGCGTTCATCGTGTTCTTCTTTTTGTTGCTTTTCGCCATCTTCTGAAATTTCTGCCATTGGATAAACAATCACAATATCGCCAACGCGAAAGTTCGCAAGGGCTGATGTTTGCTCGGTTCGGTGGAAATGCAGGTGGAATTGCGCAAAGTCGGAGGTTTCCCTATCCAATTCCAAATGACTCAACACCGCGTAGTTATCGGCTTTTTCGGCAAGGCTTGTTCGCCAGAGCGCAGCAAACCCTTGCGAACGCTCGCCGCCTAAGCGCGTGGACCAATTCTCACGCATCACAAATGCCGTAAAAACTTGAAAATACTTGCGTTCAAGGCTGCTCGCACCCGCAAAGGCGAAGGCAAAATGGCGCACGGCTTCGTTCAAAAAGACGGGCAACAAACCAATGTGTTCGGGGTGCAGCTCGCGCAGGGGCTTGAATTGGCGCGACAATACGGCGTGTTCCTGAGCAATGATGCGGTTTCTGAGCGCAAGCACGAATTGCTTGGAGCGAGCATCGTTGATGACATTTCGCAAAGGGCGCGTCAAATCTTGTCCGTAGAAGATGGAGCTGTCGCCAGACCGCTCACGAAAACAGGCATCCAAGAGCAGATTGTAGCAGGTAACCTGCGCGGCATTGTTCTCCCACGTGCCGTTCACGGGCGGCGAGCCAGCTTTTAGCTCAATCACGGTTTTGCGCCGTGCGTCGTCAGCGTATTCGAGCATCAAGTCCAAGCGTCCCTGCACACCGTAAAGCGGAGACATAAAACTAGCTTCAATATTGGCTTTGTCCCACTGCAAATTACCGAGCAAGGTTTTGATATTACCAAAAATCATGCTCGCCTGAAGGCGCAATCGCGCCAGCGCGTCGGGATGCTCTTCCTCCAACGCCACGATTTGAAGCGGTCTCTGAAGGATTGCGGCTTGGAAAACGGTATCAAAATTTGCATTCATGTCGGACAAAAGCGCGTCGAAGGCGTAGTTTGCAACGTTTCCATTCACAAGCGACATTTTTGCTTCGGTGGGTAAAAACTTCTTCAGCAAGGAAAGACGCGGGTTTCCGCCGTGCGGCAAGGGACGCTGGACGCATTCGGCAATTTCGGTTACGTCCACGAGGTAATCTGGCTCCAGCACGACAACGGAATCGCTGGAAGTCTCATAAATACTGGTCTCGGAGCGTGTGCCGTCGTCATTGTCGGTGAAATTCGTTTCTACGTGGCGCATTTGCGCACAATGCAGCGTCGCGCCCGCCCAGACAAGCTGCCCCGTCTCGTGCCAAGGGTCGGCGAGGCGCAGCACGAGAGTTTCGCCTTCATGCGACAAGCCTTGCACGGGCTGGATAGCTCGTCCGTACTTGTTTTCAACGGGAAAAAGTTGTTGGACAGTGCAGCGCAAGAGCGGCAAGATTTGAGCGCGGACGCGGTTAGTTTCGCGTGTAAAGGGCTGTGCTTGCAAAAGCACCGTGCGAAGCGGCTCTTCGGCGCGAACGTCGGAAAAATAAAACACCACCAAAGCCAGCGCACGTGCCGCACTGTGCAGGGTTGCGAGGTCAATGTGGGTGCGCTGTTTGCGCTGCGCCTTGGTTGCAATGCGCCGAAAAGCGTGTGCTTCGCGGCGGATATAATCGGGAAGCTCGTATCTATCGGCAATAAAGACCAAACGCGAGTACATATCGCTAAAAATCTGGGGTTCGGCGGCAGTGAGCGAATGCAGAATTTCTCCAAAGACCGAGCGTAACATGAGTATTGACGAGCCTTGTGGCGGATTTGCTCCAAAGAGCGAGTCGGTAATTTCGCGGTAAAAGTAAGCAGCTGCATCGGGCGAAAGAAGGAGATGTGGCATATGGCAATGAAAAAAAGAAGGGTGTGGACAAGAGTGCGGACAATGGTGTATTGAGGATGCGTGAACAAGTTCAGCATGAGGTGTGATGCGGCATCCACAACCGTACTTGTTTTTCTTAGGACTTTCGCAAACCTCACAGGCAAGAATGCCTGTGCCACTATAAGGAATGGTAAAAAAATAAGTGGTTCAAGTCAGTAGTGGCACAGACATTCTTGTCTGTGGTTGTCGCCTGAAGCCCGCACCAACACGCACAGACAGGAATGTCTGTGCCACTAAATATTGTTGAAGTTTATCCATTTAATTTTTGAGCCTTCCTAAAACTGATATATACTGGCTTTGGTGGCACAAACATTCCTGTCTGTGAGCTTCACAAGCACATTTTGCGAACGTTCTATTTCTTTGCTTTTTCTTTGCTTTTTTCGCTGTGTGCGTATATTCAGGCAAAAAATTTAGGCAGAAAATTTAGGCAAAGAGTTTTGTGCGCACAACTTCTCCTGCTAAAATCTGCATTTTCTTTTGCTGCGGCACAAAGACGCGCCCCAAAAAGGGGTTAAAATCACGCTCCGCAATTTTGTACAAGATACCGCGATAAATCTTGCTTGCCGCCGAGATTGCATATTGCGAAGAGCGTGGCAAGAGCGAAATGCCTTTATCTCCTTCTTCGTAGTAGTGGTGCGCTCTCTCGACCTGAAAGCGCATACAATCGCGCAATTCTGGCGAAAAGCGTTCCTGCATAATATCCTGCTCCGCCACGCCAAAGCGCACCAAATCTTCTTGCGGCAAATATATTCGCCCCATGTTTTTGTCCTCCTGCACATCGCGGAGAATGTTCGTCAGTTGCATTGCAATGCCCATTTTTTCGGCATAGTCGAAGGCGGAAGCGTCTTTGTAGCCAAGCACACACGTCATCATCAGCCCGACCACCGATGCCACGCGATAGCAGAACACATAGAGGTCGTCGAAGGTGTTGTAGCGGTCAAATTCCATATCCATCGTTACGCCTTTGAGCAAATCCATCGGGTATTCGAGCGGCATAGCGCAAGCCCGCATAACGGGCGCAAATGCTCGCATGATAGAATGCTCCGATTCGCCCGTGCGGTGGCAGATAGTCAGCTCTTGGCGCAACGCCTCTACTTCAGCAAAAAGCTCTTCGGGGGTGCGTCCGCGCGGGGAATCAATCAAGTTATCTGCATAGCGACAAAAGCCATACACCGCATATGTCGCCCAGCGTTTATCGGTCGGGAGAATACTTGCCGACACATAAAAACTTTTTGCAAAGTGTGCCGTCAGATGCCGTGCATGAAGGAACGATATTTTGAGGTCGGGATTGAGCCAAAATTTATCCATGAGTGTAAGGAATGTAATACGACGTTTTTGGGTTATTTTTCTCTGTAGTTTCTCGCTGCTGCCTGTTTATATGGTCAAAGGCAATGCGCTGTTTTTTTTACGTGATTGCGCTGGGTACATCAACAAAAAAACGTGCGCCATTTCCTTCGATGGATTCGCACCATACCTTGCCGTTCATGGATTGTACCATTTGCTTGACGATGCTCAAGCCCAGACCTGTGCTGTGTTCTCCAGCAGTTGGGCGAGCCGACAGCCGCGCAAATTTACCAAAGAGTTGTTTCATATCATCCGCCGAAATTCCCGGACCTTCATCGCGGACTTCAATACGGATGCTGGCAGTATCGGCAGTGCGCACCATGACAAAGACTTGCTTGCCTGTGGGCGAATATTTCAGAGCGTTGGAAATAAGATTTTCTAGCACTTGCGTCAAACGCTGCGCATCAGCCAAAGCCCGCATGGTCTCTTGCTCTGGAAGAAAATGGAGGTGGATATTTTTTGCTTCGGCACGGTCGTTGTATAATTCAACCGTCGTTGCAGTAAGCGAGACAATATCAATATCACAAAGATTGAGAGGCGCGGCGTACACTTCGCTACGATAAGCATCCAAAATATTTTTCACCAAATCGCTCATTCGTCCAGTAATGACGCTCATTTGCTTGACGATACGTTGCCGCATTTCTTCTTCCAGTGTCGGCGAGGCGAGAACTTCTGTCAAGCCCGCAATCGCGGCAATGGGATTTTTCAAATCATGTGCGACAATGCTGATAATTTCAGATTTTTCTGTATTCAAGGCTTGGAGTTCGAGATTTCGCGCCGCAATATCGCCGATGACGGTTTGTAAATCATTATTGACAGAGTGCGCCTGCTCGGAAACTTTTGCCAATTCTCGGTAGGCATTGGCATTGGAGAGTGCTGAGGTGATAAAGGGAACGATAGTGCGCAAGAAATTCAGACGATGCTCGGTGAAATAGCTGCGTTCATAGCTCTGCGCACTCGCCACACCGATGAGCTTGCCGGAAGCCTGAATAAGCGGAAAATACACCAGCGAGCGCGGCGCGTCGCCATGCAAAGGCTGTTGCTGAAAATCATCAACCAGCACCATTTCGCGGCGCATCACGCACTGCACCGCCGCTCGCTCGCGCTCCTGCAACGACAACATATAATTCGGCAAAATCGTGCGATTTTCGATGGTCAGCGTGTATTCAATTTCCTCGCGCTCTGGCGAATACGTGCCAATAACAACAATCGGCGCATTAATGACACGATTGATGTCGTCGTATAAACTCAGCCCAATGCTCTTCAAATCAAGCGTCGAGGTGATTTTTTGCCCAATTGCACTCAGCACTTTCACGCTATTGTACGCATCTTCCAGCATTTGTGCGTTGTCTTCGGCGAGGAGTTTTGCGGTTTCTAGTTGAATATTTTTTTCGTGCAGAAGTTCATTGGTCTGCTGAATTTTCGCTGCTTGCTCCTGCACGAGAGCTTGCTGGCGTGTAATTTCTGTGTTTGCGCGGCGTTCTTGGCGAATATTGCGATAGAACAAGGCAGCAATAATACCAACAAGCAGCAGCCCAATACTGAGCGCGATAATGACGATGCGTTGGCGCTCTTTATCTTTCTCCAAGAGAAGTATTTGCGCCTCTTTCTTGCGCATTTCGAGGTCGGTCTGCTGCAACGCAAAATTATTGCGAATGTTGGTTTGATAGAGAGAATCTTGATAGACTGCGGCTAAATGCTCGTATTTGTGCGCTTCTTGGAACGTTCCCATTGCGAAGTATGAATCGCCAAGAACTTGGTATGCGCCGCGAATTTGCGCTTTTTCTCTGCGTTGTTGTGCCAAATCAAGCGCGAGTGTGCCGTATTTGACCGCCCGCGAAACATCGTTCAACGCCAGATATAATCGCGCAAGGCTCGTATAATTAAAAATCATCGTGCGCTCGTGCTTGAGCTTTTCTGCGTAAAAAAGCGATAGCTGTAATGCCTCCAATGCCTCGTATTTTCTGCCCTCAGCAAGAGAGCATTCGCCAAGATTATTCAAGGTAATCGCAAGACTCAAGGTGTCGCGCTGTTGTGTGAAATAGGTCAGTGTTTTGAGCAAGTATTCACGCCCTTTTGCGGCATTTCCGAGCAAACGATAATCAATACCAAGCTCTTGATACACATCCATCACGACCGCACTATCTAGGATTTTATCGGCTTGGTAGGCTTTTTGGAGCAGCGACAATGCTCGCAAGTGTTCTTCCAACGCCCGCTCGTAGCTACTGACGGCACGAAATAAAATACCTTTGTATTGAATCAGTTGTGCGTTAGGAATATGGAGATTACTCAGCTCGGCAACTTTTTGCCCCTGCAAATACGCCTCCATTGCCGCCGCATAATCGCCCTCAATATGCCTCAACCAGCCCAAAATACGGTAGCTCTGCGCTAGACCCTGCGGATATTCAAGCTGCTCAGAGAGGCGAATTGCTTGCGTGGCAAATTCTATACCGACCGTCGTATTTGCGGTACGATAGGCATTAGCGAGGTCGCACAGGGCATCGGCAAGTTTTGTGCTGCCCTGCGGTGCTTCTCTGCGTACTTGCTCGACGCGGCGTGTCAGCGAATCCACGAGCGCATCGGCATGAAGCGCAGGAGGCGTAGTCATCATGCAATACACGCACAGCAGACAAAACACAAGCACTGAGCCGTGCATTTGCAATGAAAAACGAAGCGAACATTGTAAAAAAAAATATCGCGGAAACAGCATAGAAACCACCATTACGCATGAAAAACGATGATGACGAGGTGCAAGATAGTGAAGGAGCTTTCCGTAGAACCTTTTGCTTTCTTGTGTGTACAACGACGAACTGCCAGTAATTTAGTAAAAAGTTTGTATTTTGCGGGGTGTTGATTTTACTTTGTTCAAAATTTCCGCATATTTTTCTCTCGCATATTTCTTTCTCATTTCTTTCTCATTTCTTTCTCACTCCGTCGCTTTTTCTTTGATGAAACTCACCAAAACAAACTCTTTTCTTTTTGTCGTTCTTCTCGTGAGCATTTATGCGGTTTCGGGGTGTTCTTTCTCGCTGCCAAAGCTCTTTTCTTCGCTCTTTAAAAATGCGCCGAAAGTCGTGGAAAATGCGAAACCCGTTCCTGAATTTACGACCGTTTCGTACAAAGATTCAGCTGCCGTGCGCTTTCTGGTGGTGGGCGATTGGGGAACGGGCGCAGGCTTTCAAAAGCGCGTTGCCGAGCAGATGTGCCTGAAAGCCGCATCGGAGCGAGCGGAGTTTGTCGTCAGCACGGGCGATAACATTTACAATCGCGGCGTGGACTCGGTGAACGACCCACAATGGAAAACAAAATTTGAAGATATTTATTCCTGCGATGCCCTGCAAGTCCCGTGGTATGCGGTCTTGGGCAATCACGACCATCGCGGCAATATCCAAGCACAGATTGATTACCACACCAAAAGCCCGCGTTGGAATATGCCCGCCCGCTATTACACCTTCCGCAAGACCTCATCAAATGGCGTTTCCGTTGATTTTTTTGCCATTGACACCGACCCGCTCATCACTGCACACTGGGACTTTTGCGCCGAACAAGAACGCTGGCTAAAAGCGGTATTGCAGAAATCCGATGCGCGGTGGAAAATCGTTGTCGGACACCATATGGTGCGCTCCTACGGCGGCTATGGCGACCAGCAAATCATCATAGACCGCATAAAACCTCTCTTGGATGAGTTCAAAGTGGATGTCTATATGAACGGACACGACCACGATATTCAATACATCAAGCATCCCGCCGATGCCTTTTACTGCTTAATCTCTGGCGGCGGCGGCGAAGGACGCGACACGGGCTACGGCGAACACACAATTTTTGCCATGACAAATGGCGGATTTAATTATATTGCAATTTCCGAATCGCATTTGTATTGCGAATTTATCAACATCGAAGGCAAAACGCTCTTCGCTACGCGCATTTCCAAGCTCCAATCCAAAGGATAGCATTTTATTGAATCTTGTTCCTCCAAAGTTCATTCTCTGGCTCACACGCAGCACCAATACACGCTTGCAGAGCTTTTGAGTGCGCCCCGAACCAACTCAATTTCATCCTTGTTGCATTTTTTATGGAGTTACGAATGTTCAAGCATCGTCTTGTGCTGTCCCGCAGTTCTGCTTCTGCCTCAGCAATATCTACCGCAGCAATATTTTTTCTCTCGCCCGCAAGCGCATTCTTCCTCGCTGTTTTCGCTGTTTTTCCTTCGTTTAATTTTGCACAAAACGCCCCGCTTGGTACGCCGCAATTCGGCAGTTATTCCTTTTTGCGCAATGACGCTGGAGCGCGTGCGGCTGCGCTTGGTGGCGCGTTTGTGGCAATTCACGACGACCCTGCTGCGGTGTTCTACAATCCAGCCGTTATTGCCAGCGCGGACGACAACCAAATTCACGCAACTTTTTTCAAGCACGTCGCGGATGTTAATTCTGGTTTTTTTGTCTATAACAATTCGCTCAAAGGCTTGGGTGTAAGCTCAAACTCCGCATTAGCACAGGGTTCTGTGGCAATCAGCGCAAACTACGTGAATTATGGGCAATTCGCACGCACCGACCGAAACGGTATGAGTTCTGGCGCGACCTTTGGCGGCGGCGACCTCGCCCTTGCTGCCACATATGCCAATCAGCTTGATTCTACGTGGTTTTACGGCGTTTCGGTAAAATACATCAATAGCCGCTTGGATAATGTTTCCACAGGCGCAGTTGCGGTGGATGCAGGGATGCTGTATCGCATTCCAAAAGCAAACGTGAATATCGGCGTGTCGGTGCTTCATGCAGGGACGCAAGTGGCTTCGCTCGGCACCATGCCCGACCGCTTGCCGATAGATGTGCGCATTGGTGTCAATCATCGCTTGCGCGGCTTGCCCCTGCTCATCAATGCGTCGTTTGCTCGCTTGGCGGATTCGACGGCAACCTTGCCAGAACGCTTTTTGAATTTTCAAATTGGCGGAGAATTTTACTTTGGTCAGGCGGTGCGTGTGCGCATTGGCTACGACAACCAACGCCGACGCGAGCTTTCGCCAGAGGCGCAGCCACGCTTTACAGGCTTCAATGCAGGTGTGGGATTGGCATTACCGAATCTTGGCGTGGACTACGCGCTTAGTATCGTCGGTATGCCCGGAATGGTGCATCGTGTCTCGCTTTTGCTGAAGATGTAGGGCTAAAAACTCCTGTGATGCACTCCCAAATAAAAATGAGCATTGTGCTTGAGTACTTCTTGTTCTGTATAATTTGTTCTGCACAATGCTCAACGCACTCAGTATTACTTTTTCAGTATTACTTTTTCAGTATTACTTTTTCAGTATTACTTTTTCAGTATTACTTTTTCAGAAAACTATCAATTTCAGACCAAATTTTTTGTTGAACGGCATCGGTTTCGAGAAATACTTCGTGGTACGTTCCCGCAAGTTCCACGCGCTTAATGAGGCTTGGATATTGCTCTGCGAGCTTTTTCTGTGCCTCAACCGAAACCAATTTATCCGTTTCTGCGCTGAACATCAGCACGGGTGTTTTGAGTTTTGCCATGTAGGTAGAATTGGCAAAATTATTACATGATTTCACCCCTTCATTTACCCACTGATTCGTCGGCGCACCAAGAGCCAAGCGGGGTTCGCGGTCAATAAACGCATGAAAACGATTGAAGCGATTTTGGTCGTGCGTGATGGTGTTTCCTTCAAATGTGCGGTTTGCTTGCGAATAATCCCCACCCTCGCCCAGCACGTATCCTTGTGGGTTTGCTGAGGCAGAAAGAGAAATAATTCCTTTCAAAAATCCTGGAGCTGCAAAATCAATAAGCGGCGCACCCGCTACCACGCGCTGGAACACGCCTTCATGCTCAGTAGCGTAGCGAATCACCAAGCCGCCGCCCATAGATTGCCCTACAATCACATTCTGTGAGCCTTGGACGGGTTTTGCGAGATTCTGCACAAGATAATCCACATCCTGCAAGTACTCGTCAAAATTGCCAACATGACCTTTGCTCCGAGCATCAGGAATGAGGCGGTCGGACAAGCCTTGCCCGCGCCAATCCATCGCCCACACGTCATAGCCGCGCTTTTGCCATTCTGCAATGGCTTCCAAATAGGCTTCGATAAATTGTGTGCGTCCTGTGGTCAAAACAACCGTTCCTACGCTTGCCGTTGCTTGTGTCGAAGATTGCGTCGTAGAACCTTGATTTGATGCGGCTTTGAAGGATGCGTAGCGAATACTCACGCCGTCCTTTGCACGAAATGTACCGACCACGCCGCCCTGCGATTCGATAGACGGTAGATTTGGGTAATCAATTTTTGAAATCTGACTGCCACCCGAACACGCCGCCACAACTAGGCTCACAACAATACAGCAAAAAAGGATAAGATTTTTCATGTCGAACTCCAACATAGATAATG
>RDXM01000160.1 GCA_004292595.1 Candidatus Kapaibacterium sp. | reverse complement strand
AGTGTTGGTGCGAGGTTCAAGCGATGAACACAGGCAAGAAGTCTCAAGCCACTGAAGCCTGATTTTACGCGCTTTTCATAAGTTTTGTCGTGTACAAAGGAAGAAATGACAACGCACACTACCACACACACTACAACATCTGCCAATACCTATGCCAAATACCGCGTTTCTTTGCTTCTGCCAAGTACGTGCGATGTGGTGTTCGATTCGTCAAATTCAAAGCGTCCAAGAAGATGCTGCAACTCCCGTGCTTGCGCGGCGAGCGATTCCAGCGAATGCTCAATTTCATGCGTCATTTCTACGCCCTCAGCAATCATGCTGGTAATATTATCCACCGAGCGGGCAAGTTCTGTCATTTCGCGGGCATGGCGTTCGCGCGTGGTGGCAATTTGCCCATATGCCTCCACACCACGCATGGCGTTATCGGAAGTAACACGGAAGGCTTGCCCTGCCTCGCTTACAAGGTTCACGCCTTTTTCCACTTCCGATGTTCCGCGCTCAATCGTTACGACTGCTTGCTTGGTGTCGTTTTGAATGCGTGTAATCATCACGGCAATTTCTTTTGTGGCTTTGGTGGTGCGCTCGGCGAGCTTGCGTACTTCATCGGCAACGACCGCAAAGCCGCGTCCTTGCTCGCCTGCGCGGGCGGCTTCGATAGCGGCATTGAGCGCGAGGAGGTTTGTTTGGTCGGCAATTTCGTTGATAACCTGCACAATTTCACCAATTTGATGGCTGCTGTCGCCCAATGTGCGAATGGTTTCGGCGGCTTGCGTAACGATGAGTGAAATTGCCCCCATGCCCTCGACTGCTTGCTGGACGCGCTTGGAGCCGTCTTCGGAGCTTTGCACCGTCCCTTGTGCTACTTCGGCATATTGCCGTGCATCTTTCGCGCCTTGTTGAATTTGTGCAGCGAGGTCGGACATGACGCTATTTGCATCACTAGCTTTCCGCGATTGCTCTGCCGCACTAAACGTCATGCGCTCGGTGCCAGCAAGAATAGATGAACCCGAGCCTGCAACGGCATCAGCAGTGGCGCGGACTTTGTGCATGAGTGCGCCAATACTCACAATCGCCATGTTGATTCCTTCTGCCAAGCGAGCGATATTATCCTTGCCCATACCAGCATTGATGCGGGTTGTGAGGTCGCCTTGCGAAAAACGATCCACGCCCAGCAAAATCTGCTCCACGCTATTTTCTAAGTACCGCTCTTGTTGCTGGCTTTGTTCGAGCATGATACTGTCTTTTTTGCGCATGGTTTCTTGCTCGTGGCGCAGCGCGGCGCGGGTTTCATCTACTTTGCGTTGTGTGCTGGCTTGTTCTTCTTGCAAGCGCACTAAAACCTGCTCTTTTCCATGTTCAAAGGCACTAATAATAACAAAAATAATGACAAAAAAGACGAGAGTAGAAAGAACAAGTGCGAGCGCTCGGCGTTCCATCGGCACAGCATGGGGAAATTCCATACCATTGAGCAACAATGTCGAAAGTGCCATAACTACCGCCAGGCAGACGTAAAACCACAGCTTGCCGATATTTTTCCCGCCCACCAGCATGGAAGCCGTCGGAATCAATACTAGCCATGGAGCAGCCTGTGATTTTATGCCACCAGTCGTACAAATAGTGAGGAGAAGAATAACAAGCGCATTAGCAGCCAATAAATGCCCTGTCCGCGAAAGCGATGCGGTGCGTTTCAGCAAATATCCTATAAGCGGATATGTGAAAATACCGACCACCGAACCTACAACACCAATGTAATTCGGGTGTGAAAGATGCACGGGCACGTATATCGCGCTCACGATCATCCCCAAAAAGCAAATTTGCAAGGCAAGCCGCGCCCGACGCTGAATATCGCCTTCGGAACCACGTAGCAACAGAGGAAAAAAGAACTCAACAAAAGCATTCATAAGGACATATAAGGATTAGACGGTAAAAGAGAGACACAGAGTACGTTAGTGGTCAATGGTATTTGATGCCACGAAATGAGAAGTAGAAAAATACAAGAAATCTGCTATTTCGACAAACATATATTACGCTGTCAAAAGATTGTGCCAAATGCGCAGCGTGGATAACTTTTTCGTGGTTTTACGCTGTTTCTCCCCTAAATTTGCGACGCATTCTTTGATATTCCTTTTTTCTTTTCCCCTCCAAACCGCATGAATACTCACGTTGATGACCGCCAACATAGCACACCGCTTTCTCATCCGCTTCACACCACGCATCCGCAGCAGATACCCTACGGCTCTATCGAAGTCATTGCTGGGTGTATGTTTAGCGGAAAAAGCGAGGAACTGATACGCCGCTTGCGGCGGGCGCAAATTGCCAAGCAGCGCGTGGAAATCTTCAAGCCCAGTATTGACGACCGCTACAGCGAATACGAAGTGGTATCGCACAGCCAGCACCGTATCGCATCTCGCGTTGTTCAGCATTCGGCAGAAATTCTCGAACACGCTGCCGAAGCTGATGTTATCGGCATTGACGAGGCACAATTTTTTGATGATGGTATTGTGGAAGTCTGCGAGCATCTGGCAAATAATCACAAACGGGTGATTATTGCGGGCTTGGATTTGGATTATCGTGGCAAGCCCTTCGGACCAATGCCGCACCTGATGGCAGTGGCAGAATATGTAACAAAAACGCTTGCCGTGTGCATGAAATCAGGCTTGCCAGCCTCTCGCACTCAACGCCTGAGCGATAGCAATGAACTTGTCGTTGTCGGACACGGCGACCAATACGAAGCGCGGCACCGCGCGTATTTTCGTGCGTAAGTGCGCTGGCAAGGATGCACGAAAAAGCAGAATAAACACAGGATAAGCGCAGGATAAACGTAGCATAAAACGCTCGCCAAAATCATCGCTTTTGTGCGGTCTCTGCGGGAGTATGGAGGCGGAGAAGTATCTCTTTAATGCGGGAATCCTGCACCTGTACGGCGGGAAAGGTTGCGCTAGATTTGCTTTGAATCACGCTTGGGAAGGGATTTTTGCGATAGACACCCGTAAAAACATCAATGTGATTGCCCTTGATTGCACCGCCAATATCGCCCGCAACAAAGTAACCATCGTGCTTGGTGCGTGTGCCGTCGGGCAGTTCTACGTCCGCACCGCGAGCCGAAGGAATATACACAATCGTGCCAGTCGGAAAAACCGTTGTGTCGGTCGCAATGGTGCGGAACGGCACAAGAATCAAGCCTTTCACGCCATCGCCAAAGGGACCCGTCGCGTAGATGTAGCGCGTCCGCCCGATAGCGGCGGCATTGATAAGCGAGCCTTTTTTGAAAAATGGCGCACAATCAACCTGAATATCCGCCCCACGACCCGCATAGTTGTAGGTGCGCAATATTCCCGTCGAATCCTTTGCCTGAATTGTTCCCTCCACACCGCCCATGCACCAATCGTAGGCGGAAAGCATCACCCCAAAACTTTTGCCTTGCATATCCAAGAGCGGATGCCCGTTGGCGTTGGTGGTTTCGGAATAATGCACGTAGTATTGCGTTGCCCAAAGCGAGTGCCGAAGCGGCTCAGCAACACGCTCTGCGGGATATTCTGGCAAGCCAAAGGCAAACTGCCCCAGCGCGGCTTCATTGACAGTAACCGACATCGTTTGAGAAGCGCATGAAATCAGGCTTTGCAGGAGAAGAGCGTAAATGCTTGCGTGGAGAAAGGAACGAGTGAGAAATGTTCGTGTGCGCATGGCGATAAAAAAAGCGTTGTAACTACTTAATTTTATGGGTAAGTATCTCACACATCAATCCCGCAAATCAATCACCTGCGTACCTTGCGGCGGCTTCCATTCAAATGCGGCATCGGGAATGCCTGCATCGGGCTTGATGTCGAGAATCGTCCATTCGTGGGTTTGTGTACCGTCGAAGATACTCATTTCCTTGAGTTTGAGCGTTTCTTGTTGCAAACGCAAGGTAACGCGCTGCATATCGCTGATTTGGTCGCGTGCTTTGGCGGGATTGAGCATCAAAACGGCATCTTTACTTGCTTTGTCGATAACAAGCGTCGGACGATAGCCACGTGGAAAGTTCATAAAAATACGTTCTGGCGAGATATTATCGGGGTTGTCGCGGAAATCGCTGACCACGACTTTTTTGTCGACAGGCGTGTAGTTCTGCACCGTTTTTCCATTGCAAATAATACTGCGCCCTGCGAGTTCGAGAATGTATTTATTTCCGCGCTTAATCGTCAGAGAGCCGCGTATATCTTCAGCTTTCAGCACAAAACGCACACGCATAGATACGCCTTCACCATACTTTTTCTGTACTTGCTGAAAAATTTCATCCGCATTTTGCGCGAGGCTTTTTATGGGTGCGGCAATGCTCAAGACTATCGCACACAAAGCGTAGAATCCAGTGTATATCTGCTGTTGAGCGGTATGTAAGCGTGAAAAGGTCATAGTAATTTTTCCCGAAAATATTGCGAAAAGGCGCGTCAATCGTGGAGAATGGGTTTCGCGCACTGCTTTGAGGTTTGGAGCAATTTCCCTATTCGCAAAGTTTAATCAGGCTTTATCGAGCATTTTCATTTTCCTGTGTGTTTACGGCGCAGAAAACGTGCGCACTTCCACGCCAGATGCCAGTTGTTTCACGGCATTTTCCACAATATCTGCATCGTCTTTCAATTTCCCCTGCGGAAAGCGTTGGCGGTAGATGCGCATACTTTCTTGCGCTTCAATGCTGCGCTTCAAGCGAACCTGCATTTTGATTTTCCCAAGCAGCGACGGTTCGACATAATCGGTATCGGGATAATTCCCCAAAACAAGGTCGAAATACGCAATCGCAGCGCGGGGAGCTTGGAGCTTTAAGTACAATTCCGCAGTACGAAAATCATGCTCGGCAAGTTTGGAGCGGAGTTCCATGATGCGCTTGCCCGCTTCGACCGAGAGAGAATCTTTCGGATACAACGCCTGAAACTCGCTGAACGCCTTGATTGCTTGCCGCGTATAATCTTGGTCGCGGTCATATCGGGGCGACTGCCGAAAATTGCTCATTGCGGCTTTGTAGGTCGAAATTTTTGCAAACTCGCTGTTCGGAAAGGTGCGCCGAAGCTGGTTGTAGTTGTATGCAGCAAGAATATTTTCGTTTTTTTTGACGTTGATTTCCGCCAAGTAATACTGCGCATCGTCGGCGTATTTGCTGGCGGGATATTGCAATTTTATCACATCGAAATACTTTTGCGCCCGCGACAAATCTTCAGTGTTGAAGGCTTCGAGTGCTTGCTCATAATACTCATCCACATTGCGCGGAATGACAAAATTTTTCTGCGAACACGAACTTGCCCAGACCGCACCAATACACAACAGCAAAATGAGCGCGAAGCGAGTATTGACGCGCTTTGTAGAGTAAAGATTTTTGCTGCACTGAAATAACAAAAAGGTCATCATAGTAGAAACAGATTGATACAAAAACAATCAATAGTGGCACAAACATTCTTGTCTGTGAGCATTTATGCGTTCTGCACAAGCGATTCGGCGAGCCAGAGATATTCTTTCGTAAACAGGTCGATACTTTTCTGGAAGCCAGCATCTATCAGCTCTGCGTGGTCGTTGAATTTTTTATCAACTTCCGGCACAATCAGCAACTGCGGCGATGGAATGCCCCAGAGAGCGGTTGTCATCAGAAAAAGTTGCTGTGCGGCTCTCATTCCGCCTTGCATTCCGGGCGATGCCGTTGCAATACCAAATGCCTTGCGCGATTGCTTGGGGAAATGGTCGAAAAGGTTTTTAATCGCGGGCGAAAAACCACCATTGTATTCGGGCGAAACCACGATCAATGCTTGCGCGGCGAACATTCGCTCGCCCAGCACCGCCCATTCTGCGGGAACTTGCTCAGGCTTGCCCCACACGTTTTGTACAAAAGGCAGTGCGTAATCGCGCACATCCAAAAGCCCGACGTGATGCGCTGTCTGAGCCGATAGCTGCTGATGTAAATACTTCGCCACACGCACAGTTACGCTGCTTGCGCGAGGGCTACCAGAAATGATTTCGATAGTCATTAGTTCTTTGTTGCTTGGTTCTTTGTTACTTTGTTACTTGGTAATTTCTTACCGTCCAAATTGGAAGTGGAAACGCCAGCCCGGAGGACCGTTTTCGTCGCGGAAGGGCTGACCATTCAAGCCGATAACACGGTCGAAAGCGTAGGCGTAGTCGAAACCGAGCAAGCCGATGGGCTGAATCAAAAAGCGCACACCAACGCCCGCAGACCGCTTCAAATCAAATGGATTGATTTGGCTTGCTTGGTCCCAGACGTTGCCGGCTTCCACAAATGCCATAGCATAAATCGGCACGGGATTCAGCGTAACAGCGAAGCGCAGTTCAGCGTTCAAGAGCATCATTGCACGTCCACCATTCGGGCGGTCGCCAAGCGGCGAGGTTTCTGAAGGCTGGCGCGTACCGATTTGGCTGTCGGGATAGCCCCGAAGCGGCGTAATTGCGAAGCCACCAAGCACAGTACCGCCCATGTAATAGCGTTCAAGCGGCGGAATAAGATTTTTTGAGTTTACGTTTGCCGCGCCAAGACTCGTTACATAGCCCAACTCAGCATTTAAGCGGAGCGCAAGGCGATTCTGCTCGGCGATTTGCAAAAGCGGCGTAAAACTTTCCAAGCTCAGTTGATTTTTGAAATAATCAATCAGACCCAAACCAAACGCGCCACCAGAAAGTTTCGTGAGCAAGGTAAAGCGCGAACCATCGCTGGGGAAGAGCGCATTGTCAATGCTCACACGCGAAATTGTTTGCGAAATACTGAACTCCAAACCAGGCGTAAAAAAGATATTATTCGTTGGTGCAGCCGTTCCGAAGCCCTGAATGGCTGAGTTTTCCAAGCCTTGAATGGTCCAATCGCCACGAAAATAATCATCGGGAAAGCGAAAACGGCGACCGATATTAAGCGACGCGCCCGTGCGCTGAATCCCGCCAAAAAAGAGCTGTTGTGTGCTGAAGACGTTGAAACCAAGCGTTGTCGGCTCATCGAAAAGCCATGGTTCGGTTAAGCCAAGCGTAAAGGTCGAAATCGCACCTTGTGCGAAGGTAAACTGCGACGCGCCAAAGCCTTGCTGCCCGAAGCCGCCGCCGCGCTCGTAGTTTAGGTTGAAAATTTGCCCGCCACCGCCCTGAAGCGGCTCCAAAACAGAAAAGTTATTGAGCGTAATGCCCACCGAGCCAGTAAAACCGAACTGTCCAGCGTAGCCAAACGACATATTGAAGGTGTCGTTGGAGCGTTCTTCTACTTTGAAGGTAATATCAACGTTGGTGTTGTCGGCAAGTTTTACATCAGGGCGGAGCTTTTCGGGATTGAAATAGTTTATCTGCCCAAGCGCACGAACACTACGAATAACGGCTGCGCGGTTAAAGAAATCGCCCGGACGCACGAACAATTCACGGCGAATAACTTTGTCTTTTGTTTTTGTGTTTCCCTCAATTTCTACGCGGCGCACCGTAAATTGATTACGCTCAAAAACGCGAATTAAAATATCAACCGAATCAGGCGCGGCACGTTTTTCTTCTTTTTCTAAGCGGGCAGTCAAGTAGCCGTTATTGAGATAAATTGAGGAAACATCGGTTTGGTCTTCGTTCCCGTTCAAGTTTTTATCGAATTTATCGGCATTGTAGAGGTCGCCTTTTTGCATTGCAAGACGATAAGCAAGAAACTCCGCAGGAAAGACCAAATTTCCTTCAAAGGTGATATTGCGAATATAGACTTTACGCCCTTCTTCGACCTTAATCGCAATATCCACGGTTTCGGTGGTATCGTTGAAACGCAAGGAATCACCGAGCATCTGGGCATCAATGTAGCCATTTTTGCGAAAGAACGTGGCTAAACGCTCGTCGCGGTCTTTTTCGTATTTTTTCTGCTCAAATTTATCGGATTTCCAAATTTCCCACCATTGCTTGACTTTTGTATCCTCGAACGCGCTGGCGAGTTCTTGGTCGGTGAACTGTTTCGCACCTGGAAACGTGATGGATTTAATGAAAAAAGTAACGCTTTCCTTCGTGGTAATCACCACGCGCGAAAAGCCCGCCGTGTCGGTGCGCTCGGCTTTTACGTCCACCTTTGCAAAGGGCTTGTTTTCTTTGTCGTAGAGCTTTTTGATAGCTTTTTGCCCAAGTTCGAGGTCGTAGGGCGTGATAACGTCGCCCTCTTTTTTGTCGAGTGCCTTCAAAATATCTTTCGTATTGACGGCAGTATTACCGATGACTTGAATGGCACTTATGTGTTGCAATTCTATGAGCTTAATAAGCAGATACACGCCATCCGAGCTAACGCGGTCAATCACAATATTCACATCGCCGAACTGCCGACGCTTCCAGAGGCTTTTGATAGCTTCAGGAATACGACTAGAGCGCGGGTCAATGTAATCACCAACCTGCAACCCAGAATAAAATATCACCGAAGCGGTATCTATGGGGCTAGGCGATTCCACGCGAATACCGAGAATTTTAATTGGTTGTGGGCGCGGCGGTGCTTGTTGGGCAAGTTGCGCAGAAGCAGGATTGGTGAGACTTGCAAGGCAAAAAAGCATTCCAATACACCACGAAAGAACGAACGGAAAAATACGCATACACGTCGAAAAGGTCAGTGAGGAATTATCTGTTTTAGGAAATACTGTTGTGAGAACATACTCAAAAAAGCAGAGTGTGATATGTGGAAGTCTTTATAGTGGCTGTCGGCGCAGATACTCTTTTTTAGGCATGAATTGCTCCGCTTCGTCCCCTCGCTCCGAAGGCAGTGCGAGGGGGATGAGGGACTGCCTATTTGATTACCGAAACGCTTGCAAAATGCGCTTGAACCCTGAAGGCTCGTCTGCACTCGCTTGTTCGGTGGCGATTTGCTGGGATGTTTTTCCGAAGCGGCGTTCGCGCTGTGCGTAGTCGCTGAGAGCTTCGTAGAGGTCATTGCGGCGAAAAGCGGGCCAGTATTTTTGCGTTACATAAATTTCCGAATATGCCATTTCCCAAAGGAGAAAATTACTCAGGCGCATCTCGCCGCTTGTGCGAATAAGCAAATCAGGGTCCGGCATGGCGTGTGTTTGCAAGTATTCAGCAAACGATTCTTCGGTAATGTCTTCGGGCGAAACTTTTCCGCGACGCACATCCAGAGCCATCATCTGCACGGCGCGAACCATATCCCAACGCGCACTATAGCTGAGTGCGAGCGTGAGCGTGAGACCTGTGTTGTCTTTCATGGTTTCGATGCACTCAAAAAGCTGCTTCTGGACGTTTTTAGGGAGCGCATTCAATTTGCCAATCGCTTGCAAACGCACATTGTTTCGGTGCAGTTCGTCCAATTCCGATTTCAAATAATGCAAAAGTAATTCCATGAGCAACGTTACCTCAGGGCGAGGTCTGCGCCAATTTTCCATCGAAAAAGCGTAGAGTGTCAAATGCTTCACACCAAGCAACGACGTGGCTTCTACAATGTCTCGCACAGAGTTGATGCCCTCGCGGTGTCCTTGTGTGCGCGTTTGCGAGCGTTCCTCTGCCCAGCGCCCATTACCATCCATAATGATAGCAACGTGCTTCGGCAGTTTTCCACCCTTGGCAAGCAATTCCTGAAGAAGTTGTTGCTGCAAGGCTTTATCGGCGGCAGTTTGCGATGCTACCCAATTCACGTGATTCGTCTCCAAAAAAGTCTAACAATGAACATCAATAAAATGAACATGACAAGACTACTAAAATACGAAGAAATCACGAGCTAACGAGGAAGTTTTTTGAAACCATACAATTCAATACCGAAAGAAAAAGAAAAACATAAGGGTTGGTGCTTGTTGCAGAGTACTTCGTTCTTCACGAAGTATCGTGCAATTTTTCCTTACAATGCGTTGTTATCGGCAAGCAAAATACAACCATGCACACAAAAATGCGGCGTTAAGAATTGTTAATGACTGCATTCTACGTGGCAAACGTGCGCATTTGGATTAGCCACAAAAAGATTGTACATTTGCCCCTGCCGTAGAATTCGCATCACATCAGACGCGACGTAGCCTCTACTGCATCACACCTTCCTTTCGCATTGCAGCTTTTTTGGATGTACTTTCTTGGGGTTTATCATGCACAACGTGAATTTCCGATGCTTGCCTCCTCTCTCTCTCAGCCGCACATCAAAACCACTTCGCGCTATCCTTGGTCGTGCGCATTTGCTCGTGTTCAGCGTTCTGTTAAATATCTTTTTTATTCCTACTCTCCACGCACAAACAATGCAAAAGAGCAGCACACGAGCCGCCGTGCAGTTCGACTACATCGGCGCAGAGCAAGGAATGTCCCAGGGAACCGCAATGGCACTCCTGCAAGACAGCAAAGGCTTTATTTGGATGGGAACATATGACGGACTAAGCCGCTACGACGGATACAGCTTCACGCACTACCGCCACAATCCAAAAGATTCTGCCTCGCTGCCCGACAACGCCGTCTATACTATTCTTGAAGACAAACAAGGAATGCTCTGGGTTGGAACAGAAGGCGGTCTTGCTCGCTTCAATCCTCGCACCGAGACATTTACTATTTTTCGCAATCAAAAGGGCAACCCGAAAAGTTTGCCAGAAAACGTTGTGTTTGAGTCAATCTGCGATAATGCAGGCAATATTTTCTTTGGCACACTCTCGGCAGGACTCGCCCGCTACAATCCCGCCACCAACGATTTTACGAGCTTTGGCGTTGACCCCAAAAATCCCACAAAACTTCCTGCAAGCGATGTATTGGCATTGGAAAAAACAAACGATGGCAAGTTGTGGATTGGTACATCCTCTGGACTCAGCCTCTTCGACCCTGCAAGCGGTACTGTTACTCGCACCTACAAAAACGACCCCGCCAATCCGCAAAGCCTCAGCGATAACGTTGTGCGCTGCTTGTTTTGGGATTCAGAAAACACCTTGTGGGTCGGAACAGTAGCGGGTGGCGTGTGTCGATTCAACTCCACAAGTGGCGTATTTACACGCTTCCCGAATGACCCTGCTGGCATTGCTGGTCCGGCAAGCCAGTCCGTGTGGTCGGTGGCGGAAGATGCCCAGCATAATCTCTGGATGGGAACGCAAGGCGGCGGCATTGCTCGCTTCAACCGCGCAACGAATGATTTTACCACCTTCAAATTTTCACCCAAACAAGCAAAAAGCCTCCGCGCAAATACGGTCATTCGCACCATGTTCGACAACGGCGGGACGCTCTGGGCGGCAATGAATAACGGCATCTGCACCTACAACCCGCAAGCGAAGAGCTTTACCATTTATCGCTCCAATCCCTTCGACCCCACAAGTTTGCCCAGCAACAGCATTCGCAGTATTTGCGAGGGCGCGGACGGTACTGTTTGGGCAGGAACAGCTGAGGGTTTATGCGCCCTCAACCGCACGACGGATAATTTTACCGTATTCAAAAATAATCCCGCTAATCCACAAAGTTTGCCCAAAAATGATGTCCGCGCCTTGTACGAAACCCGCGACGGCACACTCTGGGCTGGCACAAATGGCGGCGGATTGGCGCGAATGAGCGGCAAAAACGGTGTGTTTACGACCTTCGTGAACGACCCCGCCAATCCGCAAAGTATTTCCAACAACACCATTTGGCGCATCTTCGAGGATAGTAAAGGGATGCTTTGGATTGGTACATCCGTCGGCGGCTTATGCAAAATGATAGACCGCACCAAAGGTATTTTTCAAACCTACAAACACGACCCCGCAAACCCGCGTAGCCTCAGCCTCAGCTCGGTGCGCTCTTTGTACGAGGACGCAAACGGCGTGATGTGGGTTGGCACTTTTGGCAATGGTTTGTGCCGCTACGATGCCGCAACCGACGATTTTACGCGCTACATCCATGAGGAGGGAAATCCCAAAACTATCAGCAACAACAACATTTTGTGTATCGCGGATGACGGCAAAGGCGGCTTGTGGCTTGGCACGGACGCGGGTTTGAATCTCTTGAACAAGGCAACAGGCGAAGTGCGTGTTTGGCGCGAAGCAGACGGCTTGCCGAATGATGTGATTTATTCGGCTATTCCTGATGCAAGCGGCAACCTCTGGCTCACGACAAACAAAGGAATTGTGCGCTTCAACGCCGATAAAAAGAGCATTCGCACCTACACCATGAGCGACGGAATTGCCAACAATGAGTTCAATCGCGGCGCGTACGCGAAGTTGCGTTCTGGCGAAATTATTGCTGGCGGCGGCGAAGGTTTGACACTCTTCAACCCCGCACAAATTCAGGAGAATAAGTTTGTTCCGCCCATCGTTTTTACGGGATTCAAAAAATTTGGAAAGCCCGCCATTGTTGATACCAGCATCACCTACGCGCACACAATTGAAATTCCTGCCCGCGATAACTTTATCAACATCGAATTTGCTGCGCTAAATTATCTGAATGCTGGGCAAAATCAGTATGCCTACAAGCTCGAAGGCTTCGACGACGACTGGAACGACGCAGGAACGCAGCACAGCGCGATTTATACCAATCTCGCTGGCGGCACCTACACCTTTCGCGTGAAAGCCTCGAACAACGATGGCGTGTGGAATAACGATGGAGCTAGTGTGCGCCTTGTTGTGGTGCCGATGTTTTACAATGCGTGGTGGTTTCGTGCGCTCGTGATTGCGGCGGTGTTGGGCGGCGGATTTTATGCATATCGGCGCAAGGCAGCAAGCGTGGAGCGTCTTAAAACCTTGCTCCGCGAACAAGCGCGGCAAACACGGGAAATCCAACGCCAGCAAGAAACTGTTGCCAAGCAATCAACGGAACTGCAAATCTCTTCCCAAGCCGCACAATCGCTTGCTGAACGCTCGGAACAGGAGCGCATTTACCTCAGCGAGAGCGTCGAAACGATGCTGGAAACCATGAACCGCTTTGCTTCTGGCGATTTGACCGTACAGATGAACATTGCCAAAAAAGCAAGCGATATGGACGATATTAGTCGCCTTTTTGACGGCTTCAACTACGCCGTTGCCACGATTCGCGCCCTCGTGGAGCAGGTTGTCCGCTCGGTCGAAACGATTGCCGAAGCCAGCGACGACATCACCAATGCCACAGGTGCGCTCACCACGGGCGCGAAAGCACAAATCGTGCAGATGAGCGAAGTGAAAGAGCAAACCGCGCTTATTTCCGAAAATATCACCGAAACGGCGGAGCAGATTGAGCGAGCAAGCCATGTTTCGCGGGAATCGGGCGAACTTGCACGGACGGGCGGCGAGATTGTCTTCAAAACGGTGGAAGAAATGAACCGCGTAACAGAATCTATGCGGGTTTCAGAAGGAATTTTGAATGAATTAGAGAAAAGTGGGCATCAAATCGGGGAAATTGTCGAGGCAATTCGCGGTATTTCTGACCAAACGAACTTGCTTGCGCTGAATGCGTCTATCGAAGCGGCTCGCGCAGGCGAGGCGGGACGCGGCTTTGCGGTCGTGGCAGACGAAGTGCGGAAACTCGCCGAGCGAGCGGCAACGGCAACAAAAGAAATTGCAAGCGTGATTGGCTCGACGCAGCGCGGCATTCAGCAGGTGATTGGTTCGATGCACACGAGCGTTCAGGGGATTCAGAACGTGCGCGGTTTGGCGGAGGATTCAGGCGCGGCATTGAGAAATATCATCACCGCAACGTCGTCGGTTATGACGATTGTAAGCGACATTGCGGAGATTAGCAAGGAACAGGCATCGGCGAGCAAGGCGATTGCGGGCGCGATGGAATCTATCAGCGCAATTAGCCGCACCTCGTCCGAGAGCATCCACGACATGGGCGAGACCGCACAAACACTGAACGACCTCACGCGCAACCTTGATAAACTCGTGCATTTGTTCGCACTTGAGCAGAAGGGTTTGCATCTGAAATAAACTTGAGGAGAATGATTGAAGGTACAACAAAGCTCTTCAGTAGTGGCACAGACATTCTTGTCTGTGTTTGTCACCTGAACACCGCACCAAAACTCACAGACAAGAATGTCTGTGCCACTATTTGCAGACCAGAATAACTAATCCGTATAATTTCTCATGCTCGGAAGCGGTAGGACGGGAAGGTCATTTTTTATCGCCATTTTCTTCCCCAAAAACACGCCGCGTACCGCTATACAACTCATATTCCAGCAAACGGCATTCAATATCTGCATTGTAAAATTCATGCCGCCGCGAAGCCTTCAAGCCTATTTTTTTCGCAAGGTGCATATTTCCTGTGAACACATATCCGCGATAACCGCCGCACTGTTGCTTGAAAAAATCGCCAATACGCTTGTAGGTGTCTTCCAGCTTCGCTTCCTCGCCCATGCGCTCTCCGTATTCAGGATTCAATATCACAACGGGCGATGTCCCTTCCGATGCCGATGAAATCTCAGTTTCAGCAAAATCACAATGCTGAAAACGAATGTACTCCGCCACGCCCGCCGCTTTTGCATTATGCTCCGCAGCCGCGATAGATGCGCTGCTAATGTCGGAAGCCGTAACAAGAAACGGCTGATTTTGTGCGGCTTTCGAGCGACTAAGATTTGCCCGTGCTTCGTCGCGGAGATTCACCCACGTTGTTGGCGAATAGCCGCACAGGTGCATGAAGGAGAAATTTTCCCGCAAAAGCGCAGGAGCTTGTCCCAACGCCATCAGTGCCGCTTCGATAGCAATGGTGCCGCTTCCACACATCGGATTCACAAACGGAGATTTTTTATCCCATTTTGTTGCCATCAGCGTTGCCGCAACCAGCGATTCCCGCATGGGAGCTTGCCCAGGCATGGAGCGGTAGCCGCGTTTGGACAAGGATTCGCCCGATGTGTCCAAGTACACATTGCAATGCAGCCCTTTCCAATACACAAACACGACGGCTTTGCTGGTATCCGAGCCAGAATCAGGTCGGGAGCCGCATTTGGCGCGAATTCTATCCACAATCGCATCCTTGCATTTCACATTGGCAAACATCGTATTGGAAATCGCTTCGGTTTCGACCGACGAAATCACGCTCACGTAGCCGTCGGTCGGGATAATATCTTCCCACGCAATTTTCGACAAACTTTTGTACAAATCGTCTGGCGTTCGCACGTAAAAACGAGCAAGCTGAAACAAGACGCGATGCCCCGTGCGGAGATGGAGATTGAGCTTGTAGCAATCGTGTATTGTGCCGCTTGTAAACACGCCCGCCGGAGCAATTTCGGCAATGGGAAAATCCAACGCCTCCAGTTCCTGCGCCAGATACGGCGGAATTTGCTTTGGGCAAGTAACGAGAATGCGGCTTTTGGCAGTGCCGTTCAAAAGTTCGGTATCGCTGCTGTGAATTGCCATGAAAATGAGGGAAAAATTAAGAAAAGAATGAGAAAAGCTGTTGGGCGCAGAACCGCACAAAGATAGCACGAAAAATGGCGGCAAATGCAGCATATCACACGAGGGGCGAATTTTTTCGTGAAAAACTTTTTACATCTCTCAATCTTGTTGTAGATTACTTTTCTGTATTGCTCATTCTTATTGCAACTTCATTGTAGAGCAATCGTTTGTGTGTGATTTCTCATGTCATTCAAATCATCATATCACTTTATTTTCCCAAGATTATGCAACGTAAAACCATTGTAATTTCTGGCATCGGCGCAATTACGCCGATTGGTGTGGGCGCGGAAGCGTATTGGCAAGGGCTTGTCGGCGGCAAAAGCGGCGCAGTTCCTATCAGTTATTTCGAGACAAGCGAATATCACTGCCGCTTTGCGTGTGAAGTGCAGAATTTTAATGCTGGTGAATTTCTCGACCGTAAAGTGCTGAATCGCCTTGACAAATACTGTCAGTTCGGCATCATCACGGCAGAAATGGCAATGAAAGACGCAAAGATGAACCTGCCAGACATGGATACAAGCCGCATTGGGGTTGTGTATGGTTCGGGTATTGGCGGGATGATTTCGTATGATGCGCAGTTCCGCGAGTACATGAAAGGTGGTCCACGCCGCGTCAGTCCGTTCTTTATTCCGCAGATGATTCCCGACATGGCAGCCGGCATGATTTCTATTCGCAATGGTCTTCGCGGTCCGAATTATGCGACCGTTTCTGCCTGCGCAACCTCGCTCCACGCCATGATTGATGCCTACATGATTTTGCAACACGGCATGGCGGACATTATGATTTGCGGCGGCGCAGAGGCTTCGATTACACCAATGGCGATTGCAGGATTTGGCAATATGCAAGCCCTTTCCACGCGCAACGACAGTCCCGAAACTGCCTCGCGTCCCTACGACAAAGACCGCGATGGCTTTGTGATGGGCGAAGGCGCGGGTGCGTTTGTGGTGGAGACGTTAGAATCAGCGAAGGCTCGCGGAGCGCACATTTACGCGGAGTTGGCGGGTGTGGGAATGTCGGGCGATGCGCACCATATGACCGCACCGCATCCAGAGGGCGAAGGCGCGATGCGCTCAATGCAAATGGCGTTGGATTGTGCGGGCTTGAAAGCGAAAGACCTTGATTACATCAACACGCACGGCACTTCTACGCCGCTTGGCGACGTGGCGGAAATCAATTCGATTAAGCGTCTGTATGGCGAAGATATTGATGCAATCAAAAGCGTGAACATCAGCGCAACGAAGTCGATGACGGGGCATTTGTTGGGTGCGGCGGGCGCAATTGAATCAATAGCGTGCTTGCTCGCAATGCACCACCAAACCGTGCCTCCAACGATTAACGTCTTCAACCAAGACGAAGCCGTTGATGTGAACGTAACCCCAAACAGCGCACAAAAACGCACCATCAACAACATTTTGAATAATGGTTTTGGTTTTGGTGGACATAATGCGACGCTGGTGTTTCGTAAAGTGGCGTAAATGCTGGGCTGCATGACTTTTTAGCAACAATTTTTCTAGTGCAATGGCGCATATTACCTCCTTCACCGCCCAAAACTTCAAACGCTTCGAGCATTTTGAAATGCACAATATCGGGCAGTTTAACCTCATTGTTGGTGATAACAATGTGGGGAAGACGAGCGTACTGGAGGCGTTGTTAATTGATGAAAACCCAGAAATCTATAAACAACGTTTGCTGACAGTGTTGTTTAAGTTTCGTCAGTTTACGGACGTTACTGATTCGTATCTAAGCTATTTTGTTTGTCGCAATAAACCTGACTGGGAATCAGGGAGGACAATGTGTTTTGTACTTGGTCTTCCAAATGAAACAAAAACATTGCGTATCAAGTTTAAGGATAAAAATCAGTCTACGGGAAGCCAACCAGCTACTTCTGAATTTATCCTCGATGGTGTAATACACAGCATCAGTTCTTCTAATAGCCATTATCCTGAAGAATATCCAACACCCTACATTCCTCTCTTCTTGGCGTATGAACACAAACTTACCAAACTATACTCAAGCTATGTAGGATTGGCAACGAAGCTAGATGATGAACTGGTTGAGCATTTAAAGAGTATCATTCCTACTATCAAAGGTATTATCGTTAATCCTTATATTACATACACTAGTGATAGTGCCGCATTATTCATCAGCCGCACCGACACAGAAACCGCACTGCCACTAGGTTTCTTCGGTGATGGCGCAATTAAACTTTTTAGAATCCTTATTGAAATTGCGGTACATAGAGGCAAACGCTTAATGATTGATGAGATAGATGCAGGTGTGCATATTCAAAACTTTCGTGGTTTCTGGAAAACTATTCTTCGCTTTGCTACAAAGCTCAATGTTCAGCTCTTTATGACCACGCACAACTGGGAATGTTTAGAAGTTTTTAAAAAAGTGCTGGAAGAGCCAGAAATGGAGCAGTTTCAAGTGCGGGCGCGGTGTTTCACCTTGATTGACAGCCCCGTTACAAAGCGCGTGGAAGCCGTTTGTAGTACCTTTGAGCAATTTGAAACTGCCATAGAAAATGGAACAGAATTGCGTGGAGGGGCGATTGTATGAGGTCTGCAGCGTTATTTGTCGAAGGTATTGCCGATGTGAAATTTCTCCAAGATTTTGTGCAGTACCATTTCGGACAGACCTTGAAAGATGGTCAGCATATTGTCAAATGCTCAGGAAATGGTGGGCTTGCAGCACAAGCAAGTACATTCACACAGTTCGCGCTGCAAGGACTCACAAACTGCATCATCTTCGACGCGGACACGGAAGCGCAAGAAACGGATTTTGCGGGGACAAAAGACCGCATCAGCAAAGAATTAGCCAGCATTACACAGACAATACACACGGAGCGTCCCGATTTGCCTGTGCAGTTTGATGTTTTCTTGCTCCCAAACAATCACGATAACGGTGATTTGGAAACCTTGCTGGAACGCATCATCAATCCTGAAAATCAGCCCTTGCTTGACTGCTGGAATGCGTACGAACAGTGCATTTTGGCGCAACAAGAGCGCATCCCGTCGCGTACATTGAGCGTTCCCATTCGCAAGAGCAAAATATACAGCTACATGGAGATTTTACACGGCACATCGAATCAGGAACGCGAGCAAGCAAAAGAGAAAAACCGCGACTATACCATGTCGGAAGATTGGCTGCTGAATCACAATGCAGCGCAGAATCTTCACACTTTTCTTGCCCGCTATTTCTCCTCCACACCAAGCCCCAGCATACCATGATTCTCGACCTCGACGCAATCCCCTTCTTCCTCGACAAAGACGTTACGGGCGACGATTATTCGCTCTTCAAGGGCGCGTATTCGTCCGGAAGCTCAGGTATTATGCGCTTCGAGGACGATGCGCTGGTGTTGGAATTTGTTACCGACTTTAGCGAATACTCCATGACGAGTTTCAAGCAATCCCGCACGGATATTCAAGTCCGCACTATTCCTCTGCATTTGATACAATCCATTGAGTGCAAACGCTGGAAATTCCGCAACAATACAGGCGATTGGAAACACGTTTGGAATCCGAAACTCATCATCACCACCAAAAGCCTGAAGGTGCTGGAAGGTATTCCGACCGTGCGAGGCAATGAACTCATGCTCACGCTGGAAATACGCGGATTCCAGACCGCTCGCGCCTTTGCCGCACAAACAATGGCACTCGTGGCAGAAAACCGCATACAGCGCATAGAATCTGGCTCAGGAGGCGGGCGATTACCAACAGCGAGCAATGCAGATAATACTTCAAAACGGCTTTGTTGCATAAATCAGTAAAAAAGTGAGCGATTTGTCGCCCACCCGTGATAGAGGGCTGTTGCATCTAAAAAAAGCGTATATTGCGTCAAAAAA
>RDXM01000159.1 GCA_004292595.1 Candidatus Kapaibacterium sp. | reverse complement strand
TTGAGACTTCTTGCCTGTGTTCATCGCTTGAACCTCGCACCAACACTCACAGACAAGAATGTCTGTGCCACTATGGAAAAAATTTTGTCGCGTACAGAGGGAAGGAACATAAGCCATGGTGCTTTTTGCAATGAAAATCGTGTACATCGCCAATATCATTGTTGCAGGCTGGATAGGCATTTCTTCTACGTTTTATCCAAAAACAGCATCCGCGACGGTGTTCCAAAATGCGTATCAATCAACAGAAGTAATGCGGATTGTAGGCTGTTTATGGCTATCAATCGCCATCCTGTCCATGCTCGGCTTGTGGAAGCCCATTTCGTTTTCACCAATTTTTCTCGTGCAGCTTTTCTACAAAGGAACATGGCTCGTCGTGGTCGCGCTACCTGTTCTGCGCACGAATCAGCCATATCCCAGAGGAATGGCGATTTTTTTTGTAATTTGGGTGATAGTTCTCCCATTCGTCATGCCTTGGTCGGTGTGGGTAAACTCAGCAGAGTGAAAAATTTTGCGTTTGCAAAAAGGATTTACCCGCTTTTGCACAAGGAAGCCCTGTATGCGAGATTTTGTCTTGTGTGCAGGGCTTTTAGTTTGTGTATTGATAAATGCTAACCGTAGTATGTTGCTCAAAAAAACTATTTACGAATACATTTGCATACTACCATTAGCAATGACTTCACAACACACCATACTCATATTGTTCGGCGAAAGAGTCCGAGAACTACGAAAAAAACAAGGACTCTCTCAAGAACAACTGTCGTTCAGGGCAAATCTGCACAGAACGTATATCGGCATGATAGAACGTGCTGAAAAGAATATTACGCTGGTGAATATTGAAAAAATTGCGGATGCGTTGGAAGTTGATATTTACGAACTTTTACACTTCGATAATGGGAAGCAACGCAAATAGACTGCGCAAAAAATGGCAGGATTACAGTGGTGCGAGCGCGAGCATTGCCGAGAAGGACTTTTACACAACCTTTCAAGCCTTGTTTCGAGACACAGAGTTTGTCATTCGGGAAAAGCCAGATGAATTTAGTAAAATTTATGTTGATGTACCGCTCAACAAGAAAGAACTTGCCGCTATCTATTCACCCGACCAACCCATTATACGGCACGGTATTTTTCCTGATTATGCTATCGACAATACGGAAACAAAGAAAATAATGTATGTTGAGGTAAAACGACAAGACGGCTGGGTAGAAGGAAAAACAAGAGCAGCAGGGCGTGGAAATGCTCATGAACGCTCGTGTAAATTTTTCACACCTGGTTTGCAAAAAATATTGCGACAGCAAGGAAATATAGCCGATGATGTTTTGCCATTTTGGACAGTCTTTCAAGGAGACATAACACGCGACCCTTGCAGAGTGCGAGAAATTACTCTTTGGTATGCAGAATTTACCGCGCACTATTTCTTTTGGCGCGATTCAAAAAATGCAACACCATTAGTGGAACATTTCATTGAGAATATCAAGCCTCTACTGGGTTAGTACGTTCCTGCTTGTGCGAAAATTCTGTCCTCACATCCAGCCCCCACACATCCCAACCTTCGGGCTTATTCCGTGCAAATAGTTCAATTTTCTCTTGTGTTGGAAACATCTGTTCAATTGATTTGAGTACTTTTATAGGCTTTTCGCTATGTTCGCCGCGCGGCTCACGAACTAATTGTTTAATATTTCTTGCTCCTCGCGGATTAGGAATTCTGCCTCGTTTGAATACCAAGCATAATTCACAATACGACATCGTGTATTGTCCAGGATTATGATTCATTTTATCCCAAACAAAAGCAACGGTGCGGTATTCAAATCCCCAAGCCTTTCCTAGCTCAATTCCTTGCTCCAAGTGTGGATTCGTAACCCACATAAACAATAAACAGTCATCATTCGCAATTTCTCGTATTGGAATTCGCATCATTTCTTTTGTTTTCAAGGTCGGATATTTGAAATTTGCAGCACTAATAAAAATGTCATTCTGCCAGTGGATGTTCACATCTTTTTTTGCACTTTTATCAAACTGCATTTTGCCACCGTAGTCCCAAGGCGGGTCGGCGTAGATAATATCATATTTCTTCTCTGGCAAATCAGGATACAAACTTGGCAAATCATTTCTGACTGTCCGCCTTTTTTGCTCTGCATCATAAATTCTGTAGCCAGACACAACGTTTTCATGCCTGATTGGTTGGATAGGTTCTCCAAATAAATTAATAAGTTCCATAGCGTATCAAAGTATATTGCTAATAATAGTATGCAAATTTACTCATTCCACTTAATTGCACAAAAGATAAAATATGTAGAAAACGTATTTATTGAAATTAAAAATTTCTATATTTCAAGATAATTTTACAGAAAAAAAATCCCTGTATGCAAGACAATATCTTGCGTACAGGGATTTTGATTTTTGAGAGCAATTTGCGACAAAGGACTTTTCTGCGAGAAAGTGTCCATCATCGAAATAATTTGAGTAGAAAAACGTATTTTTCAGAAAACTCGCTCTCACCCCGTGAGCATTTTCAGTACCACGTTTACCATAGATTTTACGGTACATCATGGAAACTTTCAGGCACTTTATTGAAAACTACACTTCCCTTTCAAACACAGAATGGGAGCAGATTTCTCGTTGTTGTGAAAAAAGAATTGTCGAGAAAGGAGAAGTACTTTTAGAGCAAGGCAAAATATGCAAGCATCTCTATTTTCTTGAACGCGGACTGTTACGATTTTACATTTTCAAGGATGGCAACGACATCACCAAATTTTTCACCGCCTCGCCGTATTGCTTCACGTCACAGGTAAGTTTTAATATGCAAAAACCTGCAACAGAAAACATTCAAGCACTGGAAAAATCTATCGTTTGGCAAATATCGGCACAGCAAGTCAATGAGCTTTTTGAGTTGAAAGGTTGGGCAAATTTCGCGCGAAAAATTACCCAAGAAGTGCAGTTTTTCACCGAAGAAATTTTAGAAGATATTCAAACCGAAACCGCAGAATATCGCTTCAAAAAAATGCTTGAAACCACTCCAAAACTTGTGCAAAGAATACCACTCAAACATTTAGCAACGTTTTTAGGTATTGCGCCGCAATCACTCAGCAGAATTAGAAAAAAATTACACGAGACGTAACATATGTGCAGTATTCCTGGAGCATTAGTGAATAATTTTGTAGCGATAGTTACATCAATTTTTTACCCAATCATTTCGTAAGTATGCACCAGAGTAATCACCACTTCAGCCTCTCTGTACAAATTAACAGTCCGCGAGAGAAGGTTTGGCAAACATTGATAGACGTTCCAACATGGCACGAGTGGGACACAGAGCTGAAACAAGCACGTCTCCTTGATGAGTTTGCGCTTGGAGCAAAAGGAGTATTAACGCCTCTCACTGGACCAACCTTGAATTTTGTTATTTCCGAACTTGTGCCGTATCAGTCCTACACCTTCAAAACAAAAATGCCGTTGGGATGGCTTGTCATCAATCGTACACTCACGGTGAAGAATGAAACAACAGAATTTACCGATGAGATAGCATTTACGGGCTTTCTGAAAAGAATTTTTGGCGCAATGCTCGGTGGCAGGTTTAGAGCGGTATTACCAGAAGTTATGAATAATTTCAAAACAATCGTGGAAGGCAGATAAAACCATGATGCTCGTCGCAATGAAAATCGTGTACATCGCCAATATCATTGTTGCAGGATGGATAGGCGTTTCTTCTACGTTTTATCCCAAAACAGCAGCGGCAACAGTATTCCAAAATGCGTATCAATCAACAGAAGTGATGAGGCTTGTAGGCTGTTTGTGGCTATCAATCGCAATCCTTTCAATACTTGGTTTATGGAAGCCCATTTCGTTTTCACCCATTTTCCTCGTGCAACTTCTCTACAAAGGAACATGGCTTGTCGTAATTGCGTTGCCTGCTTTCCGTGCAAATCAGCCCTATCCCAGAGGAATGGCAGTGTTTTTTGTGATTTGGGTATTGATTCTCCCTTTCATCATGCCTTGGTCGGTGTGGGTGAATTCGGCTGATTAAAAAGAACACGTGTTTACGATAGGCTCCAATGCACCTTTGCAGAAAAAAGCCCTGTATGCAAGACAGTATCTTGCGTACAAGGCTTTTGCTGCTTTTTGAAAAACCTGCTGCGTCTCTGCTCGCAATTACAAGTTTCCGCGCCGTGCCTGCTCGCGCTCAATGGCTTCAAACAAGGCTTTGAAGTTGCCTTTGCCAAAGGATTTTGCACCTTTGCGTTGGATGATTTCAAAAAACATCGTCGGGCGGTCTTGCACGGGTTTGGTGAAAATTTGCAGCAAATAGCCTTCATCGTCGCGGTCCACAAGAATATTCAAGCTACGAAGCGGCGCAATATCTTCCTCAATCGCTCCGACGCGCTCCAAAAGGTCTTCGTAGTAGGTTTCTGGCACGGTGAGAAACTCCACGCCGCGCTTGCGTAATTCGCCCACCGTGTGAATAATATCTTTCGTTTCGATAGCGATATGCTGCACACCTGCACCCTCGTAGAATTCCAAATACTCATCAATCTGCGATTTCCGCTTGCCTTCTGCTGGTTCATTGATGGGAAATTTGATGTAGCCGTTGCCATTGGAAACCACCTTCGACATCAGCGCAGAGTATTCGGTCGAAATATCTTCGTCGTCGAAGGTCATCAGCAGTTTGAAGCCCATCACATCTTCGTAGAATTTCACCCACGTATCCATTTTGCCTAATTCTACGTTCCCCACGCAATGATCCACGTGCAAAAGCCCAACGGGCGTAACGGGAAAGAAGCTCCCACGCGCTTCGTAGCCAGGCAGAAATACGCCGTTGTAATTTTTGCGCTCAACAAATGTGTGCAAGGTTTCGCCGTAGGTATGAATAGAGGCAATCACTACTTCGCCGTGTTCGTCCTTGATGGTATGCGGTGGCTGGGCTGGCACTGCGCCGCGATTGACGGTTTCGTAGAAAGATTTTTCTGCATCATCCACCCAAAGAGCCATCACTTTCACGCCGTCGCCGTGCTTTTTCACGTGGTCTGCAATCGGCGATTGAGAATGGATGCTGCTTGTAAGGATGAGCCGCACTTTATGTTGCTTCAAAACGTAGGAAACACGGTCTCGAACACCTGTTTCGGGTCCAGCATATGCAATCACCTCAAAACCAAACGCTGCTTGGTAATAGTACGCCGCTTGCTTGGCATTGCCGACGTATAATTCTAAAAAGTCCGTGCCGTTAATGGGCAAGAAATCATGCGCTGTTTGGGCATTTGCTGGGGCAAGTGTTTGTGCGGTTTCCACGTCGTTTCTCCTAAAAAGTCTGTATGAAATAAAAAAAGTAAAGATGCAAATACAGGCACAAAATTACAGCTTTTTGGGGAAATATTACCGCACATTTCGCTTGGAGCGAAATCTTTTCTGCGCTGAGAAATACTTGCCCTTGATATTTGTACAGGACGCGCAGACTGCGTAAGTTTGCGTTCTTTGCTCGTTTTGATTATTTATTTTTCATCTTTCATTTTTCATTCCTTTGCTATGGTCAATATCCACATCAACTACGAAGGCGATTTGCATTGCCGCTTGGAGCATGAACCGTCGAACACCGTCATTGCAACCGACGCGCCGACCGATAATCACGGACGCGGCGAGAGTTTTTCTCCCACCGACCTCGTTGCCGCAGCAATGGGAAGCTGCATGGTAACAACGATGGCAATCGCCTCGAAAAATCGCAACCTCGACCTCGCTGGAACAAGTGTTCAGGTTGCGAAAGAAATGGCTTCCAGCCCGCGTAGAATCGGGCGTTTGGTTGTGAATATTGTTTTACCCGCGCATATTCAGGAAGAAGATTTCAAATTCCTTGAAAATGCCGCGCTGACGTGTCCCGTCCACCGTTCTATGCACCCCGACACAGTGATTGATTTTACAATGCGCATTGCGGGAAAAGCCTAAAACAGAGCGTCTTTTGGCGCAGACATGAGTTTTTGTGCTACCTCTAGGATTCGGCATAATAAAAAAAACAAGAAACTAAAAACTACAAACTGCCTCTCCATGCAACCTACTTCACCCTATTCCCCGCAAAACAATATCCGCATCGTTACGGCGGCTTCACTGTTTGATGGACATGATGCTGCTATCAATATCATGCGCCGCATTATTCAATCCACTGGCGCAGAGGTGATTCACTTGGGGCATAACCGCTCCGTTGCTGAGGTGGTGGATGCTGCCGTGCAGGAAGACGCACAGGCTGTCGCTATGACGAGTTATCAAGGCGGGCATATTGAGTATTTCAAGTATATGCGCGACCTTTTGAACGAGCGCGGCGCGCCAGAGTGCAAGATTTTTGGCGGTGGCGGCGGAACGATTCTGCCGGAAGAAATTACCGAACTTCACGCCTACGGCATTGACCGCATCTATTCTCCCGAAGATGGGCGCGTGATGGGCTTGCAGGGAATGATTAACAATCTCGTCCAAACGGCAGATTTTACGCCTGTTGCGGCGAGCAAAGGTCAGGAACGGGCATTGTTTACGTCAATGAAACAAAATGATAATTTTTATGCCGCAAACCGAGCATTGGCGAGGCTTCTGAGCATGGTGGAATTGAATGCGTGCGACGCAGCATTTATGGAGGAAATTCGCACAACAGCGAAGGCGGTATCCACGCCAGTTCTGGGCATTACAGGAACGGGCGGCGCGGGTAAATCTTCGCTGACAGACGAGTTAGTGCGCCGTTTTCTCATGGATTTCCCTGAAAAGCGCATGGCGATTATCTCCATTGACCCCTCGAAACGCAAGACGGGCGGTGCGCTTTTGGGCGACCGAATCCGCATGAATGCCATTCACAATCCGCGAGTATTTATGCGCTCTGTGGCGACGCGCCAAGCAAATGCCGCCGTTAGTCAAAGCGTCCGCGATATGCTCGCGCTCATGAAATGCGCCGCCTACGACCTCATTATCGTCGAAACGGCAGGAATTGGGCAAAGCGGCTCGGAAATCACCGATATTTCGGATGTTTCCTTGTACGTGATGACCCCTGAATTCGGCGCGGCAACACAGCTTGAGAAGATTGATATGATTGATTATGCCGACGTGATTGCGCTCAATAAATTCGATAAAGCTGGCGCACTGGACGCGCTCCGCGACGTGAAGAAGCAATTCCAACGCGCTCGCAACCTCTGGGACAAGAAGCCAGAAGAGATGCCCGTTTTCGGCACAATGGCATCGCAATTCAACGACCCAGGAATGAACACGCTCTACCGCACCGTGATGAACGTTCTCGTTGAAAAGACAGGCGCGACGCTGGTTTCCAGCTTTTCGCTGACCGATGAAATGAGCAAAAAAATCTATATCATTCCGCCCGCCAGAACGCGCTATTTGGCGGAAATTGCCGACGAACACGACCGCTACAAAAAATTTACGCAGGAACAGACCGCGATTGCTCGCAAGGTATATCAGCTAGAAGGCGCATTGGAGCTTGTTCAATGAAAGTAGGAATGAAAATAGGAATGACGCAATGAAAGCACAACCAACGCTGATAACAGAAAAGAAGCCGCTTTTGGGCTTGCTGCCTGAAGAATTGGTAGAATACTGCCGCGAAATCGGTGAGCCGCGCTACCGCGCACAGCAGATATTTCGCCGCTTGTACGCCGCCGATGCGGACGTGCGCGTGGCGGACTTTGCCGCAATGAGCGAGCTTCCACGCGCTTTGCGAGAGAAATTGACTGAGACCGCACAGCTACGCGCTTTGGAGCTTGTTCGTGTGCAGGAATCCGCCGACGGTACAAAGAAATTCCTTTTTCGCCTCGTGGACGGACGCGAGATAGAAACGGTGCTGATTCCAAGCGAAATTGTCGAAGAAAATGGCGAACCAAAACGCCTCACGATTTGCGTTTCTACGCAAGTTGGCTGCCCACTCAACTGCCAATTTTGCGCAACGGCATCGCTCAAATTGAAGCGTAATCTCACAGCAGGGGAAATTCTTGACCAATTTTTAACGGCGCAGCAATATTCCACAAAACCTATCACAAACCTCGTGTTTATGGGCATGGGCGAGCCGATGCTGAATTACGACAACGTGATGAAAGCCGTACAAATCTTTACTCACGAAAGCGCACAGTTGCTCGGTCCGCGACGGATTACGCTTTCGACATCGGGTTTGGTGGAAGGAATCAAGCGCATGGCAGACGAAAACAGCCCGATAAAGCTCGCACTCTCGCTCCACGCCACCACCGACAGGCTACGCACGGAACTTATGCCAATTAACAAAAAATATAATCTGCAAACGCTCGGAAACGCGCTTGAATACTACTACCGCAAGACAGGCAGCCCGATTACCTTTGAGTACATTTTATTTGAAGGCTTAAACGACAGCGATGAGGATGCGCGCCGCTTGCAACGCATCACGCGGCGTTTTCCCTCGAAAATAAACGTGATTCCTTTTCATCCGATTGATTTTACCAATCCCGAAGGAATTGCAAAAAGCCTGAAGCCCACATCTGATGCGCAGTTTCAGTCATTTATCCGCCGCTTGCGCGAATTGGATATTACGGTAATGATTCGCTCATCGAGCGGCAAGGATATTCATGCCGCGTGTGGGCAGCTCGCACTTTCTCAGTCAGTGGCGTAAAAACTCTTGTTTGTGATAGGACTTTCCATAGTGCGCTGTTAAAGGACACAAACAGAAATTCTCAAGCCACTGAAGCCAGTATGTATCACAATGCCGACAAACCACCATCAGCGAGATAGCCTTGTCCAGTGATGTAGCTTGCGTGGTCGGAAGCAAGGAAAAGTATAGCTTGGGCGATTTCTTCTGGTGTGCCTCTGCGCCGCATGGGAACACTCTTCACAAGTTTATCCATAAGTTGCTGGTCTTTTTCATTGTGTGCAATGGTCATTGGCGTTTCAATCCAACCTGGACACACAGCATTGATGCGGACTCCGTAGCGAGCGTACTCAAGCGCAGCAGCGCGTGTCAAGCCCATAACGCCGTGTTTTGCGGCAATGTACGCCGCGTGTCCAGGCATTCCGAAATGTCCTAAAATCGAAGAGGTATTCACAATCGCGCCAGGCTTTTGTGCCGCCAACATGGCTTGTAACTGGGCTTTCATGCAGAGAAATACTCCCGTCAAGTTTACATCAATCACGCGGCGGAATATCGTTTCGTCGTATTCGTGTGTGCCTTTGTCGCGTGTTCCCTCAATTCCTGCATTATTCACGCCTACATCCAAACCGCCAAATTCCTGTATTGTACGCTGAATCGCGCTCTGTATCTGCTCTGCGGAAGCAACATCGGTTTTGATAAATATCGCTTTCGCGCCTGCATTGTTGCAAAGCTGCACTGTTTCTTGTGTTTCAGTTTCGGCAACGTCGCAAAGAGCCAATGACGCGCCTTCGCTGGCAAAGGCGAGTGCTGTTGCGCGTCCGATGCCCGTTGCGCCGCCTGTGAGAAAGATGGTTTTGTTGGTAAAGCGATTCATATAAATTTGGGAAAATGAAGGTAAAGAAAAGGATGAAATCTGAGGACTGAAGTCTGAAACTCTAGTCTGAAACTCTTTCTACTTCTGATAAAATGCTGCAATCCGCTCCACAACGTAGTATAATTGCGCTTCCTGAAGCTCGGGGTAAATCGGCAGCGAGAGAACGTGCGCGGCGGCGCAGTTTGCCACCCGAAACTCCGCGTCATTACTATCATTGCTGGCAAGATGAGCAAAACATTCTTGCTTGTGCAATGGCACGGGATAATAGATTTCTGCGCCAATGCCGTGTTCTGCCAAATACGCACGGAGCTTGTCGCGGAGCGGTGTGCGAAGCGTGTATTGGTGGAAAATATGATGATTTTTTACGCCTGATGTCGCACCAAGCATTTCTGGTAAAAGCAGCGTATTTGCTTCGTTGAAGGCGGTTATGGATGAAGTCGCACAATGCGGGCAATGCGAGAATCCATTACGCGGGAATCCGTCTTGCAAACCGCTACACGGCTCGTGTTTGGGCGATTCTTCTGCCAAGCCGTGCTGCACAAACAACTGATTGTACAGGGCGGCATTGCTGCGCCGCGCTTGGTGCCAAGATTCTAAGTGCGCAAATTTCACATTCAGCACTGCCGCTTGGAGCGCGTCCATGCGGAAATTTCCACCAACGAATTTGTGGTAATATCGTGGCTCCATGCCGTGATTGCGCATTTGCTTGAGCTTTATGTACAAGTCTTCGTCGTTGGTCGTAATCAAGCCCGCATCACCGAATGCGCCGAGATTTTTGGTTGGATAAAACGAAAAACAGCCCATAAGACCCATTGTGCCTGCCTTCTGACCGTTGTTATATTCCGCACCAATCGCTTGTGCGGCATCTTCGATAACGGGAATGCTGTACTTTGCTGCAATGCTCATAATTGCTTGCATTGCGGCACATTGTCCGAAAAGATGCACAGGGATAATGGCTTTTGTGCGAGGCGTGATGCGCTCTTCCAGCCGCGCAGGGTCGAGATTCAGTCCACGCGCTTCGGAATCTACAAAGACAGGCATTGCTCCAAGCCGCATGACTACGCCTGCGGTGGCAAAAAAGGAAAAGGTCGGGACAATTACTTCGTCGCCCGCCCCAATGCCGAGTGCCATCAGAGCCATGAGCAGCGCGTCGGTGCCGCTCGAAACGCCAAGCGCGAAGCGGGTGCCGCAGTATTTCGCCATTGTGCGCTCAAGCTGCTCTACTTCTGCGCCCAAGACGCACACTTGCGATTCCGCCACGCGAATCATTGCTGCGTCGAGGTCTGGTTTGAGGGATTTGTACTGTGCTTTGAGGTCGAGAAGAGGAACGTGCATGGTGGATAGAGCATTTGGTAAAAACTCGTGGTTTGTGTCGTTGGGACTACATCAATAACTTTCGTAATTCAGTGAAAATACGCAACAGCACCGCGATACGTTTTGCGATACGTTTTACAATTTATTAACATTACTACTTTTACGCATGAAGAAAAGAGTTAAAGTAGTATTTTTGCCGCAGGTAAATCGGTTATGCTTGTCGGAAAAACGAATTGTTTTTAGCGAGCATTGTTCCACATTCACATTTTAGGAGATTGTATGAAAAGAAGTATACTTCTTTTGGCTGTCTTGTTCGTTGCGTTCACCGCATCGTCACTTGCTCAGGTAACAACGGGCGCGATGAGCGGTTCGGTAACAATGAAAGATGGTAAACCAATATCGGGCGCACGTGTCGTTGCAACGCACGTTCCGTCTGGTTCAAAATATGGTGCTATTGTCGGTGCGACTGGGCGCTACGTGATTCAAAGTTTGCGGATAGGCGGTCCGTACACTGTTGAAGTCAGTGCTGTTGGTATGAATCCAGCAAAATTTAGTGATATTACGATTGTGCTTGGTCAAACCTACGTTTTGGACTCAAAACTTGAGGAAGGTGCCGTAAAACTTTCCGAAATTACCGTTACTTCCAAAAAAGGTTCGGTAATGAGTAATGAACGCACGGGCGCGGCAACGAACATCAACAAAGATGTTATCAACAATGTTCCGACCTTGAGCCGGAATATCATTGATTTTGCAAAAGTTACACCTCAGGCAAATGGTCGCTCGTTTGGCGGTCAGGATAACCGTTTGAATAACCTTACCATTGACGGTTCGGTATTCAACAATTCGTTTGGTTTGTCGGGCGTTCCGGGCGGTCAAACGGGTCAATCTCCGATTTCGTTGGATGCTGTCGAAGAAGTACAGGTGAACATTGCTCCCTACGACGTGCGTCAAGGTGGTTTCACCGGTGCAGGTATCAACGCCGTTACGCGCTCTGGCGATAACGAGTGGCGTTTCTCCGTGTTTGCAAATACCCGTAATCAGGGCTTTGCAGGTGATACGATTGCTGGTCTTACTGCCGCAGAAGGTGCCGCTTTCAATCGCACTCCACTCAATACCAGCCGTTTCAACGTACTTCAAGTTGGCGGTCGTCTGAGCGGTCCGATTATTCAGGATAAACTCTTCTTCTTCTTGAATTATGAGCGCGAAAACAATACCGTTCCAGGTACGAACTACCGCGCAGCACGACCAGGCGAAGCTCCAGCAGGTGTTATTACCCGTGCGCAGTCTTCTACACTGGATTCTTTGCGCCAGTTCTTGATTACCCGATATAACTACGATCCAGGTCCATACGAAGGTTACGACCGTACAACGTTTAGCGATAAAGCAACAGGCAAGCTCACCTGGAACATTGACGAAAGTAACAAGTTCAATATTCGCTTCCAGTATTTGCGCTCACAAGCAGACATTCTCGTCTCAAATTCATTCTCTGGTCTTGTTCCTTCGGGTAATCGCAATGGTACAACCGATGCGCTCAACTTCGCAAATGCAAATTACTTCATCAACAATGATATTTACTCGGCAATCGCTGAATTGAACTCTGTTGTTGGTTCAACCATTTCCAATAACCTCATTATTGGCTTTACGGCAAACCGTGACTACCGCGATAGCCGTTCTCGTCCCTTTCCGTTAGTAGATATTCTGCAAGGTGGTACGACGGTTACTAGTTTTGGATATGAGCTTTTTACGCCATTCAACAAACTTGATACCGATACATGGCAGTTGCAAGATAACCTTACCATTTTTGCAGGCGACCACACAATTACCGCAGGCGTAAGCGCAGAGGCATTCCGCTTCGTAAACGGCTTCAATCCTCGCTACTATGGCTATTATCGTTTTAATTCGGTACAAGATTTCTACAATAGCGCAAACGGTGTGCGTGTTCCCGTGCGCATTGGCACAGGCGCGACCGCCCGCGATACGATGGTTGTGCAACAGCCTTCGGTCTTTAGCCAAACCTACTCAGCACTTCCAAATGGCGCAACACCGCTTGCTGAAACACGTGCGTATCAGCTTGGCGTGTATGCACAGGACGAATGGAATGTGAACAGCCAATTGAAAATCACCCTTGGTTTGCGCGTTGATGCTCCTATTTTCGACCAATCCACCGCTATCGCAAATCGCACTGTTGATACAACAACATTTTTCAACGAAATCACCAAAACTCCAGAACGCCTTAGCACTGGGAGTTTGCCAGCTGTAAACCTTCTCTGGTCGCCGCGCTTCGGTTTCAACTACGACGTAACAGGAGACCGTTCTGTACAAATTCGTGGTGGTTCTGGCTTGTTCTCTGGTCGTCCACCGTTTGTATGGCTTTCAAATGTTATCACCAACAACGGTGTTACGGTCGGCGATATTCTTAACGTCAGCTCGGCTGCTTCTCCAATTTTGAATCGTCAATTCGATACCAGCGTTACACGGTATATTCCAGCAAATGCTTCCATGGCACTTCCGCCCACCTTTACAGCAAACTCGGTTACTCCAGGCTTCCGCTTTCCGCAGTTGTGGCGTTCAAACCTTGCAGCTGATATTCAGTTGCCTTTTGGCTTGATTGCAACGGTTGAAGGTTTGTACAGCACATTCCTTTCGCAAGCATTCTACCGCGATGCAAACTTGCGTCCTTCGACCACAAATTTTGCCGGACCCGACCAACGTCCTCGCTTTGCGGGTGGCGCGGCAAACCGCATCAATCCTGCTATCATCGGCAATTTTGTGCTGGATAACGCGACTGCTGGCGATTCGTGGTCAGGAACAGTACAACTACAAAAGCAATACAGCGACAACTGGTCGGCAATGGTGGCATACACCTACTCCGTTTCGCGCGACGTAGCTTCTGCTGGTTCGATTGCTGCTGGCTCTTGGCAAGGTGTTCAGGTTGTTGGTAGCCCGAACATTCCCGTAATTTCTTTCTCGGACAACGACAACCCGCACCGCCTCATTGCTACGGCAGCGTACAAATTTGAATTTGGCGAAGCTGTTGCTTTGAATTTGTCTGCCTTCTACGAGCTTCGCACACAGGGTCGTTATACATACACCTATGCCGGCGATATGAACCTCGACGGTGTTGCAAACAACGATTTGATGTATGTTCCAGCTCGCAAAGAAGATGTTGTACTCTTGCCTTTGACCGCAGGTGGACGTACTCTTTCGCCCGACCAACAGTGGGATTTGTTGGATGCGTTCATCAAAAACGACCCGTATTTGACATCACGTCGTGGTCAGTACACCGAGCGTAATGGCGGCTTGCGCGGCTGGGTAAGCACCCTCGATCTTGCTGCTTCGGTGGACGTGAACTTCATGGCTGGTGAAAAGAAAAACACCGTCCAATTCCGTGTGGATTTGTTGAATGCTTTGAATATCATCAATCCGTCATGGGGCGTGAATGACCGCATCATTCAAAATGGTGGCACTCGTATTCTTTCGGCTGCTGGTCCAAATACTGCGGGCATACCACAGTTCCGCTTGCAGGAAGTTGGTGCAGGACGCGGCTTGGCACGTAGTCCGCTCACCAACGGTATTGCCTTCCCAGGCGATGTATGGCAGTTACAGTTGGGTATTCGCTATACCTTCAACTAATTCGCTTTTCGCCTAAAAAACGAAACAAAAACCCCAAACCCCTGTCCTTGTGCGCTCTGCACAGGTACAGGGGTTTGTTGTTTTCTCAAGGGGAATTTTTTGTATTTTTGCAGCGCAGCATTTCTCCATTTTTGCCCGAAATACCACTCAAACAACGCTATGAGCGCACAACCAAAAACCTTCATTTCCCAAGAAGAATATCTCCGCCGCGAGCGGCTTGCTACCTACAAGTCCGAGTACTATCAAGGCGAGATTTTCCCTCTTCATCCAACAAGTACGGATGAAGCCACAGAAATCACGATGGCAGGCGCACGACGAGCGCATAGTGGCATCAATGCAAACGTGATAGGTGGCTTAATTGTCGGTTTGCGTGGTCGCACCTGTACGGTCTATACGAATGATTTGCGTGTTCACATTCCCGAAAACACGCTCTACACCTACCCCGACGCAAGTGTAGTTTGCGGGAAATCGGAAATGCTGGATAATTCCTTTGATACATTGCTTAATCCACTCCTCATCGTAGAAGTATTGTCCGATTCTACGGAAATGTACGACCGTGATACGAAATTCCAACTCTATCGCTCTATTGCTAGTCTGCGTGAATACGTGCTTGTTTCGCAATACAAATACTGCGTCCAGTCGTACTTTTTGAATGACCGCAACGAGTGGGTTTATACCGATGCGCTTGGCTTGGAAAGCTCATTATACCTTGCTTCGGTGGATGTTCACCTCGCTCTTGCTGATATCTATGCAAATGTGGAACTTCCGTCCCGCCCGCAGCACCGCGAGATTCGTGAGGACTAGGCATATAGATGTCGGCTAATGACGCGGCTTTCTCCTGCATTTCGCCTTGTATTTCACCTATTCCTTTTCTAATTTGCACTGCACGAATGAAACATTCATCAAACATTCTCGTTGCGTTCACTTTTTCGTTCAATTCTCCTCCAACCGCGCATGAAATCTTCTCTCGCCACCCGTCGCGCACACTTTTCCCCATATCTTCTGGCACTCGTTTTCGTGTGCATCTGCCTTGCACCCGTGCGCACTCTCGCTCAAGGCGCATCGCCGCTTGAGCTGGGAAGGCGCATTGTTCCTGATGTTTTGGGTATTGTGCTTGGTCCGAATTTCAACTATGCCACTGGCACATTCGATACGGGTTGCCCTTGCACCTTCGCAGGTGGCTTCGGTATTGGTCCGACGGTGGGTTTGTTGTACGAAAAAAACCTGTTTAGCCCAAGCCCGCAATGGCGGCTGGGAACGGTGAATTTTGGAGCGCGGCTTTTGTACGAGCAGCGCAATATCGCGTCTGCTTTCCTTGAATACGAGCGGGTTCCGGTGGAATCGCTCGTGCAACGCGGGCAGTCTTTTATCGTTCCGATTCTGTTCCGCCACCTTGCCGAAGCGAGTTTTTCCATGCTCACGCTCACGCCCTACTTAGCGTGGAGTCCCTTCACCCAAGCACAAGGATTGCTGCAAAGCCTGTATTTTCAAGGCGGCGTTCAAGTTGGATATGTTCTTTCGAGCCGCATTCGCCATACAAAAATTGTCGAGCAGCCAACGGTGCGCCTTCCCAACGGTGAGGTTTCGCAGGTAGAAATCATAACGGATTCGCTTGGCACAGGCGGCTTGCGGCGCGTGGTGCAGGATACTCCTGTCGATAGCGTCAATGCTGTGCAACTGGGACTAAGCCTTGCTGCGGGCGCAGAAATTCCGCTTGGCAAAGAAGGTGGACGTTTCCGTTTGTCGCCCTTTGTGCAGTATATTTTTCCTTTGACAAATATGTCCGAAGCGGGGCGCGATTTCCGCATTGGCTCGCTGCAAGTGCTTCTCACGTTGAAAATGAATCTCCAAGACGCAAGTAATTAAACCGCAAACGCGGTAGTGAGGGTCTGATTTTACGAATCAGGCTCTCATGTTGTTTTAAATCTGTTGCAACTGCTCACTTCTTCCCGTTTCTCTCTCGCTCATGCACACACTTCTTTTTTATTTGCACCCTATTTTCTCCTTCACAAGCTCATGTTTACTTGCGTGTATGGCTTTTTGCTTCTTCACGAACACGGCATTTGCCCAGCAAGGAGATTTGTTCAATGCAAAAAATGTCCGTATTGTCAATCCTGGAAAACCGCTTAACCATGCGGGTTTGGACTACGCGCCCAGCATTAGTCCCGATGGCAAAACGCTGTATTTTATTTCCGACCGTCCCGGAAGCCGAATGCTGAACGCAACAACGATTTCGCACGACTTTTGGCAAGTGCAGAAACAGAACCGCCTTGATACCGTTTTTACGCCGCCGATAAACATGGACACGCTGCGTAGGCAGAAGGACAACGGCTTGAATACTGCGCTGAACGAAGGTATTCCATCCATTTCTGCCAATCGTCGGACGATGTTTTTCACGGGCTGCGACCGCCCCGATGTGCTGCGCAAAAAGAAGTCGGCAACGGCATCCGACGTTGATTATGCCTGCGATATTTACATGGTGGAATTGACCGAGACGGGCGAATGGGGCATTCCGCGCAATCTCGGCACGGCGGTCAATTCTGAAGATTGGGATAGCCAGCCATCTATCAGCCCTGATGGGTCGCGTTTGTACTTTGCCTCGTCGCGTCCGGGCGGGCTTGGCGAAATGGATATTTGGTACTCCGACTACGATGCGCAAAAAAGAGTGTGGCTGCCCGCAAAAAATGCTGGAAACAGCATCAATACGCCGTTTCGGGATTCTTCACCGTTCATTGCTGCAAATAATCGGGAGTTGTTTTTTTCGTCGGAAGGACATCAGCCGAATTATGGCAAAACAGACTTTTATGTGTCGGTGCGCGACCAAAAAGACAAATGGTCGCAGCCGCGAAACCTTGGAAAGCCGATAAACACTGATGCCGACGAAGCCTTTCTTTCTACACCCGCTTCACGCGACGTTCTCTACTTTGCCTCGCGCCGCACCGATATTCCGAATGCACAGGGTAATTACGATATGTTCATGGCATTTGTGCCGCAAAGTTCATTGTCGCTCGCAATCCCGCTTTCGGTGCGGGTTCTGGACGGTTGCAGCGAGCAGAACACCGCCGCAACAGTGAGCGTCTATAATCCCATCACCAAGCGCACTCTGCGCGAGGCGTTGGACGGTCGCAACCGCACCACGCTTGAAACCGTTCTCAACGATTACGATTTTGGTCCGCTCGACAAGCCCGCCGACACGCTTCGCCTCGCCATTACTGCGCAACACGCAAAATTCGGACAACTCACGCAAACGCTTGTACTGGTGCGCCCGAAGGTAACAGCAAGCGGCGCATATGAGGCAATGCCTGAACTTGCACCCGTTGAACTCATTTTCGGAGCGCGTCCCGAACTTGCCGCCACGCTCGAAAAGCGCGATTTTACGCCACGCGCTTCGACGGCAAAGCTGATGCGGGAAGGCTTTCAGGGCTTTATCATGGAAGAGGTAGTGAGCGTGAGCGTGAATCGAATTTTGAACTACGTCTTTTTCGAGGAAGGAAAAGCAACGATGCCGACGCGCTATCACGTCTTCAAAAGCGCACAGGAAGCCGCTTCTTTCGATGAAGAACGTTTGCGCGGCGAAACGCTGGACAAATACTACCACACCTTGAACATCTTCGGTTCGCGCCTTCAGAAATTCCCAAAATCAACGATAAGTATTGTCGGCTGCAACGACCAGCAATCGGCAGCAGAAAAGGCGAAGGGTCTCTCCAAAACACGTGCTGATGCGGTTTTTGTGTATTTGCGCGACGTTTGGGGGATTAGCGAAAAGCGCATGAAAGTGAGCGCACGAGACCTGCCCGCCGTTCCTTCAAACCGCGATGATTCCTTAGGTGCAGAGGAAAATCGCCGCGTGGAAATTCTTGCCGATGATTGGGATATTATCAAGCCCGTTGTGGATAGAACGCCCGCCATTTCTACGCCCTCGCCGAGCGTTGGGTTTTCGTTCTCTGGAGCGAAATTGTCGCAGCAGCAGACAGGAAGCGGCTCTCAGGGCAATATTGCGCTCAAGACCACTAGCGGTGCGGCTTCCACGCTGCAAGGCACAAAACGTGCGCTTATCATCTACCGCGCAGGCAAGGAATGGAAACGCTTCGACAATATTTCAACCAACGGCACACTTTCATGGAATTGGAGAAATTCGAGCGAAGATTTCCCGCTTGGCGACACCGCGCTCACCGCCGTTTTTTCCGTTACCGATGCAACAGGGCGTGAATGCTTGTCGAATGCGATAACAATTCCCGTGCGGCGCATTAGCACTGCCGACAAAAAGCGGGAAAATGTCGCCGATAAGACGCTTGAACGCTACAATCTCATCATGTTTCCCTTCGACAAATCCGACGTTGGACCAATGAACAGCCGCATTATTCGAGAATACGTGTTGCCGCGCCTCACGACCAGTTCCGACGCGCTTGTGGTCGGTCATACGGACGTTATCGGCTCGGATGAATACAATCAAACGCTGTCCGCCTCGCGCGGTGCGAAGGCAAAGGAAGAAGTGGCGCGGTTAGCCACAGGAAAGTACAAAACACTAGATTCTAAGGGCGTTGGCGAGGTAGATCCGCTTTTCCCGAATGATTTGCCCGAAGGACGCTTTTACAATCGCACCGTTCAGGTAATTATTGAAACGCCTGTGGAGGCTGCAAGCAAGGATTAATGAGGTGGATATGTACTGAAAAAGGTTTGTTGCTTCAGATGTAGTCCACCTTTGAGGTGGACTACATCTCAGTGCCTTCACTTTTCGATATGTAATTTTTACCCATTTTTAGGGCTTTGTTGCATAAATCAGTAAAAAAGTGAGCGATTTGTCGCCCACCCGTGATATGTTTGAGTTACCAACACCAATCATATTCACAGTAGCCCAAA
>RDXM01000003.1 GCA_004292595.1 Candidatus Kapaibacterium sp. | reverse complement strand
ACCGTTTCGATTGTAAAATGAATAGTTTCAATTCTCCGAAACAAGGCAGCATACTGCCTTGCTCAAATCAAAGTATTCAAAATACAGTCAAAACGGTATCACATCTGCCGTACAGAATACTCCACTATGAAAAAATCATAAGAAAACATGAACAATTCACGCACCAATAGACTGCGAGAGCGCATGAAATCAAGTGCAATTGCAGAGCCAACAGACTTACACGGCTGTAGCAACGATGAAATTTTCATGCAAAATATACTATACTAAAAAAGGTTTGTTGCTTCATAATGTAGTCCACCTTTGAGGTGGACTACATCTCGCTTCTTGACTTTTTGATATGCAATTTTTACCCACTTTTAGTATATTTTTGCAAGACTGCCATTGTGCAGAGAATAACTATTTTTTACCGCCATTTTTCTGCCAACAATGCCTATCTATCTTTTTCTAACTCATGTTTCACGCTATTTTTTCGCTTTTCTTTCTGGCTGTTGCTTGCTCATTTTTGTCGTGGCGACGAGTAACCACGCATTTTCGCAGCCGCTCGAAGCGCGATACTGGCTTGCAGGTCGCAATGCCGATGATGCGCCGCTTTCACGCTATCAAGAGCGCCGAGAACGCATTTCTGCGGCACTATCAGAGAAATCATTTTGTGTGATGTTTGCGGCAGATGAGCGGAATCGCCAAAATGATGTTAATTATGAATACCGCCAGAACAGTGATGTATTCTACACAACAGGCTTTTCCGAAGCCAGAAGCGCGTTCATTCTCGCTCCTCGCGGTATCATTCTTCCAGACTCCCTTGATTCCACGCGCACTAAGCATACCGCTTTGCTTTTTGTGCAAGCCGCCGATGCGCAGCAACAACTCTGGACGGGTGCGCTTACAGGTGTGCGCCGCGCACGAGAATTGTATGGTATTATGGCTGTTGAAAACAAGCATTTACGCGGCATTCTGGCAGGATTGGCTGCCACGCACGATACCACGTTTATTACCGAACTGCCCACAACACTCGTCGTAAAGCCGTTTCTGGACGATTCGCTTGATATTCAAGAAATATTGGTGCAGGATTTGAAAAAACAATATCCGAGCTTGACTGTGCGCTCTCACCAGCGTTTGCTTGGAGAATTGCGCAAAATTAAGGATTCCCACGAAGTGGAATTGCTGAAAAAAGCAGTCCAGATTACGATTGCAGCGCACCGCGAGGCAATCCTCGCAACCCAACCTGAAATGTTTGAATATGAAATAGAAGCCACAATGGAAGCAGGTTTTAAGCGGCGCGGTGCCGAAGATGTTGGCTATGCGTCCATCATCGGAGCTGGAGCAAATTCCTGTGTGTTGCATTACACAGCAAGCCGTCGTCAGATGCGCTCTGGCGAGATTCTGCTCATGGATTGTGGCGCAGAATATCACAATTATACTGCCGACATAACCCGCACCATTCCTGTCTCTGGCACATTTTCTGCTGAACAAGCTGCCCTATACGATATCGTCTATGCGGCACAAGAAGCGGCTATCAAGGAATATCGCGCAGGTGTGGACTGGCGCAAGCCGCACAGCCGAGCGGTGGAAGTTATTCGTGCTGGACTCCTCAAACTCGGCATCATTACTCAGCCCGACGATTACAAACTCTACTTCCCGCATGGCTCGGTGCATTACATTGGGCTGGATGTTCACGATGCAGGCAGCTATGGGCAGTTTCAGCCGAACATGGTACTTACCTGCGAGCCAGGGATTTATATTCCCGAAAATAGTCCGTGCGATAAAAAGTGGTGGAATATCGGCATCCGCATTGAAGATGATATTTTGATTACAACTGGCGACCCCGTTCTTCTTTCTGCGGCACTTCCTCGCAAACGCGAAGAGCTTGAAAAGCTGATGAAATCTCGGACAAAAAGGTCTCCTTGAAAAGAAAATGGGTGCGGAAACGCAGTGGCAGAAAAGAAATTTTTTGAAAAATTTGCGTGTATTTCTTGCGTATCACATTGCGTATCACAAAAAAAGCACTATATTTGCGGCGTGAGTTCTTCTTTCGTTTGACATATCAATACTCCTTCAAGCGGCTTCTTCTCGCCCTTGGCTTTTGAAGCGCACTTTGTCGGCACCAGCCCGAAACCGCGCTTGCAAACACGCCCCACACCGTGAAAATATCTTTACACTCCCTTCGTTGCATTCTCGCTTTGTTTAATGCAGAGTCCCTTTTGATGCTCAATGTAGCTTCATCGCTCGTTCATTTTTCATTATTGTGAAGAGAGCCTTTTCTTTCCGTTGTGTTTGCGTGTTTTCTCTGTCTTTCTTGAGCCGTTTTTCATTTGAACTATTTTCATTGAACCTTGCGCGATAGACCTTTTTATAGTGCGTACTATCAAGGTGATGAACACTATCTCGCGCTGCTTTTGTATCGTTCTTTGCGCGATACACACTTCTCATTTATTGTGAAAATTTCCTTGATAAGCGCATAAATACGTGCTTGTAGGCGGTGCTATGGCTGCTGTATTAACGCAAACAAGTCTATTCAAAACACCGTCCAATATCCAATAATTGATTGCCGTGTTGTTTCATCGTCAATTCTTTCTTTTCATTTTTTATCACTTCTCTCATGCCTCCACAACCGCCTCCGCTCTTTGATTCCATCAATCCGGCGCATCTCGACCTTGGTGATTTGCAAACCAAAAAAATTGCTGAATTAACGCGCATCGCAAAGCAATTTGGCATTCCCGATTTTACAGATTTGCGCAAGCAAGATTTAATCTTCAAAATCACGGAAGCTGCTGCTGCATTTCAAATCCAACGCCACGAACCCTCAAATGCGATGTCCTTTAATGAAGGCGTATTGGAGCTTCTGCCCGATGGCTATGGATTCCTTCGCTCGCCGCACTACAACTATCTTCCATCGCTTGATGATATTTACGTTTCGCCCTCCCAAATCAAACGTTTTGGCTTGCGCACCGGCGACACCGTGAATGGACAAGTGCGTCCGCCCAAAGAAGCAGAGCGATTTTTCGCGCTCTTGAAGGTGGATAGGGTCAATTACGTGGACCCAGAAATTATGCGCGACCGCACGATTTTCGATAACCTCACACCGCTCTA
>RDXM01000158.1 GCA_004292595.1 Candidatus Kapaibacterium sp. | reverse complement strand
AGACTTCATCCGTTGTTGATGTTTTCTGCATTTTCATCATCTTCATCCATTCCATCATCTTCATCTGCGTCCTAAAAAATCATGACCTGACTAGTTACTCTACCTTTTTATTCTGCAATCACGGCTGTTCCATTCACGCTCACCATCATCATCCCATTTTTTTCGCCGAGAACTTCATAATCTAAATCCACACCAATAATTGCATTTGCGCCGCGTTGGATTGCTAATTCTTCCATTTCCTGAAACGCAAGCTGCCGTGCGCGTTCTAGCTCACGCTCATATGTGCCAGAACGCCCGCCAACAACATCGGTAATACCCGCAAACATATCTTTGAACACATTCACGCCGACAATCGTTTCGCCCGTCACAATACCAAGGTATTTTTTGATACGATAGCCTTCGAGCGTGGAAGTAGTGGTAATGATCATGGTTTTGAGGAAAGAGATGACAAAAAAGTTTACTTGTGCAAAGGTACAGAAAATCTTAGCGTTTGGCAAGTTTTGGTGTGCTTGAATTCAAGGTGTTTGATTCGAGGATAGTTTTTATGCACATTTCCATCACAACGCAGCCTCTGCCGCACCACGAGCAAGAGAGGTTTCAGAAATTTTTTTACCAAGACGAGCATTTGTGCGCTCTCAGAACAACGTAACGCCCAGCGTAACGTACACACTTCGCGCCTCAGCAGGAATAATGCCAGGTCCAGGATAGCCTTCGGCGCGGCGCGTAAAATATCGTGCATCAAACACATTATTCACTCCCGCTTCAACCGTCCATTTGATGCCGTCTCCAAGATATTTATAGCTTGTCGAAATATCTGTAACCGCGTAGCTTGGAATAATGCCGTTCACCGCCGTCGAGGTGCGAATAGCATTGGTCGCATCGGTGAAATGGCGGTGGACGTAGGAATACTGCGCTGTTGCTTGAAACATTCCCGAAAGCGCGTATTCACGCCACGTTACGCCTGTGCGCAGCATCGTCGGCGGCACGAGTTCTACTTCTTTGTTCAAAATGGAAAGGTCGTCGGTGTTGATGTAGCGAGCATCGGTGAAGGAAGTATTCACAAAGACTGATACGCTGCGAGAGCCGCCATTGCTTGTGTTGCCGCCAATTCCTTCAATCTCTCGCGCAAAAAACCATTTCCACACATCCACCTCAACCAACGATTCTATGCCGAGTGTACGCGAATCCGCCACATTCGTGCGATAGCGATACGGCAAATACAAGGGCGGCGCATCTGCCTTCAACACAAGCCCGATGCGCTTGTCATAGTTCATTGCAAATGCGGAAATATCCCAGTACAACACGCCATCCACGCGCCCGCGCACTCCCACATCAGCATTGAAGCCACGTTCATCCTGCAAGTTTGGATTGACGGCAAAATTTGGATTGACAATCCGAACATCCGAGAACTCAATAGCACGATAATTTTGCGAAAAATTTCCATACACTTCGAGTGCAACGGGCATCGCACCACGAGCATCCACGATAGATTCCATGCGGGGTTTGTAGCTCACACCCACGCCCGCGAGCACAAACGAGCGTTCGCGGTTAATCGTTTCATTGGTGCGCATTTCGGCAACCATATTTCCTGCAAAATCGAACACGCGATTTTTGAAATAACCATCGCCGTAGGTGCCAATAAATTCCCAACGAACACCAGGTGTGATGCTGAGTTCAGGCGTTATCGAAAAAATATGCTCGGCAAACGCCGCAACGTTGCTGCTTGGGAAAATGTAGTCCGAATTTTCCAGATTGCTCGGATTGCGATACTGAAAGCGCGGAAACGAGGAATTATCCCCCTCGCCTTGCTGTTTTTCCGTCCAACCCTTGAAAAGCCGCACACCGACAAGCGCGGTCGAAGGCTTGTCGTGTCCGAAGAGCGGAAGCGTGTAGTGATGCACGATGCGGGTTTCATTGCCAAGATTTTGGTTTACGTCGCGTATCATGGTGCGATTTTGCCCAAAGTCGATAACGTTGATGCGCTCGAAAATTCCCAGCGCGTCGCGTCCTGTGAATGTCGCCCACGAGCGGCTTTCCAAGCGGGTTTCGTCGGAAATGCGATAATCTAACGTCAGCGAAAGTAAATTCCATTTCACCTGAAACCAATTCCTCGCGCGCGTGGACTGGAGCGGGTTCTGCTCAAACATAACATCAGTCAAGCCGCCTGGTTGCTGTGCTTGATATTGCATGAAGGTATAATCGCTCGTCAGAGTGAGATTCCGTGCGGGTTTCCATTGAAGCGAGGCAAATGCTTGGTGCTGCCAAAAACCGGAATTGGGTCGCCAGCCGTCGCCGCGCTTGAATTGGTACAGGGCGGTGTAATTGAGCGTTGGTATGAATTGGCTAGAAGCAAGATTTGATGCGTCGTTTGGGTTATCATTGCCCAAAGAAATTGTTCCACCAACCGACGTAAACGAATTGAGAAAACCAAACGAACCGCCCGTGAGGCGGCTTGAAACCTCGATTGGTTTGTCTTCCGCGCCACGCTTGAAAATAAAATTGAGCATCCCGCCAAATTGCGTTCCGTACTGCAAACTCGCTGCACCCCGCACTACTTCTATTGTGGAGAGTGCTTCCACTGGCGGCGTGTAATAGCTTTCGGGATAACCAAGCGGGTCGGCGGCGATGTCGTAGCCATTTTGCCGCGTGTTGAAGTTCGCTGTGCGATTGGGACTAAGCCCGCGAGCGCCGATGTTCAGTTGCAAGCCCGAACCATCATTTTCCCAGATATTCAAGCCCGCAACCTTCGCAAATACTTGTCTGGCGTTGTTGGCGGCTTTATTTGCCGTGATGTCGTCCAAGCGAATGACTTCCGTTTTTTTTGCTTCGTAAATTGCCGCGCCTTCCACCCCACGCAGCGCACCAATTCCCATGCCGTTGTCGTTTCTATCTCGCACCGTTACTTGCTTTGTGGTAAAGGCGCGTTCTTTCAAGCGGAGCGTTAGAGGTTGTTCTATTGGAATGGTCAGGCTCATTCGCAGTGTATCATACAATGCCGCCGACACCGTACAACGGTAGATTCCATGCGGCACAGAGGGAATTGCAAATGTACCGTCTGCTTGGGAAATTGCGCCAAAGAGCGCATTGTTACTGCCATTCAACATAATTCTTGCACCCGCAACAGCTTTCCCATTTACAACCGAACCGCGTAATGGTGAGGTTTCTTGAGCCATTACGGGAATGCAACATAAAAGAAACAATAGTGGCACAGACATTCTTGTCTGTGTTTTATATTTGAACCATGCACCAATACTCACAGACAAGAATGTCTGTGCCACTGAAGAAAAGAATATTTGTACGTATAAAAAGTTCATTTATTCACGAAAAGGAAGAATCCATTTTTTTTGAGAAAAATCATCCTGAAGCCGCGTCAAATCTATGCTTGAATCAATGTACAAGCGGCTCGGACGACCATTCAGCGTTACATACACCTCAGCGCGAACACGAGGATTTGCCATGCCGTGCGCTGCATAGTGTTTTTTCAACACTTTGGCAAAATGCAAAATCATATCGGGCTGCATTGCCATTTGCTTTTCTTGATGCGTGTTCAAAAACTCGCGGTTCAGAGCCACACCTTCGCGCCCTGTTTGTGCGTCTTTTACGAAAAATGTTGCGTCGCCAGCTTTTTCCATCAGCATCACGCGCCAGCCGAAGCGGTAGCCTTCTTCGGTCCAAAACATATTGCCATCGTAGAGCCAGATGCGGCATGGAATCAGGAGTTGAAAGAAACAGTGCGTAATGAGAATATACCGAGTCCACCGCCATTTTTTTTCATTTTCTAGTGGCACAGACATTCTTGTCTGTGTTGCTTGAGAATGCTGCAACCAAGCAACCACGCGCTTATGCCATTCTTCCGAAAAAAATATAGGCGTTGCGAGACACATTACAAGCGGAAAAACACCAATTTGAAACATCCAGCCTGTTAGTGTATGAAAGACAACAACAGCCGTATAAGCCAGTACCCGTGAGCGTTTCCACGAAAGCCAGAACGGAATGGTGCAATCAAAGAGCATTCCCACCCAAGAAAACAAATACGCGGTTTCTTTGTAGCGCAACGCCCAGCCCACAATCGGCATGGTATCATTCGCTGGAAGCCAGATTGCAAGCGGCATTGCACGGAATAGCCAATCGCTGTTGATTTTTGCAATGCCCGCAAACGCATACACAATTCCTACTTGAAATTTCACTACATCAATCATCCAGCGCGGCACGGAATCACGCTCCAGTGCGGGTTTGCGGCGAATATCCAACGAAAACGTGCGATGCGCTGGAAGCAGCATCAGCACAAAACTCATTACGCTGACGAAGTAGTAGTGGTTCAAGTAGTAAGTTTTATCTAAGAGTTCGACGTAGGTGAACACAAGGAAAAACGCCACACTCGCCACACGATACCACGCACCCAGCATAATTCCAAGTGCCGCAAGCAACATTGCGCCAAAGACCGCATACATACTCGCTTCTGGCAAGCCGTATTCCTGCAAAGGCTTTATCCACTCAAAACCGTAGTACGGAAAATGGACTTTTGGAGCGATGTACTGCTCACGCACCCAGCCCAAAGCGAGAAACCGCGCCGTACTCAGCACCATTGCCGCACCAAACAGTACACGAAAAACCGCAAGAGGCGCACTACTGCTTGTTTGGGCGAAATACTTGATAATCTTCAATTTCATCTTTCAGCCCTCCCTGAGCGTTACGCTCAGATTTCATCCTTTCTTCAATCTCCATCGCTGCTGCTGAAGGTGATTTGCAAGCCGAGAAGTGAGGACATATCGCTTTTGAAAAAGCGCGTCATCTTCTGAAGCTCTGTAAATGCTGCGTTTACGGTGCTTGCGTTTGATTCGATGCTCCGTGCAAGCGTGGTCGTTGCTGGGATTGCGGCGAGGACGTTTTTGGTATTGGTGAGTTGTGTTTTGGTGCTTGCAATCAAGTCTTTGCCGCCTTGCACGCTATTCAAATACTCTTCAAAGCCCGTGAAATCTTGTCCCGCTTTGCTTTTTCCTGCCCAGACATTTTCAACGGCAGCGAGATGTTCTTTCGCAAATTTCAAAGACTGCCCGCTCCAATACGCTTCCACGCGCTGAGATTCTGCGCGGGTTTGACCAGCACGAAGTCCTGCGGGAACGCCAAATTTGAAGTTTTTTAATTGCTCAAAATGCCCAGCAAAGGTATTGAAAAGTAATGATGTTCCACTACCAACATTTGTGCCATCATTGGCAATAAACCCATTACGATAACTTGGTTGTCCTGCTACTGGCTTCCATATCACCACGACGTTGCCAACTTTTGTTTTGATGTCCAGCATCATTGCTCGCAAAACCGATGCCCGCGCTGTATCGCTCGTAAAGCGCATCACAACACGCTCTGCGGGCGGCGCGAGTGTGGAATCGCTGAACAGCAAATACTCCATTGCGGGAAAGCCGCGTGTGTCGCGTTGGAAGTTATTCGTAGTGAAATTGCGCTGGCGAATTGCCGTTTCAATGAGGTTTGATGCGGTTGGGAAGGTGCCGAGTTCTTGAGAAAGCATTCCAAGCGGCTGGTCGGCGGGACCGAAATCGAAGCCTGCGCAGTGTTGCCATGCCGTGTACGCCTTGTCCCATGCGGCTTGTGCGGCGGTGAGCGTGGTGGTGCTTGGCATTGTTGCGAAGGAATGTACTGCCGTTTCTAGCTCATTGACCGATGTTTGCAGGTCGGTATAGTTCGGAAGAATGAGTTTATCGGCATAGTCTTCCAACATTTTTTTGCGGTCGAAGCCAGTATTTGTGCCGCCTTGACTGGGATTGTTTGGCGGACACGCTGTCAAAAATATGGCGCAAAGGCAAATCAAACAAAGGCTGAAAAAGCGCATGAATGCTAGGTTTTGTGGTGATGTTTTGAGAAAAAGCGAGACCCTCACTAGGGAAGTGAGAGCCTCGCACAGTGCGTATTTACTGGTGTCTAGCGCATTTGCTCGTTTACCAAATTGCGACGGAACAGATCCATTTGCATATCCGAAAAGCCGTAGATTCCGCGTAGTCCCGCGATGACGGTTTGCAAATTTGGCAACGACGACACAGGGTCGGTGATGAACTGAAACGATGTCGGAGTGCCGTCAATAGGGGCTTTGAGCAATGCGAGATATTGGTCAATTTGCGCATCGGTGATACGCTTGCGCGAAACGGTGCGCCAGCCTGTCAAAAACCCGACGCATTCTCCGTAGGCGTGGAGGGCGCGAGCGCGTTCATCCAGCGTCGTTGTGGTTTTGCTCATGGTCGTTGTAACGGCGATGCAATAATTGATGACCGTTGCAGCATTGGTGCGCTCCCAGTTCAGGAGCAGAGAATCTATCGCAGCGCGGCGGTCGTTGGAGTAGCGCGAACCCGCTTTGACTGCGGCTTGGAGCTTGATAAAATCACGCTGCATGGCGCGATACAAGCCGCTTGTAGAATTATCGCAGCGACGAGCCGAATATGCCGCTGAGAAGAAATCACGCTCTGCGCCGTGTTTGCTTACGTTGTCGCTATTGCGGAAGGAGGGCGACGCGCCATAAATGGCGAGAAATTTATCAACATTTGCAAGCGGCATATCGCCCGCAACCAGCGTCAATGCGTGGTTGTAGAGCGCAGCACCAAACAAACCTTTCTCAATCATTTGCTCCATTTCCAAACCATTTTCATCGAACAAATACGCACCCGAACCAATGCCAAACACGCCACCTTGACCATTTTGTGCGGGTGTGCGAGCGGGGTCGTAGCTTGTGCCGCTTGCATTGGCAAGCTCGGTGATGTACGTCGCCATGCGAGGGCGATACCAAGCCGTTGTAATATCGGATAAGCTCGGAGAACCGCTTGTGTAGAGGCTTTGGAGCGTTTGCACCGTTACTTTTCGCCCTTGAATGCGTCCTGTTTTTGCAGAATCCACAAATGCTACCAACGTTGATTTCAAGCGCAGTTCCGTTGTGGCATTCGTCCGAAACGTTGTGCTGTCGTAGCTTTGGGGAATGGTGAGTGCTTCGGGCGGAAACAAATCGCACGAAGTCAAAACAAGTGAAGCGACAAAAGCCGCACAAATACTTGCGTGTATAAAAAAACGTTGCATATTCATACCAACAAAATTAGTGAAAAGAAATGAACTGTCATAGCTTATTTGAACTAAATCTAAATAACAGTTCAAATTTAGGACAAGTTTTGTTGGTTTGCAAGTCTTATTTGGATTAAATCTAAATAATAATTTTCATCAATGCACACATCGGATTGGTCATTGCTCAGGTTATTATTTTTTTGTGCCATGAAAGGCTGCACGAAGCAAATGTTCCTCTTCAGGAAAGAGAACGCGGTTCCGCCGCAACATCACTGTTTGTGCGAGTTGGATTGCTTTTTCTTCATCGAAGCGGGGCGAATCTGGCAGACCGCCCCATGAAAAAGGTGCAACGTATTTATCTGGTTTTGCCTCAAACACATTTGCCCCAACACCAGTAACTGTGCCAGTATTGAAGGAAGTATTGATAGCACTTTTGGTGTGGCAGCCAGCCAGCAAGCCGAGCGAGCGCGTTCCTGTGTGTATTTCGTTGGATTTGTCTGCTGCGAAGCGGACGCGAATGGTACTGTAATTATTTTTTAAGTCCGAAACGTCAGTCCCTGCGCCGAGATTCACCCATTCTCCGATGAACGAATAGCCTAAGCAGCCTTCGTGTTGTTTATTGCCAAAGCTCTGAAAGATAGTGTTTTTCAGCTCTCCAGCCACTTTGGAGTATTCGCCAAGCGCAGTGCCTTCGTAAAGGCGCGTATTTGCTTTGAGAACGGCGTTGTCGGCAATCGCGCACGGACCAATGATGGTGCAATGTGGCTGTATTTCTACATTTGCGCCAATAATGACCGCACCTTTGCGAGCGTCAATCACCACGAGTGGCGCAATAGCGGTGTTTTCACCGATGTAGATATTTTCTGGTGCGAGCGCGTACACGCCCTGAAAGCCGCTTAAACGCTCGCTTGCATTCATAACAAAAAATCGTGCATCGTCTTTGATTGCTTCTGCTGAATGCGCGATTGCATCCCACAGATAGCGAATGATGGTAACGTTTTCCACATCCAACGTTTGTATATCGCGCTCTGCAAGCCGCTTTAGTACAGCACTCTCACCAAAATGTCCCGTTCCAGATTCCTCGTGTGCGCAGAAGGCTTCGATGCTGACCGATGGGGCGCAGCTCTCAGGCGGAAAATATACCGCACAAGGAAGTGTGCCGACAGAACGAGGCGGCATAAACACTAGTATTGGTGCGGTCTCTGCTTGGTGGTGTTCGTGGTGTATTGCGTGGAGAATCTGCTCACAAACATTGCTCGAAAGCAGCATATTTGCTTGCAAAAGGAGCGTTCCGCGCTCTGCGTGGAAGTCGCTCGTCGGTGTCAAAACATCGGGAAAACGTGCGCCAAACGAGGAAATATGCGCCGTCCGTCCGTGTGCAAAGAGTTGTGCCAGAGGAAATGCAGCGCGAACTTTTTCAAACAAACGCAGCGCACCGCAGCGTAATTCAAAAAGCGGATGCAATACGCTGAAAGGGTAGCAATTATCAGGCTTCCAGCTTTCATGCTGCGATTCAATGAGAATGATATTATTGATACGGTGTTGGAGATTCATATGCAATGGTGTGAAAAAAAATGAGGTTGTGGGAATGAGCAACAGCGCGTCAGAGGTGGACGCACGGCATCAGATGTAGCAACCAGAAAATTACGCATTTGCAGAAAATTTTGGGGCAAAAAAAGGGAAAATGTGCAAATTAGCGCGAGCATTGGTGCATATTTTTTGGGAATATCATTGGAAGGAATCATCATGGCAACTATCGTCGAACATACCGTTGTTTGGATAACGGGCGCGAGTTCGGGCATTGGAGAAGCACTCGCACACACGCTTGCGCAGCGCGGAGCGAAATCCCATCTGAAGCTCATTCTCTCCTCGCGGCGCATTGCCGAGCTAGAGCGCGTGAAGGCAGATTGTATGCGGCTTCGGGGCATTGCTGGCGAAAATATATTGCTGTTGCCGCTTGACTTGGAACAAGCCGATACGCTCCCAAGCAAGGTAGAATCAGCTTTACAGCACTTTGGCGTGGTAGATATTATGTTCCACAACGGCGGCATCAGCCAACGCTCGCTTGCCAAAGATACTGCGCTTTCGGTGGATAGGCGCGTGATGGAAATAGATTTTTTTGGTACCGTCGCGCTCACCAAAGCCCTGTTGCCATCAATGCTTCAGCGCAAGCGTGGTCATTTTGTTGTGATTTCAAGCCTTGTTGGGAAATTTGGAACACCAATGCGCTCTGGCTATTCCGCCGCAAAACACGCGCTGCATGGCTTCTTCGATGCTCTTCGTGCGGAGGTTTGGCAAGACAATATCAGCGTTACAATGGTCTGTCCGGGTTTTATTCGCACGAATGTTTCGGTGAATGCTGTTACGGGCGACGGCGTGGCACAAGGAAGTATGGACGATGCGCAAGCAAACGGCATGAGCGCGGAAGAGTGCGCAAGGCGGATTATACGGGCGGTTGAGGCAGGAAAATTGGAAGTGTACGTCGGCGGACGCGAGCGTTTGGGCGTGTATCTGAAGCGATTTGTACCGAATCTTTTTGCGAAAATTCTGCGCAATGCGAAAGTAACCTGAGGCAAGATGCACCGCGAGGTGTGAGAGATGAACCGCACAATTCCATTCAGTTTCATCCCTCAGATTTCGTCCCTCAAATTTCATCCTTTCTTTCAGTGTTTATGCGGGATTCCGCTTGCACACATTTTACAATGCTTGTGATTTTGCCAATGCCCCGCAATCAGCAAAACGCTTCCAAAGGTGGTCATTCCTGCTTCGAGGGTTTCATTAGAAAAATGTTCTCCTGCAAAAAGTGCCGCAAGCACAGCAAATAAGCCGCTTACGAGCAAATATACCACGATACTTTGTCCGTGTTTGGCATAACCGCGCCATGCCGCAAAGACCACTGTTGGCAAAATAAGAATGGCAAGTGCAAGATGCGCCCATTCTGATTCCGCAAAAGCAGCAAGCGTTGTCAGAAACGGCACCAGCAAGGGCAACACCAAACAATGCACCATGCACAAGCCAGAAAGCGCAATGCCAATGCGGTCAAGAAAGCGAGAGGATAGCGGTGTCGTTGTCGGCAAAGAAAAAGGCGTACGAAGCGAGGAAATAAGCGATGGGGAAGATTTTGACGAAGGTAAATGCTGCATGGTGAAGGTGAAGGTGAAAATAGAACAACAATGTGGTAAAGACGAATGCGAACTGATGCAAACTTAGTGTGTGCATTCGGGACAAGCCCCAGTGAACTGCACAACGTGATGGATATTCTGAAACCCCGTGCGCTCGGCAATGATTTTATCTACTTCCGATAGCACACACGCGCCAATGGCAAGCTGCTTGCCGCACGAAACGCATGAAATGGTGTGGGAATGATGCCGCTCGGTGTGCGTCCCGGCAAGGCAATATCGCCAACTTCCCTGCGAATGCTCCATTTTACAGACAATGCCGATTTTTTCCAGTTGCTCAAGATTGCGATAAATCGTTACGAGATCAATATCTTGAACATTATTCTGAAGGCTACGGAATTCGCTCTGTTCTTGCTTGCGCTCTTCCCACGCAGCGTAGATTTCATGCGCTGTCATGGAATGCTCTGCGGCAAAGAGGATTTCCACCACAGCCTTTTTTCCTTTGGTAAGGCGTGGTACACGTTCTCGGACGTGTTCTAGAAGATGTTCGATTGATTCCATGACGCAAAAGTACGGAAAAATTTTCTTATTGCAAAGTATTTGCAGTAAGATGGAAATAAAAACGCCACAGAATATCACAAGACATTCTGCGGCATTGCAAGAAAAAATGAGCAAATTACTTCTTAAATGCAGTTTTCAAGCCGCTTCCAACGGTTTCGAGAATTGTTCCCACCGTTTCTGCCGCTACTGCCGCGCCTGTTTGCAAGCTGTCCAAGCCCGATGAAAACACATTGCCCGTGAAGGTATTATTTGCAAAACCGTTGCTGGCATTATTGATGTGCGAAAGCTGGCGCGTCAGAGGGAATGCGGCGCAGAAGCTATACACGTCTTTTTTGATTGCCGTCAGAGCCTCTTCGCTGCTGGTGTTCTGGATTGCGCGGTCAAGAAAGCCTGCAATGGTCTCCATATCAGCTTCTTTCATGCCGCGTGTGGTGATGGCTGCCGTTCCCAAGCGGATGCCCGAAGTAACGAGCGCGGGCTGGTCGTCGTAGGGAACCATGTTTTTGTTACACGTGATTCCGGCGGCATCCAGCGCAATTTCCGCTACCTTGCCATTCACGCCTTTGTTGCGCAAATCCACGAGCATACAGTGATTGTCCGTACCGCCAGAAATGATATTGAAACCACGATTCATCAAGGCTTGTGCGAGTGCTTGCGCATTTTTGATGACTTGTCCTGTATAAACACCAAACTCATCGGACAAATTCTCGCGGAAGGCAACTGCTTTTGCCGCGATAACGTGCATGAGCGGTCCACCCTGAATACCCGGCATCACCCATGAATCCACGATTTCGCTCATCATCTTGGTTCTGCCGGATTTCGGTGCGGTTACGCCAAATGGATTTTCAAAATCTTTGCCGAGCAGAATCATACCAGAACGCGGTCCGCGCAAGGTTTTGTGAGTCGTGGAAGCGACGACGTGTGCATATGGAACGGGCGTATCTAAATGCCCTTTCGCAATCAAGCCTGCTGGATGCGCAATGTCCGCAAACAAAAACGCGCCAACGGAATCAGCAATTTCACGGAATTTTTTGTAATCAATGTTCCGCGAGTACGCCGACGCGCCAACGGTAATCATTTTCGGTTTGTGCTTTTTTGCCAAACTCGCAACCATGTCGTAGTCAATGCGCCCTGTGGCTTTATCCAAGCCGTAGGGAATGAAGTTGTAGAATTTGCCTGAAAAGTTCACAGGCGAGCCATGCGTGAGGTGTCCGCCGTGCGACAAATCCATGCCCATAACCGTATCGCCAAACTTCAAGAAGCTGTAATACACTGCCATATTTGCCGTTGCGCCGCTATTCGGCTGAACGTTGGCGTATTCTGCGCCAAAGAGCTGCTTGACGCGCTCAAGAGCGAGATTTTCCGCCACGTCCACCCACTCGCAACCGCCGTAGTAGCGTTTGCCTGGATAACCTTCGGCGTATTTGTTGGTCATCAGCGAACCTTGTGCCTCCAAAACAGCTGGCGATGCGTAGTTTTCGCTCGCAATAAGTTCCAATTTATCGCTCTGACGGCGGTATTCGCCTTCGAGTGCGGCGTACAATTCAGGGTCTTGTTGTTTGATATGTTGATACATAAACATTCCTAAAAATGAAGGAAAAAAGATGTTGATTTCATTATAGTTGTTGAATTTGTGTAAGCGGCAAGCCAGTTGTTTGCTGAATAATTTCTGGCGCAATGCCGCTTGTTTTCAAGGCTTGAGCAATTTTGATGCGCTCTTGTTCTTGCCCAATCTCTAACCCACGTTCTAAACCGAGTTTCTCGCCAATTTCCAAGCCACGCTTCTCGCCAATTTCCAAGCCACGTGTTACACCGCGCTTCTCGCCATCGCTGATTGCCGTATCAAAAACGCCTTTCCAGTCGCGGTAGATTTTCAAATTTGCCTCATATGCGTCCCATTCCGACAGAGTAAAAGCGGCGAGTTCGGCTTTTTCAAAGGCTTGGAGAAAGATTGTGTCTTTGAATATTGCGGGAATGACCTCAAAATCTTCCAAATGCTTGATGAAGTAAAGCCATGTATCCAAGCGGGTTTCAAGCTGTTCGATTGGCAAGGTAAAATTCGGCATTTCAAGATAAATGTACGTTAGCTTGTCGTAGAACGTGATTCCATGCTGGTTTTTGAGCTTTATCGTGTGGAGAACTTCGTTTTTCTGCGGGTCGTTGCCGTAGTCGTTGAAGGTGAAATCCAGAATGCCGATGCAATACACCGCTTGCAAATTATAGTCCCAAACGCCTTTCTCTGCTTGCTCGCGGATGGGAAATGTGGAATAATAGACGGTGCGTTCTTTGAAAAAATTTTGCTTGGCTTTCTGCAATTCCACAATAAATTTTTCACCACGCTCATTCTCGCAATAGATGTCGTACACGGCTTTGCGCTCAATCTGCGTGATGCCAAGCTGCTCAGTATTCTTGAAACTGAGCGCGGCGATTTTGCTCTCTTCGGGCAATATCGCATTCAAAAAATCCATGAGAAGCGGCTTACTTGCTTCTTCTCCAAAGAGTTTCTTAAAACCAAAATCAGTAAAAGGATTGACGTACTTTGCTTTCATGGTGAAATTTCACGGTGAAGTGCATGATGCGAAATGAAGTTCGAGAACAACGTCGAAAACAACGTTTGAAATACAGAACCGCAATTTACCAAATTTTTAGTAAATACGCTGCGTTGTGGAAAATTGCTATGGAACGGGCAAAAATTAAGTGGATAAACTTTTTTGACTTCAGTGGCACAGATATTCTTGTCTGTGAGTGTTAGTGCGGGCTTCAGGCGACAAACACAGACAAGAAGTCTCAAGCCACTACTGACTTTAACCGCTTGTTTTTTTACCATTCCTATGGTGCTATTGTGGAGGCAAAGAAGCAAGAGCAGGATGTTTATACAATCAAACCACGTATTTGCGCGGTGTAGGAGCGACTTACTTTCACTTTCGCGCCATTAACGAGTATCACGGTTAAATTTCCCGATGTGTCGGTCTCGACGTGCTTGAGGTAATGAATGTTAATGATGGCAGAGCGGTGAACCCGCATGAATACCTCACTCTTGAGGCGTTTTTCGAGTTCGCCAATGCCTGTGCTGGAAGTGAGTTTCCCTTGCTCGGTATGCAGAACGGCGTAGTCTTCTGCCGCTTCAATCCACAGGATATTCTCTACAAGCACAGGAATAATGCGGCTTCCGCTCCGTACCATGAGGCGTGAACGTGTATGGTGTGGTAACGATTGAGTGTGAAACTGCGTGGTTTCTTGGCGCGGGAAATTCGTTAAAAGCTGAGAAAGTGTTTCCAAATGTGCAATGCTCGCCGAAGCAGTATTCATGCGCTCTTTGAGCTTTGCCATGCTCCGCTCGAATCGGTCTTTGCTGTATGGCTTGAGCAAATAATCAATGGCATTTTCCTCGAATGCTCGCACGGCAAATTCATTAAACGCCGTCGAAAAAATCACCTGCGGCACAGTATCTACGCGCTCTAGCACCTCGAAGCCTGTTAATTCTGGCATCTGCACGTCCAAAATCACTGCCTCTGGCTTGAGTGCGTTGATTGCGGCGACGGCTTCCGCGCCATTTTCTGCTTCGCCGACAAGCACAACATCCTGCACACCGCTCAAATACTCGCGGAGAAGCATTCGTGCTGGTGGCTCGTCATCGGCAATGAGAAGGCGATAGGGTGGCGGTGCGCTCATTATTTATTTCTTGTTTCTTCCTTATTTATTCCTTATCTGCACGTTCTTGACGCTCCAAGGCAAGCAGCCGCAATTTTTCTCCAAAGCGCGGATGCCGCATCAGTGCTGCTTGGAAAGCGTTGTTGTCGAGAACGTACACATCGCAATATTCCACCGCTCGCACCGTTGCCGAGCGTGGCTGCTGCAAGAGCAGAGCCACTTCGCCGAAAATATCACCTTCCTCCAAAATTGCAACGACCTCTTCATGACGATTCACGACTTCAAGCCGTCCATGCGCCACGAAGTACATTTTATCGCCCTCTTCGCCGTAGCGAAAAACAACATCGCCGGGCGGGAAAAGCGCGGAACGTAGTTGCTGTGCGAGGTCTTGGATAAACGCCGTATCGGTTTTGCAGAAAATCGGTGCTTTTTGGATAATATCGCGGCGCAAAAAGATAGAAACTTCTGTGCGTAAACTCGGCGGCAAGTCCGATAAAATATGGCTTTCATCGTGTCCAAGCTGGCGTTCCCAAAAATAGGCATAGTATTCCCCAATGCGCCGTTGCAGGGGCTTGGGAATCTTACGACTGCTCATAAAGGAGCGCACAAGCTCGGTGTGTTCGTAATAGCGTTGCCGATTCATGTCCAAATTACGCAGGATGTTGGCGATATTGCCAATGACGTAGCCGTACATAATCACGCCAAGCCCCATCACGCCTGTTGCATAGAGGACTTCCATGTTTGATTTTGGCGTTACATCGCCGTAGCCAACGGTGGAAAGTGTTGTTACTGCCCAATAAAATGAGCGAATGTAGTAATCCCGAAACGGCACACCAGTTGGTGCGCCATGAATGCTAATCCAGCCACAGGCGCACCAATGCGCCGTCATAACCATCCAATAGAGCAAAAAGATAAGCCGCAAATGCGTGGAATAGCGGATTGTTGCTCGCTGCCACCACAGAAAAATATCGCGCAAACGCACCATTTTTATGAGCCGGAACAAGATTAAATGCGGGTCTATGCCATGAAGCATCGTCAGCGGCAATGCCGCAATCACATCTATCCACAATCGCCGACGGGCGTAGCTTTTCAGTGCCGCAAAGCGGTTTACTTCGTCGTGGGCGTGTGAGCGCAGCGTTACCCAGACGTTATAGGCTACATCCAGCATGAACACAAGCGTTACCGTCATTGCGATTGTATAGGAAAAAATACTTTGGTCAATATTGCGAACAAGCCTCAGCGGGATATACACTGCGCCCATCGTGATTCCCACGACAATACACAAGCTCCAAGCTGTGTCAGCTATCCGATATGCCGTATCACGATTTGCTGTGCGCATTTGCTAGTCGGTTGGTGGTATGGTTACGTCGTTGCTTCTTCCTGTTGCTTCTTCCTGTTGCTTCTTCCTGTTGCTTCTTCCTTTTCGGGCGATAAACCGTACAGATGTTTGTTCGTGAGAACACGTAGAGACAAGGTATACTAAAAACGGGTAAAACTTGCATATCAAAAAGTGAAGGAGATGAGATGTAGTCCACCTTTGAGGTGGACTACATCTAAACACTAAACCTTTTTTAGTATATATCGCGTAGCTATGCTCAATCATGGACAGCAACTTGCGGCAACACTGTTTTTATTTTTGTGAGTTCGCTTGATAAAAACTGATTTTGCGTAATATCAATCCATTTCAAGTTTTTAAGTGCAGTAATTTCTGCTGGAAGCCTCTTGATACCATTTGTTGCGAGGTTCAAGCGTTGTAATTTGGTCAGTTTTGCAAGCTCGACAGGAATCTCAATAATCCCATTGTTGCTGAGGTTAAGGCTTTGGAGATTCGGCAACTGCACAATTTCACGTGGAAACTCCGCCAAGCCACTGTAACTCAAATCAAGACGATATACCGCGCTTGGATTTTTCAGAGCCTCTTCCAACGAGGTAAATTCTTTCTTTTGCATTAACGCTACAGAATCCAGCAATGATGCGTCTTGCGCAAAAACTGAACTTCCGCCCACACACACAAAGCACACAAACAAGCACACAACCACACTAATGCTTTGTTGGCAGTACATTTGCCGAGTACGACCAACATTCGTCAAGGTATTCATAACACATCTCCGAAGAAGAAAAATAAGGAAAGAAAAATATATCACACAAAATTCACACAACGCCGGAATATATGATTACACGAGCCACACAACGCGTATATACTTGATTTATTCTCTCTTAACACACACAATACCGACGCGCTTTTTTTGTATAAAGTACCTGAAATATACAAGGATTCAGCATCATTATCAAGACATTATCAAGATATGCTGCACTCAACACGTAGATTTATTTTCAAATTGTGAACCTTTGCCCTCAATTTGACTTCAACAAGCAATGGTTCTCGTTAAAAATACTTCCCGCGTCCTTCTGCACGTATTCGATGAACAACATACCCCAACACAAGCAATAGTGCGGATCCCGCGCAATAACCCGCTTGCACACCCGTATCCGCCGTGCCGTACCAGCCAGCAAAATCCATCGCTGGAACGTTTGCACCCATATTCAAGCACAGATAAAACAGCAACAACGAACATACCACGAAAACCTTCGCCGTGCCGCTTACTGTGCCGAGCGCGACGGCTGCGGCGGACAAAAAGAGCATTCCAACAAGGAGGCTGAGACCAGTGCTTGGCGAATCCACAACAAGGCGCACAAACGGCACAACGACAAGTGCGAGCGCAAGCAAATATGCGGCAGTGAGCTTTATCCACACAAAATGCGGTTTCATTGCGGGTAAGCTCCACATGAGGCTTGTCGTGCCGCGTTGTCGCTCGCGGAGCGCGATACTGCTACACGTTATCACAAAAACGACGCTTGCAATCGGCAACAGCTTTGCTTGCACAGAATCGAGCGGCATGAGGAATGAAGCGGCATTCAGAGCAACAATGCAGACAAGCGCGAGCGGCTTTTGAGCAATGAGTACAAATAATTCTCCCAGAACCGCCGCCACAACAGCGTTTCCGCCCATTCGCGGTAAAACAGCGTTCCACACCGCCATTGTTGCGGTGTTGATGGGCTTCAAGGCGAGATTGATTGCTGCAAAAATATTTTTCCGCGACTGCCGCACCGTTGCTTTTACGCGGGTTGGGTCGAAGCGGTGAAAGGCAATGTAGGCAAGGCTGAGAACGCTCGTCATTGCGAGCAGCGAGAGTATTTTCACCAGCCACCAATCACCCGGAAGCGTGATTTCGCGCAGCACAACGGGCGCGAGATGCGGGTCGAAAGGCGATGAGCCAATCGAAAAGCCATTGGAAACAGCTTGCATTTGTGCGTTTACGCTCATCATTCCTGCGCCCATACCAAAAACATCAATGTACGCCGCCCAAGGAATGTCCGAAAAAGAAAGCGGCAAGGCTGCAACGCCAGTATTCATGCGCTGTGCTGCCATTTTTCCTTCCATCTGCACAATCGGAACAGCGAGCGCGGCAACCCACAGAAAAAAGTACACCACATCCCCCACGCGCCCAGACAAGACGGGCAAACTTTCAAATACCAATGCCACAACCGCGACAAACACGGTCGCCGAAGCACACATCACAACGTAGGTGCGCACAAACACAAGCAGTTCAAACGGTGCTTCCCCGCGCAGCGCGTACATTCCCATCATTGCCAGCATAAACACCAGTGTCAGCAGGGACAAAAACGCAACATTACCCAAAAATTTTCCAAATAAATATTCCCATGAACGCATCGGCGTGGCAGCAAGGATGCCGCCTACGTGACTATCTACGTCGCGGCGAATGCTATTGCTGACCATGTAAAATCCAAACAATCCAATGCCCAACATCGAACACAGCATAGACGTTGCAAAGCTGATAGATGCTGAATTGTACAAAGTTCGTGCGCCATTGATGACGAACAAACCCTGTCCGCTTGCGGGGTCGGGAACCATCGAATAGGCAAAAAAGCCTGTAATCAGCATGAGAACAAGCGTGGAGGTGCGGCGCAAACGCAAAAGCGCGTCGGTTTTGACAATCGCCCAGAGGCGCAGTGCTATTTCCATGAGCGACCTCCTGCCTGAGAAGTACCTTGAGAAGCGTTTTGCGGTAAGGCTTGCGACACGCCCGCTCGCTGCAAGGTGAGCAAAAATGCGTCTTCCAGCGTCGGCTCGGCAGCAACCGCGCCATCGAAGGGCTGCGCGGGCGCAACCACGCTCACGTGAACGCCATCCGCCTTGCGCACAGCGTTGGAAACCCGCACCATCACTCGCAAGCGGTCGAATGCTTCCGACGACACCACGCCCTGCCAACAGCTTCCTTTGGCGGTTTTGAGCAATGCTTCTGGCGTGGAGTAGGCTTGCAAGCGGCTCTGCGCCATGATTGCGATGTGCGTGGCAATGGCTTCAATATCCGAAACAATGTGCGTGGAGAGAATCACGAGTTTGCCGCCGCCGATTTCGGACAGGATATTGCGAAGGCGAATACGCTCTTCGGGGTCAAGTCCGGCGGTGGGTTCATCGACAATCAGCACATCGGGATTGTTTATGAGTGCTTGCGCAATGCCGAGCCGTTGCTTCATTCCACCTGAGAACCCAGCCGCTATGCGCTTTGCAACAGTATGCAAATTCACCATTTCGAGCAATTCCATCACCCGCGCCCTTGAGCGAATACCCTTCAAAGCCGCCACGTAGCTCAAAAATTCTTCGGCGGTGAGATTGTCATAGACATCAAAATCTTGCGGCAGAAAGCCCAGTCGAGAGCGCATTGCGTCTGGCTTTTTGACAATATCCGCGCCGTCGAAGGTGATTGTCCCCGACGTTGGTTTCGTCACAGTGGCAATCATTTGGATAAGGGTGGATTTACCCGCGCCGTTGGGACCGAGCAAGCCCACAACACCGCTCTCCAAGCCGAGTGTAAGGTTTTCTACGCCGAGAACGCCCGACGAATAGCGTTTGGTAATGGAATCAAGGTGAAGCATTGGCAATGAAAAAGTGAAGAAAGGTTTGTGGAAAAAACTACGGTCGTCGCCTGAAGCCCGCACCAACACGCACAGACAGGAATGTCTGTGCCACTAAATATTGTTGAAGTTTATCCATTTAATTTTTGAGCCTTCCTAAGGGTAGAAATCGCATACCGTAAAACCCGTACTACGGCAGCGTTTCTGCACTCTGCGCTTCGCGTAAGCCGTAGGACGGGAGGAGCGTCTTCGCCTTTTTTAGTATAAATTCGGTATAGGATTTTCGCAAAATAGCATTTTTTTGAGCAGACAAGAGTGTCCGCTCTACCGAAGCCCCATAAAGCCTGATGGTAGCGTAGACACTCTTGTCTGCGCCCTTCAATCTACGACTTTTTCCTTTGAAAGCAGGGCAAAAAGTGAGAAATTACGCCTGTCCTTGATGGATGCAGGACTTTTCACCAAACCCCTCAATGCCAGTGTTTATCACATCTTCAGACTTTTTCAAACCCGTGCTTGCTATACCGTACTCTTGGCAAAAACGATTCTTCTACGCGCTTCTTTTTTCGTGCTTTTTCGTGCAAATGTTGGGAACAAGCATTTTTCTAAATACTGCCCATGCCCAAGCTCGCTGCGATGTGGACAAATCCTGTATTGGTGCGGCTCTCACGCTGCAACAATCCACTCAAGTGCAGTACGTGGATGTGCGCAAAACTGCTGTGCAAAATACGCTCACCACCGCGCTCACGGTCGAAGCATGGCTGAATCCCACGCGCCAATCGGGCGCAAGGCAATTCATCGCTGGGCAGTGGGGACCAAATGCTGACGTAAACGATGTGTGGCTGCTTGCTATTTCAGCCAATGATGAACTTGTTTTCGAGGTTAATGGCGCGACAACTGCACTTGGAGCGACCGATAATACGATTGTCCGCGCCAGCATTGCAAGCCGCTACAACACGTGGTTTCATGCGGCTGCCGTCTTCGATGGTGCGATGCAAACGGTGCGTTTGTACATCAACGGCGTGGAAGTGGCGCAAAGTCGGAATGCCATGTACCCCGCATCAAATCTGCGTATTCCGCAAAATACTTCGCTCTTGGTGCAAATTGGCAATTCCAACGCCTTGAACAACATCGGCGAGCGCAATGCCACGTATCGCGGGCAGATGGACGAAATTCGTTTGTGGTCGCGTGCGCTCACGCAAAGCGAGATTTTCTGCGGGCAAACGCGCTCGCTCTTGACGAGCACCTCAGGAAATGAAAATCGCCTTGTGTTGTACTATCGCTGCAATGAAGCGGCTTCGGCGGTAACGCTCTGCGACGCGAGCAACAACGGCAACACCGGCGACCTCCGCAGTGGCGCACGGTGTCTCGCACCCACGCAAACCCGCACCATTCCTCAAGTTCTGGCAGCTTCTCCCGCGCAGATTACCGAAACATTTTCCTGCGACCAAGTGCGCACCTACGCGGTGCAAATTCGCAATATCGCCCCAAGCTGCTCCGAGCAAGTATCCGTCAGCATTTCGGGTGCGGATGCAGGATTATTTTCCATTCCTACGGGTCAGCGTTTCACTCTTGCACCAAACTCTTCCACGCAAGCAACGGTGCGCCTTCAAACGAATTTCACGGGTGATTTGGAAGCAATGCTCTCCATTGCTCGCACGAACTCTTGCGGCGACACGCTCCGCGTTCCCATTCGCGTAACGCGTAACGCGCTCGTGCAAGCATCGGTGCGGTCTGTTACCTTTGCGACGCTGTTTGCGGGCTGCCGCGAAATTCCCTTTTTGATAAATTCATTTTCTTTGCGCAATACCAGCAGCCAGCCAATAACGCTGCAAAGCCTTGCCAGCACTCGTCCGCAGATGTTTCAGGCGCGGGTAAATTTACCGCAAGTTGTCCCCGCAAACGGCTCAGTACCAATAACAATGCTCTTTGCAGCCGCCGAGCGCGATAGTGCTGGGCTGTACACCGACACGCTCCGCTTTCGCACGAGCGACCCCTGCCAGCCCGAACTCGCTGTTCCCGTGCGGGGTTTGATTGAGGAAGCTCTCGTGATTCGGCGCGGCTACGGGCTTGCGCGGTTGGATAGCGTTGCCTTTGGGCGCGAGTGTCCCGAAGGCGGCATCAGCGACCCCGTTGATTTTACGTGGGAAAGTGCGTCGTCGTCAGCAACGGTGCGGGTTGATACTGTTATTTATCCAGCGTTTGTTCGTGGGCGTTCTGTGCGTTATCCCGTGCTGCTGCGTCCGAATCTTTTTGCTGACCCCAATTTTCTCCGCTTCGCACCCGTGCAAGCAGGTTTTGTGCGGGATTCGGTCATTATTCGCGCAAGTCTCGTTCCAACGGGCGGACCGATTACGCCAGCAAGCGCGTGTACCTTCGAGAAGCGTATTTATGTGTCGGGACGCGGTAATGCGCTTCAAACCATGCTTACGCCGCCGTCGGTGAATTTTGGCGATGTAACTATTGGGCAAGTTGGCTCGCGGCAAGTAACGCTCACCAATCCCAGCACCGAAGACACCTTGCGGGTTTCGCTCTATTTTCGCAATGGTTCGTTTTTCGCGCTCACAGGCGCACGGGGACTCACGCTGCTTCCGCGCCAGACAGTCATGGTGCCGATTTCCTTTCGCCCTTTGCAGCAAGGCAATGTTAGCGACACACTCTGCATTTTCGAGCAACGCTGCTTTTTCACAACCTGTACAAGTGTGCAAGGACGCGGTGTTCAGGCGACGTTTCAGATTGATTCCGCCGTAAAACGTATTGAAAATGTGCTTGGATGCCAGTTTCGCACCGACAGCGTCGTTATTCGCAACTTGACCAATACCGACCAATTCCTCACGAATTTGAGCTTTACAGACCAGTCCGGTGGGCGTATTCAGGAATTTTCGGGTTTAATTAGTGCAAGTGTTTCGATGATAACGATTCGCGCAAATTCAAGCGAAACGTTCCTTTTCCGTTACATTCCAAACGACCTCACGCAAGACCGCACCGATGCTGCTTTTTTCCGCTTTCAGAATGGCGGACAGCCGTGGGAAATCGTGATTCGCGCAAGCTCGGTCGCGCCAAGGCTTTTTGCTACGCCTGTTGTGGCATATGGTGTGGTAGAAGTGGGCGATACGCGGCTTGATACCGTCGTTGTGGAGAATCTTTCGCAAGTGCCGCTTGATTTGACGCGCCTTGAGCTGCCTGATGGCTTCAGTATTCGCTTCCAGCCCCGACCTTTCCCTACAACGCTCGCGCCGCGCGAGCAATTCCGCATGATTGTCGCCTTTGCGCCAACGCAAGACCGCGTGTATTCTGGGCGTTTCCGGGCGGTGTCGGCGAGTCCGTGTCCGACGAGCATTGACGGGGAAGTGCAGGGACGCGGGCAAGTTGTGCGCTTCGAGCTAGGCGGCTATCCAGTTCCCTTTGGTTTTACGCGCCCCTGCGACTGCTCGGAGCGGCGTATTCCCTTGTCAAATCCGTCGTTTGTCAATCCGATGACCGTGCGCCGCGTGGATATTGATTCGGCAAATATCCCCGGAGGCGCACCGCAACTGTTTTCGTGGACATCGCTCCGCTCGCCGTCGGGACAAGTGCCGTATCAAATTCCGCCTAATTCCGCCGACACCGTGCGTGTGCGCTATTGCCCGCGCATTCCAGCCGAAGACCGCTTCGCTACAAGCCGCGCACGAATGCTCTTTGTTGTCGAAGATGCTCGCGGGCAAACAACGGATTCCGTCATTCTCGCGGGCAGACGAAACTTCGTGTTTAAGCCGCTTCCCACGCAAGTTTCCTTCACGGCAACCTTGTTGGACAACGACAATCTTATGCCGCAAAGCGTGGCTCTCAGCATTCCCAGCGTGGTGCAAAATCCAACCCAACAGCCCGTCGTGATAGATTCTATAAGCTTTTCGCCAAATCAGAATGTTTTTCGTGTGCTGTCGCCGAGCTTTCCCATTCGCCTCGAACCCAACGCACCGCCAGTAACGGTGCGGCTTGGCTTCCGTCCGCGTGCGCAGGGCAACTACCAAGCTCGCATGGTGATTTACCAAGCTGAGCCCTGCCGCGACCAAGATACGACGGTGCTTGTCAGCGGTGATGGCTTTAATGGCACACCCAATCCTTTGCGACTTTCCTTGAGCAGTAGCACCAGTTTCGCGGTTGATACGCTTCGCACAACAACGTGCGGAACTTTGACCGTGCCGATATTTGCCTACACACGACCAGCTATTGCTGCAACTCCGCGCATTATCACCGCACGAATCCGCTTCGATACAACGGCGGTTCGGCTTGTGGGCGTATCACGAACAGACACAGTCTTTAGAACGCAAGGAATTACGGCACTTTTGGCATCAAGCGCGACCATTCGCGCCACGCAAGGCGGTGTGCAGGTGCGCATCGTTACGCCACTGACGGATTCGCTCCGCGAGCAAGCATCGGTGCAGTTTGAGAGTATTTCACCGCGCCGCGCTGCCTTTCGTATGGAAATTGACAGCATCGGCGTTGTTACCAGTGATACCACGCAGCCAGCACTCGCACCGGAGTCGCGTTCAGCGCAAGTATTCATCCAAGAAACCAGTATTGCTGCGCTTCAGCCACTGCCCGTGCAATTTGATTCCGTGCAGATATTGGATTGTCGCCGTCAAGACCTTAGCATTCGCAACACAGGCGATGTAGCGGTGCGGGCAATTTCGCTCGTGCAGTTACCGCCTGAAGTGCGCATTGTTGCGAGTGTTCCGCCGCTTTCGGATTCCCTCCGCGCAGGGCAAACGCTGCGTCTCACGCTCGAATACTGCCCGCGCACGAGCAACCGCATTGACACAACGCTCTGGGTGCGCAGCGAGCAACCATGCGCCTCTGCGACGATTGCCACTGTTACTGGGCGCGGCGTTTTGACGGATTTGCCCGTGCAGTTTACGCTCACTACCGCGACCGCAAGTCCGCAGCCGCACAGCATTCGTGGGCAAATTACCGATACCGTGAACGTGCCGATTGTGTTGAACCGCGATATTGCCGCGCAGCTACGCGGACAGACGTTTTGGCTGCGGCAATTTGGTTTTACGCTCAGAATGCGGTATAGTCCGTATTCGCTGAAGTATGTAGATACAAGGCTTGTGCAGGGCGTGAAAGGGCGCGTGGCTGCAAACTCCGACCTTCGACAAGGGACGCTGACGTTTGCTTTTGCGGATATGGATTCGCTGAAAGCAGGAACTCTAGCAATGCTGCGGTTTATTGTTGCCGTACCAGATACGCTGGTGTCGAATATTGCTCTCCAGCCTGATTCTGCCTCATTCCGCACGGATTCGCTAATGTTTTTGCGCATTCGTCCGCAAGCCTCCACCGCGCTTTTCACCACGCTGGGCATTTGCGACTTGACGTATTTGCAATTCCCCAAAACAGGAAATGCGCTTGCGGAATTGAAACAAAATGCACCCAATCCCGCATCGGATAAGACTTCTATCGAATTTGAACTTGCCGAAACTGCGCCTGTGCGCCTTGAAATTTATTCGGCGCAAGGGCAGAAAGTTCATACGGTTTTGAGCGGACAAAACGTGCTACAAAGCGGTCGCTACGTGGTGGATGTGCCAACGCAGCACCTAGCGGCGGGTGTGTATTTTTACGTGCTGGAAAGCGCAGGATTCCGTGCGACGAAGGCAATGGTGATTGTGCGATAACCTCCCGTTCAAACTGGACAATATCTGAAATCTGAATCTGAAGCAACAAGCCATGCTGAGAACAGCAGAAAGCCCCAGACGACGCAGTATTCATCGGCATCTGGGGCTTTTTTTATTGTATACTAAAAGTGGTTAAAAATTGCATATCAAAAAGTGAAGGCGTTGAGATGTAGTCCACCTCAAAGGTGGACTACATCTGAAGCAATAAACCTTTTTTAGTATAGATTAGGGCTTTCGCAAAATGTGCTTGTGAAGCTCACAGACAGGAATGTCTGTGCCACCAAAGCCAGTATCTATCAGTTTTGTAGTGGCACAGGCATTCTTGCCTGTGAGGTGTGCGAAAGTTCATAGATGTTCATTTTCACGGTGTGTTACCGCTTTTCTATCGGCGCAAGGGCAGGGAGAATCTCGTTTTGCTCGGACATCATGCGCGGCTCTTGCGTTGTTGAAAAGGCATTCGAGATATTTCCTTTGGTAGAAGCTGCTGGAAATGCGCCCGTTTGAATGTACTGCAATGCCGTGCGGAGATAGGTTTCTTGCGCATCACCGAAGTCGCGGTCGATGGGGTCGGCGAGAACGCGGTCGGGTTGGAAGCCATCCAAGAAGTTTGCTTCGCCGCGAGCATTGGTGAATTTGAACGCGATTGGTTGCAGCAAATAGCCCGATTTTTCGTGCAAAATAGAATACGACCCAACGGCTTTGCCAAAGGTTTTTGTGCCAATCAGCACGACGCTCATAAACGGCTTGAGCGCATTGATAGTCAGTTCGCTGGCAGACGCAGAGCCGCCATTGACAAGGAAAATCACGCGCTGCAAGCGGAGCGAATTGGGCAGAGATGTCATGTTTATTGAGCGGTTATTGCTTTTGTACACCTCATTGTGCGTGTACTGCACATATGGCGTGCCTGAAAATTGCCCTGAAATCAAGCTAGAAAGCTGTCCCGCCGCCACAATAAAGCCGCCGCCATTCGAGCGCAAATCTACGACCAATTCCTGCACGTTTGCATCACGAAGCGTTGCAAACGCGCTTGTCAGCTCGTCGCCAACCATGCCCGTAAAATTCACCAACGGCAGATACCCAACATTTTTTCCCGCAACCGTGAAGACTTTCGTAAACGGAACAGATTTTATCGTGAAGAACGCCCGCATCATACTCAGTGTTCGTCGGGTTTTGTTGGAATCTTCCACGTCCAAACTGAGCGAATTTCCCCAGGCTTCAAGAACTTTCACATATGCGTCAATGCTTGTTGGCACGGGTTTTCCGTCGATTGCGGCAATGCGCATTCCGCGTCGCAAGCCCGCATTATGCGCTGGAGACCCCACCAAAACACGTGTTACGCGAAGATTGGTGTCGCTAAAATACGTGGTCGAAAAACCAAAAAGCGGAGTAGCAATCGCGCCGCTTTGAAGCTGCTCCAAATGCGCCCGACCGTCTTTCACAATAAAACTAAAACGGTCGTCGGGGCGAGTAATGGTGCGATTCAGAAGCGAATCTGGCACGGGGAAATTCGTAAGCGACGGAACAAGATTTTTCGGAACGCGAGCATTCCAAAAATACATATCAAGCATTCCTGAGTACAAAAAGTCGTTGATGTCAAGATTTGCTGCCTCCGTATTACTCGTGAAACCAGTAATAACGCCATCTCTAAACCATGGCGTTGCTTTGTAGCTTGGTGGCGGCGGATTGAAAATATCGTTCAGCACCGTGCAAGAATCCAGCAAAGCTGCCATGCAGCACACAGCAACAAAAAAGGCAGTTTTCTGAGCGAGAGTTGTGCGCCAAACACGAGATGTGATGCGCTTTGTAGAATGCGAGGATATTGGCATAATAGAAAGGGAGAAAATCAAAAGTGATGCAATTATTTCGGTAAACTATCTCGGCAAATTACGTTTTTTCTGAATGGTGGCAATGTTCTCAAGCCTGACAAATACTAGCGTGTAGCCTTTTCCAGCAAATACACAAACGACCGGTATTCCTTCCCGACCGCCGTTGTCATGCCGAGTTCGCAGGTCGGATTGCTGGAATAATACCCGTCGAACGAGTGTTCACGCGCTTCGCGGGCTTCGAGCATGGTGGCGTTTGCGGTCAGTTCGGGTGCAATCAAGCCTCTGTCGCCCGCGAATGCGCAGCAGCCAGCGTTTATCGGCATGGTAGCGTTTTCCGAACACGCATTTGCCACATTGTGGAATTTTTCCGTCAAGCCCATTTTCATCACCGAGCAGACGGGATGCAGCATGGCTGATTCCTTCAAAGGCGTGATTGCGCCTCGCTCCACGAGCTTTGGCAAGAGTTCATCGTGCGCAAACTCAATCGCATCCAAAATGCGGAGTTGTTGGAATTTTTCAAGCAATTTCGGGCTGTCCGCCAAGTCTTTACCAGCGTTGCGGAAGGTGTAGGTGCAGGAACTCGCATCGGTCAATATCGGTAGCCGTCCGCCATCTGACCAGTCCCACATTTCCTCAATCGTCGCACCAATCATGTCCAAGTAGGCAGGTTTGAAGCCCTTCGAGGAGAAGGGAGTGCCGCAGCAAAACTTTGTACTTGTTGGAGGAATCCAGAGCCGCACCCCTGCTCGCTCGGCAATGCGCACGAGCATTTCCACTTGGTTCACGCCTGTTTCGCGTCCGTATTCGCGCTCGCCGCCCATCATGCGGGTTACGCAGGCGGGGAAATACACGGCATCAGCACTCTTTCCATCAGCATTTACGCGGTTTGTAGCGGGCAGTTTGATAGGCGCGGCAATGTTTTTATTCCACGACGGCAATCTTGCTCCCAGCAAATCGCCAACGAAATCGCCAATTTTATTCAACGCATTGCCACCGCCAAAGTCAGCAATGGTGCGCCCTGCACGGACACCAAACTTTGCAACGGTTTCGGCAAAACCGAAATTGCGGGCAATCGTGCGGGCGTTGTCTTGCGCAAAGTCCGAATGCTGCTTGCCGCGTAAAACCTTGACTAAATCGCCCGTGTTGATATAGACAGGGCAGTTCGTGGCGCACATTCCGTCGGTGGCGCAGGTTTCCAAGCCGTAGTAATCATAATCGCGCTCAAGTTCCCATGCGGTAAAGGGCGCGTTTGCAAGGTGAACACCCGTGCGGCTTGCCTCGCGGAGGCGCGTAATTTCTCGCCTGACCACAATACGCTGACGTGGAGTCAGCGTCAATCCTTGACTTGGACATTTGCTTTCGCACCAGCCGCATTCGATACAATTATCCACTTCTTTTTCGACCTGCGGAATGGGCTTCAAATTCTGCACGTGAATTTTCGGATTATCATTCAAAATCACGCCCGGATTCACGATATTATGCGGGTCGAGGAGCTTTTTCAGGCGTTGCATAATCGAATACGCTTCCGCGCCCCATTCCATTTCCACGTAGGGAGCCATGTTCCGTCCCGTGCCGTGTTCAGCCTTCAACGAGCCGTCGAACCGCTCCACAACAAGCGTTGCGATGTCATCCAGTAAGCCCTCGAATTGTTGCACGTCCGCTTCCGTATCAAAGCTCTGCGCAAGCGTAAAATGGAGGTTTCCATCCTTCGCATGACCAAAAACCACGCCTTCAGGGTAATTATGCTTGATAAATAGCTCCTGCAACGCAATTACGCCATCGGCGAGGTGTTCAATCGGAAAGGCAATATCTTCGTTGATAACGGTTGTTCCAGGACGACGCTTCGCCGCAACCACAGGGATCACGCCCTTTCGGAGCTTCCAGAGAATTGCTTGCTGTTTTGCGTCTTCGGTAAAATCCAGCATCGCTTCAAGCTGCAAGCCAGCAATGACGGGTTCTCCAGCCGTGCGCAATTCTGCTAGTTCCTCTTTCGTTTTTGCTTGATATTCCACAAGCAAGGTTGCACCTGTTGTTGGGAGCTTTTCGATAATTTCTCGCGGTGCGCCGTATTGGTCGCGCATGGCGGAAAGCGAGGCGTAGTCCATGAGTTCGAGCGCGGCTGCGCCAGAATCGCGCAGGGCGACAATCGAAGCACACGCGCTGGCAACGGTCGGGAAAAAGAGCAGTGCGGTAGATTTCATCGGCAAATCAGGCACGGTATTGAAGCCCGCCTCAGCAATGAAGCCGAGTGTACCTTCCGAACCAACCATCAGGTGGCGTAAAATCTCGACGGGCGTGTGGTAATCCAAGAACGCATTTATCCCATAACCAATCGTATTTTTGATGCGATATTTGCGGCGAATTTTCTCCACAAGCGGCGTGTTTGCTTCGATTTCACGCTTTAATTCCATCAAACCTTGTGCAATTTCTGGTGAAGTGCGCTCCAAAACAGCATTTGCGTCCGTATCGTTGGAATCAATAAGTACGCCGTTTGGCAGCATGAACGTCAAGGATTCAAGCGTGTGGTAGGAGTTTTGCACCACGCCACAGCACATTCCGCTTGCGTTGTTTGCCACGATGCCGCCAATCATTGCCGCCGACATGGAAGCGGGGTCGGGACCAATTTTTCGCCCGTATTTTTTCAAATGCTGGTTCACGCGCTCGCCAATCATGCCAGGTCCAACCCGCACCACTGCGCCATTTTCAAGAATGTTGAGGCTGTCCCACGCGCCGCGCGTCATGTCCACAATTACGCCATCGGTGATAGATTGCCCCGACAAACTTGTTCCCGCCGCACGAAAGCACAGAGGAATGCGGTGATGCTGTGCCCAGAGGAAGAGGCGGCGCACGTCGTCGAGCGTCTCAGGGCGCACGATTGCTTCTGGCACAAGGCGGTAGCAGCTTGCGTCGTGGGCGTAGGCGATGCGCTCAATCGGCTGCGTGAGAATTTGGTCTTTGCGTAAAAATGTTTCGAGCGTTTGGCGAACTTGCTCGGTTGCAAGTGAGATTTGATGCGATGTTTGAGGTTCTACGGCGAGAGAAATAGTAGTGGGCATAAAGGCATAAAAATACGGTGAACGCAAGCAATTACGCCCGAAAGATAGGCATTCCTGCATTGAAACGCAAGTGCATTCGGTAGTAGCATCGGCGCAAAAAGTGAATACAGTGGGTTTTGTGCGCTGATGCAGCATTCTCCACAACAAAAAAGTCTCACGCACACAGTGTACATGAGACTTTTGAGCATTTGCGATGTGGTGACTGACATTTTATTGGCTCATTGGCATTCACTCTGCCAGCACATTCCGTGCAATGACCATGCGCTGCACCTCGCTTGTTCCTTCGCCGATGGTGAGCAACTTGGAATCGCGCCAGAGTTTTTCGACGGGATATTCTTTTGTGTAGCCATAGCCGCCGTGAATCTGCACGGCTTCTTCGGCAATCTGCACCGAAATTTCGCTTGCAAAGAGCTTTGCGTGGGCGGCTTCTTTGGTCATTTTCATGCCTCTATCGCGCATCCATGCGGCTTTGAAGGTGAGCAGACGTGCGGCTTCTACCTTGACCGACATATCGGCAATTTTGAACTGCGTTGCTTGCATATCCGATAATGCCTTGCCAAACTGCTTTCGTGCTTGGGCGTATTTTACGGAGTGCATCAGTGCTGCTTCTGCCAAGCCCAGACTCAATGCGGCAATCGAGACACGTCCGCCATCAAGAATTTGCATAGTTTGGATAAAACCTTCGTTCAGATTTCCAATCATATTTTCTGCTGGAACGCGCACGTTGTCGAGTGTCAAGCCGGCTGTGTCGCTGCAACGCATTCCAACTTTATTTTCTTTTTTTGAACCGTAAAATCCGTTCATGGATTTATCAACAACAAACGCCGTAATGCCTTTTGTGCCTTTGGAGCGCTCGGTAACGGCGAGAATCACCGCAATATCGCCGACGTTGCCATGCGTGATAAAATTCTTTGCGCCGTTCAAAATCCAGTCGTCGCCCTCTTGCACGGCTGTTGTGAGCATACCGCCCGCATCAGAGCCAGAGCTGGGTTCGGTCAGCCCCCACGCGCCCATTGTGGAGCCGCTTGCCAGACGTGGCAAATATTTTGCTTTCAAGGTTTCACTGCCAAAGCGGAGAATATGCCCCGTACACAAGCCGTTGTGCGCCGCAACGCCCAAGGCAATCGCAGGACAGGCTTTGGCAATTTCCTCAACAATAAGAGCGTATTCGACATATCCCATACCGCTTCCGCCGTATTCGGTCGGAACCATAATACCCAAAAACCCTAAATCACCAAGTTTTTTGAAGATTTCATGCGGGAAATCTTGTGTTTCGTCGAAGTGCAATGCCACAGGAGCAATTTCATTTTCTGCAAATGAGCGGGCTGTATCGCGCACTGCTGCTTGCTCAGAACTAAGGTCGAAATCAAATGCGGTTGGTGCTGCAAGCGTATCTGTCATAGCAAAACTTTCTAAAAAAAATTGAACAATGAAGTGAAAAATAAAAATGAAGAACACATCAAAAAAAAGGACGAGGAAAACCCTTGTAGGACGTTCGCACACCTCACAGGCAAGAATGCCTGTGCCACTACAAAACTGATAGATACTGGCTTTGGTGGCACAGACATTTCTGTCTGTGAGCTTCAAAAGCACATTGTGCGAAAGTCCTCTCTTGTATTGATACAGCTGCAAAGTTACAACAAATTTCGCTTATAGCGAAATGTGTATTCAATATTTCTCTATTTCTCTGGACTATTCCGTATTCAGGAAAGAAGTACACAGTTTTATCAGATACCACAAAAAATTCACTCGTGCTGCACATTTTCTCTGCCAACATCTTGCTTTATTGAAGAGAATGGCGTAGATTAAGGTGTTCAGGCAATATTTTCACGGCATTTCTAGCGTATTTTTACAGCACATTTCCAAAGCATATCCGTTCATCTTTTTTCATTTTTTTCTCTTTTCTTTTATGCAGCTTCAGGACAATCGTTATACGCTTGGCGGCGTAGATATGCTTTCGCTCGTTGATGACTTTGGTGTGCCTTTGTACGTGTACGACGCAGCCACCATCCAACGCCAGTACAACCGCTTAGATACTGCCTTTCAGGGCATTCAGCATCAAATCAAATATGCGTGTAAGGCACTGACGAACATCAACATTTTGAAAGTTATCAAGGAGTGCGGCGCAGGACTGGATACGGTTTCGGTCAATGAGCTGAAAATCGGTTTAAAAGCTGGTTTTCAAGCAAGCGATATGTTCTTTACACCCAATAATACATCTTTTGAAGAAGTCAAGGAAGCTATTGCATTAGGAGCGCAGCTCAACCTTGATAATATGCCGATGCTGGAGAAATTAGGCAAAGAATTTGGTGGAAGCGTTCCGGTGTGCATCCGCATCAATCCTCACATCATGGCGGGCGGGAATGAAAAAATTTCGACCGGACACATCAACTCAAAATTTGGCATTTCGATTACTCAGCTTGATGAATTGGAACAGCTTGTCAAGGCATACAACCTTGATGTTTCGGGCTTGCATATGCACACGGGTTCGGAAATTGTTGATACCGATATTTTCCTGAAAGGCGCACAAATACTTCTTGAAGCAGGTCGCCGTTTTCCTTCGATTCGCTTTTTCGATTTTGGTGGTGGCTTCAAAGTGCCGTACCAAGCCGGCGATAAGGAAACGAATGTGGAAGAACTCGGAGAGAAGCTCTCTGCGCTCTGCCATGCAGAAATGAAGGTGCGCGGAAGCAGTTTTTATGCGTGTTTCGAGCCGGGTAAGTATTTGGTCAGCGAATCTGGCTATCTGCTCGCGCACGTCAATGTCATCAAAAAAACACCTGCCACTACCTTTGCGGGCGTTGATTCTGGCTTGAATCATCTGCTGCGCCCGATGTTCTACAAGGCGCATCACGACATCACGAACATCAGCAATCCAAGCGGCGAGGCGCGTACATACTCGGTGGCGGGCTATATCTGCGAAACCGATAATTTTGCGTGGGAACGCGAGGGCATTTCAGAAGTCCGCGAGGGGGATATTTTGGCGTTTCACAATGCTGGCGCGTACGGAATGATGATGGCTTCTAACTACAATTCTCGACCACGACCAGCAGAAGTGCTGATTGCAAATGGCAAAGCGCAGTTGATTCGTCGGCGTGAAACGCTTGAAGACCTGATGGCAACGCAGATTGAGCTTGGGTAGAATGTTTCTTGTGAGGCTCTCGCTTTTGGGCGAGAGTCTCAATTTTTCATTTTTCACTTTCCACTTCTTATTATTCCTGACGCGCAGGTAATTCCACAAAAAAAGTCGCGCCTGTCGGAAGTTCTTCTGACGATTCCTTTGCTTGTTTCGATTCGCACCAGACCCGCCCCTGCATTGATTCGACGAGCTTTTTGACGATATTTAGCCCCAAACCTATTGATTGTTCGCCATCGGTGGGCTGCGCCGAAAGCCGTGCAAATTTCCCAAATAATTTTTTCATATCCTCTGCCGACAAGCCCGGACCTTCGTCCTGCACTTCCAGACGAATAGTATTTCGGTGCTGGTTTTTTGCTGGTGCTGCATGGGTATCTGGATTGTCTGGATTGTCTGGATTGATTGTTGCGCTGCTTGAACAGTGGCTTTTCAAGCGCACATAGACCTTTTTACCATGCGGTGAGTATTTGAGCGCATTATCTAAAAGATTTTCAAAGACTTCTGCACTTGCATTGGCATCAGCGTAGGCGTAGAGCGGTGTTGGCGGGCTTTCTACGTGCAGTGCAATTCCCTTCGAGAGCGCGTGCGGCACGTGTTCGTCGGTAATGCTGCGGACAAGCGCGGTGATGTCGAACATTTGCAAACGTAATTCCACTCCTTTTTCTTCTAAAACATTACTCCGCAAGAGTTTGGTAATAATGTTCATCATGCGCTCGGACGACAAGCCGATACGCTGCGTGAGCGTGTGAACGCGGGCAGACGGTACGTTTGGGCTGCGCTCGGCTTCTCTGCCTAATCCCGACGAGGCAAGAATAATTGCCGTGAGCGGATTTTTGAGGTCGTGCGCGACAATGCCTAAAAGTTCATCTTTTTCGTAATTGAGACCTGCAAGCCGCTTATTTGCTTGCTCTAAACCTGTGTGGCTTTCTTGAAGTTGGCGTTGTTGCTGCATTACCACGTCGTGATACGTGCGTAATTCTCTCTCTGCCTTCGCCACATAGCGATACCGATGCACAACAAGAAGCAAAAGTGTACTACTCAGAAATATTGCTGCAATCAGGCTTTTTTGCACCCATTCCAAATGTTTTTGTTCGCTTTCGCGCCAAAGTAATTCTTTTTGTGTTTGTTCGGACGAGCGCATCATATCAAGCACTTTCATGCGTTGCTCAATATTTTGCACACTGAGCGAATCCCGTAGTGATGTCGTTTCACGGAAATAGCGCAAGGCTTGTGTAGGATTTCCTGTGCGCTCGTGCAGCGCGGAAAGGCGTTCTTTCATCAACACTAAGTCCAGCGATACATTAAAACTATCTGCCAGCGTGTGTCCGCGCTCGGCAAAGCCAAAGGCTTCGGTGTATTGCCCTCGTGCCGCATAAATTGCTGCCAAATTATCGAAGGAGCGAATGGCATACGATTTATTGCCATCGGTCAAAAAAAGCTGTAGGGCACGGTGTTGGTAGCTCAGAGCCGAATCATAGCGCTGCATGGTAAAGAAAATTGTTCCAATATGATAGAGCGCGACGCTGGCAAGGTAGGATTCTTTGCTGTGCTGTGTGAGTGCGAAGGCTTTGCGTTCCATTTCCAACGCTTCTTGTAGTGATGAGACTTTGAGCGCAATATCGCCTAAATTTCCATACACCAACGCCAAACCAGAGACAAAATTGCACTGCCGAAAAAGTGCTTCTGCTCGCAAGAAATAATCCTTTGCAATGGTGTATTTTCCTTGTGCTTTATACAAATAGCCAATGTTATTCAGCACATATCCTTGCTGAACGGAATCCTTGAGCGAAACAAAAAGGTCGAAACTTTGCAAATGAAGGTCGAGCGCGGCATTATAGTGTCCTTCGTAAATAGCAACAATTCCTTGTGTTAAGAGCGATTTCGCTTTTCCGTGTAAGAATTGTATCTGCTCGGCACGGCGGTATGCCTCACGCGCATATATCAGCGCAGAATCGTGATGATTGTTGCGCATACTGTAAGCAATAGCATTCAAGCATGAAATCACGGCAGTATCAAGCGAGGAGTGACGTTGCTGTAGCATCGTCAGACGCTGCTTCAAGGAATCTGCCTCTGGGATTTGTGCAGAGAGCGGACGCAATGCCAGCATAACCAAAAAAATAATAAAGAGAGTTTTTTTCATGGTGAACAAACGGTGAACAAACAACGAGTGTCGCAAGCGGAAGTGTACGACGGAAGTGTACGGTGGAAGTGTGCGATGTAAAAAATGTTGGCTGAAATTAGCAAAAAATTTGCGAATTCCTGCAAAGAAATACCGTAGATTCACGCCCAGCAGCTATATTAAAAAAGGTTTGTTTCTTTAGATACAGTCCACCTCAAAGGTGGACTGTATCTCATTTCCTTCATTTTTTAATATGCAATTTTTACCCACTTTTAGTATAGATAATACTCAAAAAGTTTTTTCACGCTTTCATTTCTTCATGATTCCTACAACCTTTCCCACAACCTTTCTCACATCTTCGCCGCATTACGAGCAAGCATTGGTGCGGTTCTTGAGAGAATACACACCGCTTTCCGATGAAGATATTCGCCGCGCTGCACCGCTCTGGCGCGAAAAACACTATGCAAAACATGATTTTTTTAATGCACGAATGAACGTCTGTACATCGCTTGGCTACGTGCTTCAAGGCGTTTTTCGCGTGTATTATCTCAACGAAGACGGTGAGGAAATCAATATTTTCTTTTTTGCCGAGCATCAGTTTTGCGTTTCATTCAAGAGCTTTACCACCCAAACCCCTTGCCAATACTACGTCGAATCACTCTCGGACGCACTCGTCTTAGAAATTCGCTTTGCAGATTTACAAGAATTATACCGCACCTCGCACGGCTGGGAACGCTTTGGACGACGCTTTGCCGAAGATTGCTTTACGGTGTCGCAGCTTCGCACCGAAAGTTTTCTTTTTCAAACCCCCGAAGAACGCTATGTGAGCTTTCAAGCGGCATATCCAGACCTCGCCAATCGCATTTCGCTTTCACACATCGCATCATTTCTCGGTGTTCAGCTTCCTTCGCTCTCGCGCATTCGCAAGCGTTTGGCAGAGCGATGATGAAGTGAGAAGCTATACAAGCCAGTGTGTATCAGGCATTGGTCGAATTTAACTTAGGTTAAATGTTCCTTCTCGTGTCTGCCGTATTTTTGTGTCGTACAACTCAT
>RDXM01000157.1 GCA_004292595.1 Candidatus Kapaibacterium sp. | reverse complement strand
TTTCGCAAAATATGCTTTTGAAGCTCACAGACAGGAATGTCTGTGCCACCAAAGCCAGTATCTATCAGTTTTGTAGTGGCACAGGCATTCTTGCCTGTGGGGTTTGCGAAAGTCCTATTCAAGCATTTGCGCAAGAATACAAGAATACTTTTTTCACGCCAAACCATAACTCTGCGCCCGAATTTCCCCAATCAAGCGGCGAATTTTCTTCTCAATTCCGTCAATATCCGAGCGCGTAAACTCTAAAACCCGCGTCCACTCTTCATCTTTGGTTACCGATGTCGCAATCTGTGAGAACAAAAGACGTGTGCGAAAAACGTTTTGTTCAGGAAAAAGATGTGCCAACAAAAAGGCATACACCTCAAGCTGCAAGCGGTATTCGCGCACAAGCTCTTCCATATCGCGTGAGGTTTTTGCCTGATTTGTTTTCCAATCCCACACTTCCCAGTCTCCCTGCGGGTTTTGGATGAGTACGTCAAATGAACCAATGAGAAAATCAGCATCTATCGGCATTTGGACAGAATATTCAAAATGAGCGGCATTCAACAACGCTGAAAACCGCTTCAGCAGTGGCGTTGCGGCGATTGCCTGCGTTTCGCGTTGAATCCGTGCCAACAGTGCGGGCGAAATAAACGCCACGCGGCTCGGCAATACGCGGTCGAGTGTGCGCTGGTATTCCTGCCCCATAACCGTTCCCTCTGGCGTGTACCACAAGGGCAAATGCTCCAAGACCGCATGAATACACGTCCCTGCGCTCGCACCAATCGTATCATCTGCTTCGTCGTTTATGCCCGCTCCGCGCCCAATAATTACGCCATCGCTATCAGCAGGAGGCAAGCCCAAGCGGTATAAATGCTGATACTCCAAGATATTACGCTCAAAAACGTGCAACTGCGAAGCCGAATACACATCGCCTTCGATAATTGTGTCCAATGTGCCAAGAAGCAAGGCAGGAAGCGGTGTGCGGCTTGTTTGCTTCGATGAAGTTTCTTCTTTTTCACATTCTAACTCTTTGTGAGAAGCAAGCTCTGAAGCGGCTTTCGGGCGTGGTAACTGCTCCAGCGCACGAATAATCGGCATTTGATACTCCACTGCCGTTTTTCGTGTGGTATTGCTCTCAAGCAGCGTCAAATCGTGCTTGGGAAGCGGAATATACGGTTCGTTGAGCAAGTTCAATTCCTCCGCGTTCAGGCTTTCGATTATCATGCGCAAAAAGCCTTTCGGAACGCTCATTGTTCCATCTTTTTTCTGCTCGCATTTGCCCGAAATAATGAGGTGGTCTTTCGCCCGCGTGAGCGCGACGTAGAGAAGCCGCTTCAGCTCTGCTTCTTCGGCGAGCGCGTCTTGCTGCGAAGCCATGAGGTGGAGCGGCGTTTTGTATTGCATCACCGTTCCGTCCTCGCGCGAGCGCAGCATTGTGAAGGACATTCCCAGTTCGGCATCGAAGGAAAGCGACACGCCGCCGCTTGAAGCACCAGCATTCGTGTTGAAGAGCGCGACAATAGGTGCTTCCAAGCCTTTCGCACCGTGAATCGTCATTATTCGCACGGCGTTTTTCCCTGTTTCTGTGTCTGCCTCACTTTCCGAGAGCGCGTAATGTGCCAAGCGGCGCAGTTCCTCTGCAAAATCGTACAAATTCCGAAAGCCCCTATTTTCATAGCGGCGGGCGATGCCGAGTAGTTTTTCTAGGTTCGCTTCAATTTGCTCAAACCGCTCATCGGCAGCCAGCATGGCACGCCACGAGGTTTGTTCCAAAATGCTGCGAATAAGTGTGGGAATGGATAATTGCGCGGCTAAGGGCAGAAGACGTGATAAAATCTGGTATGCGCGACGCGCATTGTCCGACTGTTGGTCACTGGTAGAATACGCATGAAAACGCTGCCAGAGCGCATTAGAACTGGTCTCCGCGCTCACGTCCACTTCGGCGCGACTAATGCGGTACAATTCCGTGTCCGAAAGCGCGAAAAAGGGTGAACGCAGCACGGCTGCAAGCGCGATGTCGTCATTCGTATTTTGCAAAAAGAGCAAAAATGACCGAATATCTACAATTTCCTGCTGCCCGTAAAATCCACGTCCCGCGTTCAGCAAAAATGGCACTTCAGCGCGGCGTAGCGCGGCAAGAAGCGCGTCCGTACCCGTGCGGCTGCGCACGAGAATCATCACGTCGCTATACGTTGCCGGACGCACACCGCTAGAAGAGCGCACCATTACTGGCTCGGACGCATCATTACCAGCGATAGAACGAATGTATTCCGCAAGCAAACGTGCTTCGCTTACTTTGTTGGAAGCCTCATCAATACTCGCTTCTGCGGTTTGCTCATCAAATTCCGTTGTTGAAAATTCCTCAAGAGGTGAATTCTTCTGTTGTTCGCCTTTTTCATAACGTGGAAGCAGCATCGTTACTGAGCCGCGCACGGTCGAAGCACCTGCACCGCAGATAATATCGTCGTATTCCACATCAAATTCCGTCGTGCCGCGCCGAAACTGGTCTCCCGACACCACATTCACAAAAGCGGCAATCTCTGGCAACAGGCGAAACGTGGCGCGAAGCCCGATAACACCTGCTGCTTCGGTGCTGTGTTCCGTTTCGGAATTATGCTGCGTTTCGGCGGGAATCTCTTCGTCGGGCGCGGCAAAGGTTGTGGAAAGCGCATTGTGCTTGAGCAAAATACTGTTGTACCGCTCAATATCGCGCTTTGCTTTGGTGAACACGCGCACATCCGCGCCGCGAAAGCGATAAATGCTTTGCTTGGGGTCGCCGACGATGAAGAAATTTGTCGAGGAAGATGACGCTGAAGATGCGGTAGAAGCTCGCATTGCGTCCACTTCGGCAAGAATATTTTCACCCAAAACACCAATAATTTTCCGCGCAATGCGGTACTGCAATTCATCGGTATCTTGAAATTCGTCAATCATCAGAAAGCGAGTATTGGAGCGGATTGCGAGGCAGACATCAGGATTTTCCAGCAATTCATCCGCTTTCAGTTGTAGGTCGTCGAAGTCCAAGCCACCAATGCGGTCTTTTTCCTCCTGCACCAGTCCCCATGCGTCATCGGCGATGTCCATAAGAATGCGAGAAATTTCCATCACCACGCGGTCGTCGTCGTGCTGCTCTATCACGCCAAGCAAGGGACCAAGCCGCGCAAAGCTGCCCCGTGCTTCCTCATTCCACCGCAAAAATGTTTCTTTATCGTGAAAATACTTCTCGCTTTTGGTGTAAATGCCGCTAATATTGCCATATTGTGTACACGTTTTCTCGCCTTGCGTCGCCAACACAAGCATTTGCGACCATTCCACAGCATTTTGCCACGTGCGATGTGCTTGTATTGAAACATCGTTCCCAGAATCAAGCTGCTGCAATGCCTCGCGGGTTTGCTTGCGAAAAATCCCCACCGCCGACGACAATGCCTCAAAGCGGAGGCGTGTTGCGGGCGACATGGTTTCGAGATTGAGTGCGGTCATGGCGTTGTCCAGCGCGATGCAGTATTCTTCGGCACCAGTGTACATTCTCGTCAAAAATATTTGCTCGCATTTCTTCAAGAGCGCGTCATTGCTGGCGTTTTCGTACACCTTTTGTACGGAATTGAATCGCTCGCGGTTGGCAAGAAGCGTCGAAAGAATTGCAAAAATATTCTGCTTTCCAAAAAACGTCCATACCCGACGAGCCTTGATTTGGCGCGAGGTTTCGGGTTCTTGGTTGTTGGTTACTTGGTCATTCGTTGCTTGGTCATTCGTTGCTTGGTCGTTGGTGGTTGGTGCAGAGGGCGCGTCTGTGCTTGTTTTGATGGCTTTTTGTTTTTTCTTTTTGGGTTGTTCTTCTTCCAGCCATGCCTCCAAAACTTCATTGATTGCTTGTTCTTTGAGCAAGGCGAGGTCGTATTCTTCAATTTCCACAAAGTTCGGATTTACGCCCGCTTCGATCGGAAACTCGCGCAAAAGCTGGGCGCAATAGCTATGAATCGTGGAAATACGCGCTCCCGAAAAGCGTTCCCGCACGAACTTGTAGCGTCCCCAGTGGGCGCGTTTGCTTTCGTCGGCGAGCTTTTTCTCAATCTCTTCGGCAATGCGCTGCTTCATTTCCGCCGCCGCCTTGCGCGTAAAGGTAATGGCAACAATATCGCGGACATTCGCCAAAATATGCGGGCTAAAGAGCAGATGCAAATAGCGTTGCACAAGAACGCTGGTCTTGCCCGCGCCTGCGCCCGCCGTTACTGCCAGATGGCGGTCGGCACTTTGCGCAATGCGTTGTTCGCGGGTGAAGTTCGATGAAGATGGCGTAGAATGGGACATCGTGACAAGAAAGAAAAAATGATGCGAGAGAAAGACTCGTACAATTGAGGTACGAGCGACAGAGGCGCGTGATTCACGGCGCGACGGCGTAAAAGTACGACCTTTTTTCCAAAGAACGTACTGCTATTTCTTACTGTTTAATTTCTTGAAAACCGCTCCAACGCTATTTCGCGGGGAATGTTGCCTTGCCCGTCCAGTAGCAAAGCAAGCTGCTCGGCGCAATACGGCACCAGCACTGCGCCTTTTGCACCAAAACCATTCATCACGAAACACTGCTTGTAGCGCGGATGTACGCCCAGAAACGGGCGGCTGTCCTTTGCCGCAGGGCGCACTCCTGCTCGATGTTCGACAATGTGCATTTCCGTTGGGAAAATTGCCTGTGCCGATTCCAGCAAACTCATCCCAACATCAGCATTGATGCGCTCATCAAGCTGTTCCCATTCGTAGCTTGCGCCAATGCGCACGAGGTCTGTTTCCTGAGAAGCATTCTCGCTCGCAGACGACAAAAAAAGCGGCAGCAAAAACGTTCCCTTTACGAGCAAATGCCGTAACGACGCGCTTTTCAGACGCACCGTCAGAAGTTCCCCTTTGGCGGGCGAAAGCGGGAGCGTTCCCCAAAGTGAGCTTTTATGAGCCTTCCAGCCATGACAGAACACGATTTGTTGTGCGGAGAAGTTTTTATAGCGCAGCCCGCCCGCCGCATTTTCCTCAAGTTTCAAGAGTGTTTCGTCAAAAAAATCCTCCCAGAGCGCGTCTCTGCTTGCGAGCGCATTGCGCAAATCTGCAACAAGAACTTCCGTATCAACGTGCCACGAAAGGAATTGCAATGCCCCGTAAGAAGCGGAAATACTGAGTTTGTCGTATAATTCATCAACAGTGTGCGTTTCTACGAGTTGCGCAAAATGTTGTTCCTGAGCGCGTTTTGTTTCCCAAAAATTGCGCTCTTCTTCGCTTGCAAACATTCGCAAGGTCGGCACTTCACGGCAATAGATTCTATCAGGCTTGCGGGGTAATTCATCTGTGCATTTTCGATAAAAATTCAGCGCACTTGGCAGCACTTCTTTCGCATTCCAAATAGACGAATAGCGTTTGCCAGAAATGGGATTGATAATGCCTGCTCCAACCCGCGAAGCCGTGCTGTGATGAGGTTCGTCGAGGACAATAACTCGCTTGCCTTGCTCCAAAAGTTGATACGCCAAAACGCAGCCCGCAAGACCGCCACCAATGATGAGAACATCGGTTTCATGCGACTTGGGAAGCTTATTTTCTTCTTGTCGTGTTTTTTGTTTGTTCATTTTTTTCATGTTTCCTCTGCAATGTTTCAGTATTTTAGCCCTGCGCGAGCATTGTGCTTGTGCGTGATGCTTGAATCAGCTTGAAATAATGCGGTCAGATACCGTTGGGGACGCAGATTGAAGATGATTGAATGGATGAAGATGATAATGACTGTACCCTTTATATTTCCTCGTCTTGTATCATCTTCATCATGGAAATCTGGGCTTCATCTGCGTCCAAAAAAAATCCTCACCCAACCAATACGAATCCTTTTGAATGATTTATGAATGATTTTCAACGCATTGTTAAAACTCTTCAAAACCGTGATGAAACCTGCGCCTTGGCGACCGTTGTTTACACAGAAGGCTCAACATATCGCCACAAAGGAGCGCGAATGCTGCTTTTTGCCGATAGCACCATGATTGGCGCAATAAGCGGTGGCTGTTTGGAGAATGACGTATTGGAGCGGGCTTTGAGTGTGATGGAAACCGGACAAGCGCAATATATTTTGTACGATGGCTCAGACGCAAGCAACGATGAGCTTTTGGGCGACAGTTTTCGTTTTGGAATGGGCTGCAATGGGAAAACAGGTGTCTTGATTGAACGATTAAGCGGCTACAATGACGAATTTATCCGCACTATTGAAAACGCCCTGCAAAGCTCACAAACACTGGATATTGCGACTGTTTTTGAAATGACCAATCATGCAGAATCCTCGCAAATGCCTGTCCTTTCGGGCATTCACGCTTTTCGCTTTGAAAATGGCGACGTTTCCGATGCTTTTGGTGAAGATTCTCCCAAAGCGATTCACCTTGCAGAGCGCATTGCAGCTTGTCTTGACGAGTTTTCTGCGGCAAAACAACCAGCCGCTTTTGTGTACAAAATTCAGAGTGAAAAAGGTGAAGCGCAGGAATACTCAGTATTGCTGGAACGCTTGCCGCCCGTAAAGGAATTGATTGTTTTTGGTGCGGGCTATGATAGTATTCCCCTCGTAGATATGGCTTCAAAGCTAGGTTGGAGCGTAACGGTTGCCGATGCTCGACCTGCATTTTTGACCAAAGAACGCTTTCCAACAGCACAAAAACTCGTGCGCTTTCATACCGAAACACTTGAAGATGTAACCCGCGAACTCCGCATCAATCCTCACACGGCAGCGATTGTGATGACGCACCACTTGGAGCGCGACGCTGAAGTGCTGCGGTGCATATTGCCCCGGAAGCCGCTCTATTGCGGACTTCTCGGACCAAAAGAACGCTTTGCAAAAATACAAAAACTCTGGAAAGAACGTGCGTACAAGATTTCAAAAGAACTCCTTCGCCCGCTCCATACGCCGATTGGCTTGGATATTGGCGCAGAGACCGCCGAAGAGGTTGCATTGTCGATTTTAAGCGAGCTTCAGGCTGTTATGCGGAATAAAAAAGGTACGTCGCTCAAGCACAAACGCGGGCGTATTCACGATGATGAGCGTGTTTCTCAAGCAAAAAATGAAATCCTCAATACTACACAAAAAAATCCTCATTAGTGGCACAGACATTCCTGTCTGTGAGTGTTGGTGCGATGTTCAAGCGGGGAACACAGACAAGAATGTCTGTGCCACTGAAGCCTAATTTTATACGCCATGCAGGATAAAAGTATTGCTCAAACCTCATGCAATCTCACTTTCACACACGATTTTTGTGCGCCGACAAGGAAATGCGTATATTTGGGCGTTCACCGAAAAAGCATCTTCATTGTACAGCGCATGAATACTGCTTTGTCCATCTTTTAGTTTCAGAATATTCGCGCTGTAAAATTTGCACTATGAAAGAAATTCTCCAACACCTTTTCGACCAAAAAACACTCAGCCGCGCTCAAGCGAAAGCCGTCCTCAGCGATATTGCCGCAGGAAAATACAGCGAGGCGCATATTACCTCGTTTCTGACCGTGTTTATGATGCGCAGCATTACTGTCGATGAATTGTCGGGTTTCCGCGAAGCACTCTTGGAATTGTGTCATCGCGTGGATTTAGGCGGTGTTCCGACGATTGATATGTGCGGAACGGGCGGCGACGGTAAAGATACCTTCAACATTTCGACAACGGCGATGTTTGTTGCGGCTGGTGCGGGAGTTCACATTGCAAAGCACGGCAACTACGGCGTTTCGTCGGTGTCGGGGTCATCAAATGTGCTTCAATGCTTGGGATACTCCTTTACCAATGACGTGGCGCAGCTTCAACGCTCGCTCGAACGCTCGAAGGTGTGTTTTATGCACGCGCCATTGTTTCATCCCGCAATGAAAGCGGTCGCTCCCATTCGCCAAGCTCTCGGAATGCGCACTTTTTTCAATATGCTTGGACCCCTCGTCAATCCTGCTTTCCCGCCCTTTCAGCTCACGGGTGTTTTTAGCATGGAACTTGCCCGCATTTACGGATATTTATTGCAAAACGACCCCGCAAAGCAAGGCTACATCGTGCTTCGCGCCCTTGATGGTTACGATGAAATTTCTCTCACGGGTAGCTTTAAGCTCCTCTCGCGCGGCACAGAAATTCTTGCCGAACCCGAAACACTAGGACTCAAGCGCATTTCAGCGACTTCCTTGCGCGGCGGTACAACGCCCGAAGAAAGTGCGAAAATGTTTCAAGCAATTTTGAATGGCGAAGGCACAGCCGCACAAAACGACGTTGTGTGCGCCAATGCCGCCGCCGCGATTCACTGCGTTCAGCCAAACGTTGAGCTCACGGATGCGCTCGCAATGGCGCGTGAATCCTTGCTTTCAAAACGTGCGTTGGGAGCATTGCAAGCATTTATGAGCGTTTGAGTCCTCAATACACGACAAAATCTTTGAAAAACTAATAAAATAAGGCTTCAGTGGCACAGACATTCTTGTCTGTGGTTTTCGCCTAAAACCCTCACTAACACTCACAGACAAAAATGTCTGTGCCACTATTGAAGAGCAAAAACAACTCATCTGTTTAGTATTTATCAAGTCTTCACCCAATTTCACCTATCATCTGTCATGCAGAATTCCACCGCCATCGCTCCCCTTCCGCCACACCTTTTTTCCGAATTCACCGTTACCGTAGAAACCGCACAGGAACTGGGTTTGCGGGTAGATGAGTTCGACCTCATTTGCCAAAAACTTGGGCGCGTGCCAACCTACACCGAGCTTGGAATTTTTAGTGTGATGTGGAGCGAGCATTGCTCCTACAAAAACTCCATTTTGGAATTGAAAAAACTGCCCCGCTCTGGTGGACGAATGCTCGTGGAAGCGGGTGAGGAAAATGCGGGATTGATTGATATTGGCACAAACCCTACCACGGGCAAACATTACGCGCTGGCGTTCAAAATTGAAAGCCATAATCACCCATCAGCGATTGAGCCTGTACAAGGCGCAGCGACTGGCGTTGGCGGAATTTTGCGCGATATTTTTACGATGGGCGCACGTCCCGTTGCTGCGCTTAATTCCTTGCGTTTTGGCAATCTTGGTGGCGAGAATGCAGCACGAGTGAAATTCCTCGTAAAGGGCGTGGTTGCTGGTATTTCGCACTATGGTAATGCGTTTGGCGTTCCGACGGTCGGCGGCGAAGTGTATTTTGATGATTGCTATACCGATAATCCGCTTGTAAATGCGATGGCGGTGGGCATTGTGGAAGTCGGCAAGACCGCATCAGCAGTGGCGGATGGCGTTGGGAATCCCGTGTTTATTTTGGGCAGCCGCACGGGACGCGACGGTATTCATGGCGCGTCGATGGCTTCCAAAGATTTTGCTGATGCGCCTGAAAATATGCGCCCAACCGTGCAGGTTGGCGACCCATTTGCCGAAAAAACCTTGCTCGAAGCAACATTGGAATTGATTGAAAGCGGCGTAGTTTCTGGGATGCAGGACATGGGTGCGGCGGGAATTTGCTGCTCTACCTCAGAAATGAGTGCGAAATCAGGAACGGGAATGCGCGTAAACCTTGATTTGGTGCCGCTCCGCGAGGATGGCATGAGCGCGTATGAAATTATGCTGTCCGAGTCGCAAGAGCGAATGCTGGTGGTCGTGAAAAAAGGTCAGGAGCAAGAAGCGAAGCGCATTTGCGACAAATGGGACGTGCCAATGACGGAAATTGGCGAAGTGACGGAGGATGGTATTTTGCGCGTCTTCCGTGACGGCAATCAAGTAATGGAGCTGCCTGCACGGATTCTCGTGTTGGGTGGCGAAGCTCCCGTGTATGAGCGCGAGTGGCGCGTTGCCGAGTACGCCGAAAGCGTCCAGAATGTAGATTTGAACGCCCTTGCAAGCAATTCGGATATTTCTCATGAAGAAGCATTTTGGAAACTTCTTGCCTCGCCAACGATTGCTTCCAAACGCTGGATTTACGAACAATACGATGCTGAAGTTGGCGCAAATACTGTTCTTCGCGCCAATGCTGATGCGGCAGTTATTCGCCTAAAAGAGCTTCCAGGCAAGGCGGTTGCGATGACGACCGACTGCAATAGCCGCTACGTGTACGCGAATCCGTACATCGGCGGTTGCATTGCGGTCGCGGAAGCCGCACGGAATGTGGCGTGTACGGGTGCAGAGCCAATTGCGATTACCAATTGTTTGAACTTTGGCAATCCTTACAATCCCGAAATTTTCTGGCAATTCCGCGAAGCTCTGCGCGGCATGGGCGATGCCTGCCGCACACTCGAAACCCCAGTAACGGGAGGCAATGTGAGCTTTCACAATGAATCCAAAGCGGCGGTAAAACAAGGCAAACCGGCAAAAACAATCTTCCCCACGCCGACAATCGGCATGATTGGGCTAATTGACGACGTGAGTACGGTAGTTGGCAATGGTTTTACAACGCTTGGCGATGCTATTTTGCTCTTGGAAGCGCAAGAACACTTGAAAAATTCAGGCTTGGGAGCATCGGAGTATGCAAAAATTGTGTGGAGTGGCGAGATTGAAAGAGGAAAAATCGGCGCAGGAGCAGTTATTGGCGACACACCGCACATTGACCTTGAAGCAGAAAAACGTCTGCAAGCCTGTATAATTCAGGCAATTCGCGCTCGCCTTGTGCATTCCGCGCACGACACAGCCGAAGGTGGCTTGGCGATTGCGCTGGCAGAAAAGGCTATCAACGCAAGTAATGACTGCATTCCAGCGAATTTCGGTGCAGAAATTTCCTTGCAGGACGTGAACACGGCGGGTATTTCGGCGGCGGTACTTTTTGGTGAGATTCAGTCGCGGATTATTGTTTCGCTTTCTGAGGAAAATATTGCGCAAGTGCAGCAAATATGCGCTTCACACGGCATTCGCTCAACTCGTATCGGGACGGTAAAGGAATCCGTATTTTCAATTCAAAATCTTTTGAACACGAGCGTTGAAGCTCTGCGCAGCGCATATGAAGGCGCGTTACCTACACTCATGCAGTAACCCAGTAAATATGCGGCTCTTATAGCTGCTCGGTCTTTATCTTTTGCTCTTATCCTTTATCCCTTTGCCTTTCAAAAAATCCCCTGCAAGCCTTGTTCCATGCGCTGTGTAGCCATGCGGTATGTTAGCTCGTGCTGCACAGTTGGCAAGGCGTGGAGTAGGGTGTTTTCCAGAGCGGGCGATGTGCGGGGGGCAGCACCGAAAGCAGAAAAGCGGGCGCGGTCGGTATCGGCAAGTGCCGCGACCAGCAATGATGCGCGGTGGATGGGAATAGTAATGCTTAAAAAAGAAAGCATTGTTGGTGTTCCAAAGGTAAAACAAATCATTCAACAATTATTTGTTGAACGGCGTGATACGAGCTAAACACGAAGTTTTACGGTAAAGTTTCGCCCTAAGCGAAATATTTTTCTGACGAAACATTGAGCGAGCGCGTTGGTGCTTACATTCTATGCGTATTCCCGAACATATTCTTGAGCAGGTTCGCCGCGAGACGGATATTGTTGAAGTGATTGGCGACGTTGTTCCTCTCAAGCAGCGCGGTCGGAACTATCTGGGTTTGTGTCCGTTTCACACGGAAAAAACACCGTCCTTCAATGTATTGCCAGACAAAGGAATTTTCAAGTGTTTTGGCTGTGGCAAGGGGGGCGATGCGATTCATTTTCTCCGCGAATATCAGAAACTCAGCTACGTTGAAGCGGTGCGGGTGCTTGCCGAGCGGCTTGGTATCGCGCTTCCTGAGACGGATTCCGAGCAGTCGCGTGGCGAAGCAAATCGCTACGAAGCAGTGTACAATGCTTTGAAGCTCGCAGCAAATTTTTATGCAAAAAATTTATATGCAGAAATAGGCACGGAAGCTCTGCAATATGTTCGGCGGCGTGGTTTTGGAGAGCAGACCCTCCAAACCTTCATGCTGGGCTACGCGCCGGAGAGTTTTACTGCGACAATGGAGGAATTGCAGCATCTTGGCTTTGGCGAAGAAGCCTTGCTGGATGCGGGTTTGCTGGGCAAAAAAGAAGAAACTGGGCGCGTCTATGACCGTTTTCGCGGACGCTTGATGTTTCCGATAGTGAACCAGATGGGGCGTGTTATCGGCTTTGGCGGGCGACGAATGCGCGACGATGATGCTGGAAAGGCATCGGCAAAGTATCTGAATTCTCCGCAATCGCTTGCGTACAACAAAAGCGAGGTTTTGTACGGTATTTTTCAAGCAAAAGATGCTCTGAGAAGGCTTGAATACGGGATTTTGGTCGAAGGCTACGCTGATGTGCTGAGTGTGCATCAAGCGGGATTTCATAATGTTGTTGCCTCAAGCGGGACTGCGCTGACAAAAGAACAACTCAAGCTGCTGTCGCGCTTTTGCAAACGCCTCAAAATCGTGTACGATGCTGACGCAGCAGGCATTCGGGCAGCAGTGCGTGGTTTGGATTTGGCAGTAGAAGAAGGCTTCGATGTAGAAATTGTGCGCCTTCCAAAGGGCGACGACCCTGATAGCATTATTCAGCGCGACGGCGCAGACGCATTCCAAATGCGGCTCGACCACGCACTGTCGCTTGTGGATTTCAAAGGGGAAATTTTTCGTGAAGAAGGCTTACTGGAGAATCCCGAAGGCAAAGCCGAAGCCGTGCATTCGCTGATGGAAACGATTGCGAAAGTGCCAGACCGCATCAAGCGCGATTTTATGATTCAGTCTGTTTCTCTGCGTTTTGGCTTGCGCGTGGAAGATTTATATGCCGAACTGACGCAGCATCTGCGCAAGCAGCAACTCCGCGTGATGGATATGCGTTCGCGCTCGTACGCCGAGCGAGAAGAACCCCGCAGAAAAGCAGACACTACGCCACAAGACGCACTACACCTTGCTTCCAAGCAATCTTCGGAACGCTCGCATCCCTCGACGGCTCCCGATATTTCTACTGGTATTTCTACTGGTATTTCTACCGATGCACCGTCATTTCTCACAAGCGAAGAGCAGCAAAGAAGCGGCATCGAATCGGATATTTCGGCAGAAGAACTCTTTCCTGAAGAAGCAGAAATACTCCGAATCGCACTAAATAACAGAGGCGCAATGGGATTTATGAAGCACCGATTGGGCTTGACCGATGAATTTTTCCTTACAGGGCTTGCACAGCATCTTTTCATGGCAATAGACGATGCCGCAACGCTCCAGCCCAATGAAACACCGCTTGAAACCATGCTTCAAGGCATTGCGGCGGGGAATGCAGATACACGCACGTTTGAAATTATCGGTCTTGCTGTGCGCAAGGAAACGCCCAGCGAGAATTGGCGGACGTACAACGTCAGCTTGGAGGAAGATTCTGTGCGTATTCTCCGCGATTCCACGCACCGATTGCAAATGCGCCGCTTGGACACAGAGCTTTCTACCCTGCATGATACCTTGCGTGCAGCCCAAACGCGCGGAGAAATTGAGCGCGAGTTTGCCCTGCTGCGCCAAATCCAGATTGCGAGTACCGAGAAACGACGTATTCTTGCGCTGATGAACACGGCGTGAGTGCTTGACGAAGTTCTGTCTTGAAATTGGAATACTCTTGCTTCTTTCCTATCTTTGCCACTTCTTTTCATCGCTCTCATCATCACCGCTTCAAAACACGTGTTTCAGGGATAATAACTTCTTTTTTATTTTTTATTTTTCGAGTATTTCCATGAATATGAATAATGTCGCAAAACCGCTTATTGCTGAGTTTATCGGCACATTTGCACTGATTTTTATCGGTGTGTTGTCTATTGTTGCCGTGAATATTACCCAAGCTCCGAATGGCTTGAATAATCTCACGTCTATCGGCTTAGCACACGGACTGACGATTACCGTGATGGTTGCTGCGCTCGGAGCGATTTCTGGTGGGCATTTTAATCCCGCAGTTACCTCAGCGTTTATGGCAACAGGGCTGTTGAATCCTGTTCTTGGGGCAATGTACATCGCGGCGCAGCTTGCGGGCGCAGCAGCAGCAGCATTGCTTGTATCGGGATTATTCGGGCAAACGTTTGTCGGCATGGGTACGCCCATTCTAGCACCAAACGTCAGCGCGACAACGGGTATCATTGTTGAGATTATTACGACCTTCTTTTTGGTTTTGGTGTGTTTTGGAACAACCCTCGATGAGCGGGCACCGAAGTCGGTTTCTTCATTGGCGATTGGCTTGACCGTTGCGGTGGGTGTCATGGCAACCTCGCCATTGACGGGTGCAGCTATGAATCCAGCACGGGCATTCGGTCCAGCACTTGCTTCTGGAATGTGGGCAAATCATTTGGTGTATTGGGTGGGTCCGATTATTGGTGGCGTGTTAGCAGGTTTGGTGCAGAATTTTATCTTGATTGAACGTAAATCATCGTAAAACAAACATGATGAGAGATTCCATCAAACGTGCTTGGAAAGGCGCAAATAAAAAAACTATACTAAAAGCGGGTAAAAATTGCATATCGAAAAGTGAAGGAATTGAGATGTAGTCCACCTCAAAGGTGGACTACATCCGGAAGCAAACAAGCCTTGTACGTTTCATGGAGCAGTACGACGGCTTACTGCTTAATATTGACACTAAAAATATAGTCGGTACAAAGCCGTACAACATCCTCCAGAACAGGAGCTTTGTGCTTTTGGAGTCCCGTCAATGTTGCATCAAGATTGCTGTCCTTCAGCATAAACGACATATTTTTTATGCTCACCCCTTGCAACAGTGGGTTTGCGTCGGCGCACGGAAAAACGGCATCGGCGGGAAGAGACAAATCACCTGTACCATGTAGTATTACGCCTGGCACCTGTAATTTTCCAAACTCCGTGCGGGGTTCGTAGGCATTCAACTCAAATACATATTTCAAAATCGTTGGACGGAAAAGATTGTATGCGGCACCGCTAGATTTTTTATCCAGTTCAAAGCGTTTTCCAGCCTCCACAAGCTGTGTAAGAGAATCAATATAGGTGGAGGTCGGCGCGATGAATGTCATATGTACTTTTTGCCGAATCATGGTTGTGTAGCGCCGCGAGTCTGGTGCGATGCCAATAAAGCCGTCAGCACCCACGCGATTTGCGGCAATGACGCTTGCTAGTGCGGCTTCGCGTCCGTAGTCCATCGGCAGAGCTGCGCCAAGAATAGTAAGTGTAGAAAAGCGTTTATCCTTGCGGGCTTGCGTTGCCCAGCCTGCAATATCTGTGATTGTTTTTTCAAAACTCAGAGCAGCTTCGCCATCTTTGAGTGCCAAATAGCTTTTTCCAACACCCCGCGTGTCATAGCGAAGCGATGCTATACCGTGCTTGGCAAGTGCTTGGGCAAGATATTTCAAGTGCATACTGGAATCTTGATTGTTGTGTGAAAAACCATCTCGATTGACAACGGTATTTGTATTGACCAGCAGCACAAACGGCACACTTGCTGTTGTGGAGGCATTTGCTGGAATGCAGAGTGTTCCTCTAAGTGTTCCAGTTGTGGTTTCCAGAGCCGTTTCTTCTTCTTTGAAGGTCAGTATGCTCTTTGGGCGAACCGTCGCGTTGGTGGGAAGGCGCGTTGCGGCTTGAAAGGTGGGCGTAGTCGTCAAAACAGGTTTGCCGCCTCCCGTACTGACGGGAGCTTGCGATGCGGCTTGTGCTGGTGCTGTTTGCGCTGGCGCAGCAGCAGGAAGAGGTGTTGCTGGTGCTTGCCCTGTATTTGGCGTAGCTGTGCGGGAAGGCGCAGTATTGTTTGTACTTGGTTTTCCCTTATCATTGGTTTGTTGTTTTTTGGATGTTCCTTTGCTTGTCGGTGTTGTTTGTGCAAACGATATTTCTCCAGACAAAACGAGTAAGAGTGCGGCTATCGGAGCAATCAATTTTCTCAAAATTCGTTTGCTAAGTAATTCTGTGAAGAGCATAAATTGTGTGTATGAATGAAAAGTATGACAAATGTGCGTGAAAAATTGGTCAGATTGTACCAAAACTCCATGAAAAACGTGCTTGATTGAGCGAGATGTTATTCCGCCATTTCTTTCGTCCATTCGCGCCAGCCCAGAAGAGCCATTCCACAAAAAACGAGATATAATGCGGATGTCAGCCATAATTGCCGAGACACAAAGAGTCCGACATATGCAATATCCGCCACAAGCCAGACAAGCCAATGCTCACGGTATCGCTTTGCTTGCATCCACAAGGCGACAAGGCTCGTAGCGGTCAGCGCGGAGTCCATTTCTGGCGCAACAGCATCGGTAAAGCGTTGCAAAAAAAATAAAAGTGCAATGGCAATACCCGCGCCGCAAGCAAGGCTTATCAGCACGTATTTGTGCGGTATGCGCGTGATTGAGCGGGATGGAGATTGAGAAAAATTATCAACATTGCCAGTCGTTGTATGCCTTTGCTGCCACTCATACCAGCCATATGCGTTCATCACAATAAAAACGAGTTGCAATCCCATATCAGCATACAAACGCTCCGTCCAAAACACAACGACATAGAGCGAAACGCTCATAATGCCCCAGAACCAGCACCAAACCTTATTCCGTACCGTAAGCCAGACGCTCACTAATCCTGTGAGCGAGCCAAGTACTTCTGTCCACGATATTTGGAGCATACTGCGAGAAGTTTTGTTTAAGCTCGTGCCTAAAAATTATCGGGAATTATGGAGAAAAAGTTTTCAAATTTACGATAAATTCACGGAAAAATTTTGGAAAAGTTCGTGTTTCCATGTATCATAAGGGCTATTTCAGAAGTTGCTATACTAAAAAAGGTTTGTTGCTTCAGATGTAGTCCACCTTCAAAGTGGACTACATCTCATTCTTGCGCTTTTTATGCAGTTTTTACCCATTTTTAGTATAACGTGCAGCATTTTCCACATTTTGTAGAATGTATTTCATGCCAGAAATTCTTTTTTGTACCGTACCACCGCTTTCTCATTTGAGAGATGCTGAAATTCAAGCTGCTATTGACCAAAAAACAAAACCGCTTGGCTCGTTGGGAAGCCTAGAAACGCTTGCCTTGCAGATAGCACGCATACAGCAAACATCAACACCAGTCCTCTCAAAGCCGCATATTTGCGTCTTTGCGGCCGACCATGGTCTTGCACAGGAGGGCGTAAGCGCATACCCGAGCGATGTAACAGCGCAAATGGTTATTAACTTTTTTCATGGTGGCGCAGGAATCAATGTTTTTGCTGCGCAACACGGCATCGCACTTACTATTGTGGATGCAGGTGTTAATGCAGAGTTTCGCGCCCATCCACATTTCATCAATGCAAAAACTCAACGTGGGTCGCGGAATATGTTGCGAGAGTCTGCCATGAGCCACGAGGACTGTGCTGCGGCAGTGCGGCGTGGACGCGAGATTGTGCGCGGCATTCACGCCGAAGGCTGCAATGTGATTGGCTTCGGAGAAATGGGCATTGGCAATACGAGCGCGGCGGCACTTCTGATGCACAGCATTACGCAGATACCGCTTGAAGACTGTATCGGCAAAGGAACAGGGCTGTCGGATGCGCAGATGCAGCACAAAGTACATATTTTACAGCAAGTTGTGAAGCGGCATACCATCACGACAAGCGAGCAGAGTTCCCCAATGAGCATTCTACAAACATTTGGTGGATTTGAAATTGCAATGATGTGCGGAGCAATGCTCGAAGCTGCGCATTTACATATGATTCTGCTGATAGATGGCTTTATTGCTAGTTCTGCTCTGCTAGTTGCTCATGCTGCTTGCCCGCAAATACTCGAGTACTGTATTTTTTCGCATGAATCCGACGAACAAGGACACAAAAAAATGTTGGCATATCTTGGCGCAACCCCGCTTCTGCGCTTGGGTTTGAGGCTTGGCGAAGGAACGGGTTGTGCGTTGGCATATCCGCTTGTGGTTTCGGCAGTAGCGTTCTTGAACTCAATGGCAACATTTAGCTCGGCAGGTGTCAGTACAAAAACTGTGTAGAATGTCATCTCTTTAAGTTATAATATTTCAAATATTTATGTTTCTTATTTTGTAAAAAAAACATCTTTTTCAAAAAAAATATAATCTTACAAAAAAAATCTTGACTTTTACAGGAAAATCTATTAAATTTGCAGTCTCAATTTGATTCTAAGGCGGGCTTATAGCTCAGTTGGGAGAGCGTTTGAATGGCATTCAAAAGGTCAGGGGTTCGACTCCCCTTAAGTCCACGACAAGAACAATGAGAAAAGAAGTGTTGTAGAATACTTACAACAAAACATTGGGATCGTAGCTCAGTTTGGTTAGAGCGCCTGCCTGTCACGCAGGAGGTCGCGAGTTCAAGTCTCGTCGGTCCCGCTAAGGAAAAGCCCGTAAGTACGACACTTACGGGCTTTTTTCTTGAGCAAAAGCACCTATCCGTGAAATCTTCCTATCGGTTGGACAATCCTTTTTGTGTATATTTCGGTCTCAGTAGTGGGTCGCCTTGGATATTTTTTATGCTTTTTTCGTTTCATTTATCCTCTTTCCCGCATGAATACTTGTATTGGTGTGGTTTCCGTCTTTATCGCATTGCTAGTGCATTGCACGTTTTTTTCGCAAGCTGTTTTCGCGCAGGCAGGCTTGTTGGATTCTGCGTTTCTTGCCAAAAAAAAACTCTATACCTCGCTCGAAGAGGCGTTGAAAGAACCCGAAAAAGTCTATCGCTTGGCACTGATTGATGAGCAATTAACGGAAGTTCCCTCGAAAATTGTTGATCTGCCAAATTTACAATACCTCGACCTTTCCAAAAATAAACTCCAAACCTTGCCGCCAGAAATTGGCACATTGAGTAATGTGCAGATTCTTCGCGTCCAGCAGAACCAACTCGAAGAACTGCCCGAAACTCTCGGTCAGCTAGCGAACTTATTGGAATTTACGGCAAATAATAACTTTATAGCGGCTCTTCCGCCAAGCGTTGTGCAGTGGAAAAAGCTCAAACGTTTGAATCTCCAACAAAATAAACTCAAAGTGCTACCGCAGGAAGTGGGGGCTTGGGAGGCATTGGAGGAGTGTAATCTTTCGCAGAATAAACTTGCGGAATTACCAAAAGAATTTTTTTATTGCTTCAACATCACAGAACTTCATCTGGCTGAAAACCGCTTAACGACTCTTTCGAGCGACCTTGTGCGTTTATCAAAATTGCAGCATTTGTATTGCAACTCAAATAAAATCACGGAACTACCCGTGGATATTGGCTCGCTGTTGCAGCTCCGCACCTTGCATCTTGGCTATAATAAACTTACGACGCTGCCCGCGAGCATTGCGGGCTTGAAGCGGCTTCAGGTCTTGCATTTGGAGTATAATCAACTGCTAATATTGCCAACAGAACTCGGTACGATTCTCTTTTTGCAAGAACTGTATATTTCTGGCAATAAATTGGAAGTATTTCCACAGCTCGTTCTCAGAATGCGAAGTATTAAAGTATTACAGCTTTCGGGAAATACCATTACCGACATTCCAGAAACAATTAACCAATGCTTGAATCTTCAGGAATTACATCTAGCACGAAACCGCATTACGGCACTGCCCGAGGGCATTCGCAAGCTCACCAATCTCCGCGATTTGGTCATTACTGGAAATCCCGTCGTGCAGAATGTGAAATTGATTGAAGCCTGGTGCGAAGCAATGAGCAGCACCATTATTACGTGGAAGTGAATCACCCCACGCCTAAAGGCGGGGGCTTCTTGGTTCAACGTCGCCCCTCGTGGTAGCAGACTCCCCAAGCGTTAGTTCGGGCAATTCCTGCCCTA
>RDXM01000156.1 GCA_004292595.1 Candidatus Kapaibacterium sp. | reverse complement strand
ACCTCAATCGACAGACTATTTGCTTCTCCACGTCAGAAATCATGCACGATGCCGTCATAAAACTCTACATATACCGCATCAATACTCGAAAGCAACACTTTTAGGACACGACCAAAACAAGAATGTCTGCGCTGCCGAAGCGAGTATATATCGGCAGTACAGACACTCTTGTTTTGTGTTGAGCGACGCTCGTTCGCCGCACGGGAAGGAGTTATTTTTCAGAATTATTTTTTCTCGGCTTCTTTTTCTGCCGTGCGTTTTTCCGCACGTTCTTTCATGCGGTCTGCGATTTTCTCACGCATATTCTCGCGTTGTTTTGCAAATTTCGTTTGTTGTTCGGGCGTAAGAATGGCAGAAATTTCTTTCTCGGTTGCGCTCATGCGGTCTTGAACGGCAGCCATCAGAGCTTTGCGGTCGCCTTTCTTTTCCTCGCGGATTTTCGTCATTTCTTTCATACTCGTTTCCAAAATCGGCTTGAGCTTTGTTTTTTGCTCCTCGCTGAGTTTGAGCGTTTTCGACAAATGCCCCAAACGCCGCTCTAGCATTTGCTCTGGCGTACCTTTCGGCGGCTGGGCAAAGACACTGGTGGCGAGAAACGCCAATCCAACGACAACCAAAATATTCGACACAATGTGTTGGCGAAATGTCGCCCAAACACCAGAACGATGCTGGCAAGCAGCAAGCATATTTGCGGATTCCATAAAGAATCTCCCGTAAAAAGTGAAGAAAAAAAGAACATGATGCGAAGAGAAATGATACACCATTCCACGAAACAGTACACGAAACAGTACACTTGGTCTGTGCGTGTGTTCTCTCTCTGCGCTTATTGTTTGTGCGCTCTCTGAATGAGATTTCACGAGGCATTCAAGAGTTTAATGCTTTGATGACTTTAACAACTCTTTAACAGTTCTTTGCATCGCTGCGAGTGTGGTGATTGGTATGCTAAAAAAGGTTTGGTGCTTTAGATGTAGTCCACCTCAAAGGTGGACTACATCTTATTTCCTTCACTTTTTGATATGCAATTTTTACCCGTTTTTAGTATAGAAATCTTATCGAAGATTCAATATCTATCAGGTTTTCAGTACGTTGCCAAAACCATGCAAAAACAGAAGGGAGGATTGTTTAATGTGGAAAACCCTATCGTTTGGGGATATTTTGCATTTGTAAAGAACTCTTCCGCGTTGTAACTTCCGTGTCGCATTCCATACTTTTGTGACAGAGTATTGTGATACAACATTCTGATTAAAGTATTCTGTTCAGTCATTCACTATTGCCGTCTTTTTGCATGAGAATTTCTCCTTGGGAAACGCTCCAACGCTCGCTTACAGCTGATTTACGCATTTTTTCTGCGTACAACGTGCAGCGCAAACATCCAAAAACTGGTGCGCTTGGAGACTTTACGCTCTTGGATTCCGCCGAATGGGTGAATATTCTCCCGCTGACAGCAGACAACAACGTCGTCATGGTGCGCCAATACAGACATGGGACAGATGCCATCACGCTGGAACTGCCAGGCGGCTTGGTCGAGCGCGGCGAGAACCCTCTTCATGCTGGAATGCGCGAGTGCCGCGAAGAAACTGGCTACGCAGCAGGTGAGGATGCGGTGCTTTTAGGCGTGAACGAGCCAAATCCAGCATTTATGAACAATCGTTGCCATTCATTTTTGTGGCGAAATTGCTCATTGCAGCAAGGACAATCTTTGGATGAATTTGAGGATATTGAGGTTGTTGTGCTTCCGCTTGCAGAAATTCCCTCGCGGATTCTTGCTGGAGAAATTCAGCACTCGCTCGTCTTGACCGCATTCTTTTTTTACTTTTTACGACAACAACACGATAAACATTAAGAACGAGTCCGCCTTGTCATGCTGATTCGCACGACATCGGGCTTTTCAGAAAACATACAAAAACCTCTCAGAAAAGTTTTTGGTGTGTTTCCATTTCTCTTTCATTTCATTTCTACACTATGGCACGAGTAATTGCCGTTGCAAATCAAAAGGGCGGTGTTGGCAAAACGACAACAGCGGTGAATCTTTCCGCGTCGTTTGCTGCTGCCGAACAACCTACACTTCTCATAGATATTGACCCACAAGCAAATGCCTCTAATGGTCTTGGTATCCGCACCCGCGACTTAGACAAAACTATCTATGAAGCCCTCGTTGGCACATTGCCAGTGGCAGAGGCGGTGGTGCATTCGGAAATGCCGTACTTGGATGTACTGCCATCGCATATCAATCTTGTGGGCGCGGAAATCGAAATTGTTGATGTAAAAAATCGAGAGCGATTGCTTGTAGAGCGCATCAATTCTATTCGCCACAAGTATAAATTTGTCGTCATTGATTGCCCGCCGTCGCTGGGCTTGCTCACGCTCAACGCCTTGACCGCCGCCGATTCTATCCTCGTTCCGGTGCAATGCGAATACTACGCGCTTGAAGGCTTGGGGCAGCTTTTGAACACGATTTCGATTGTGCGCAAGCACTTGAATCCGCGCTTGGAAATCGAAGGAGTATTGCTCACGATGTACGATAATCGCTTGCGTTTGTCGAATCAAGTTGTGCAGGAAGTAACGCGGCATTTGGGCGAAAAAGTGTGCAAAACAATTATCGGGCGCAATGTTCGCCTTGCCGAAGCCCCCTCACACGGCAAGCCCGTTATTCTCTACGATGCCCTTTCGATTGGCGCAAAGCATTATCTCGACCTTGCCAACGAAATTTTGGAACGCGAGAAATTGCGCCAAAATGACGCGACTTCGTCAGTCGAAAGCTCTATCGAAGCGGCATCGCAAGTCGCTTCTGCCGTTGCCACGGCAATGACGCAAGACGAAAAAAAATAAAAAATAAAAAATAAAAAGCACCAAAGAACGGCATAACTACCGCACGGCACTCCGCGCTCAACAACGACTACAACAGCTACCGCATTTTCACGGACATTCTCCATTCTCATGGCAAAACGCCCTATTTCTCTTGGCAAAGGCTTGGATGCCCTTATGCCGACCAGTTTCTCGATTGATCCACTGCAAGACTCACCCAAAGCCGACGACGGTAAATCCGTTGGTGTGATTGCGATGATAGAAGTGCCGCGTGTGCGCCCCAACCCCATGCAGCCGCGCCAAGACTTCGACCGCGAGGCATTGGATGATTTGAAAAAATCAATCAAGGAAAAAGGCGTTATTCAGCCTATCACCGTGCGCAGAAGCGAGGACGGCTACGAAATTATCGCCGGAGAGCGACGGGTGCGAGCCTCCACCGAGCTTGGTATGGAAACCATTCCTGCCTACATTCTCGACATCGAGACCGATGCAGAAATGCTCGAACTCGCACTTATCGAAAACGTACAGCGCGAAAACCTCAATCCGATTGAAGTGGCACTCGGCTATCGTCGTTTGATGGAGGAATGTAGCCTGACGCAGGAAGAAGTTGCCAAAAAAGTGGGCAAAGACCGCACAACCATTACCAATTTTATGCGCCTCTTGCGCTTGCCAAAAGATATTCAGCAGTCCTTACGCAAGCGCACACTGTCCATGGGACACGCCCGCGCCATTCTCGCTATTACCGACGAAACCAAGCAGCATGAGGTCTTTGAGTACGTCAAGGGAGGCGATGTTTCTGTGCGAAAAACCGAAGAATTGGTTAAGAAAATCGAAGCTGGTTTCTCTATTACGGAAGCTCTTGCTGTCGAAATACCCGCCAATAAGCCGCCTTCTGCCAGTGCTTCTGGCAGTGCTTCTGGCAATGGCAATGGCAATGGAGCGTATTCGCCCGCAGCAATGGATGTTCCTGTGAGTATGCCACCCCCGGCACCACACCCGACGCTACCCACACCTGCTATCAGCACCGAAGGCTTTGAAATTCCGAATGATATGCACAATGAGTTTCATCCTCCATATGCTCCCGAAACAAACCAGACAAACAACGAAGCAGCCCATCAAGCACAGACCGACACCGCAGTATTACCAACCGAACGCGACCCCAATATCATTGCGCTTGAAACAAAATTTCGCCATATTTTAGCTACGCAAGTTCGCATCAAAGCTCGTCCGAATGGCAGCGGGAGCATTGAAATTGATTTTTATTCTGTTGATGAACTTGAGCGTATTCAAGAGCTGCTGGAAATTATCGAACGCGAGCAATATTCTTGATTCTTGAGCAATATTCCTTCCATGAATACTCAGCAACACCCCTCAAAGCCGCATATTCTCTTCATTCATGGCATTTTCAATACAGGACGAATTTTTGCACTGATGCTCCGCGATGCGAAAAAACACGGGTTTATCGCACACGCGCCATCGCTGCGCCGCGCCGACGGACGAGCAACGATGCGGGACTTAGCCGAGCAAGTACGTGAGGTTGTTGAACAAAATATCCCACAGGACGCAGAATTGCACGTTGTTGGCTTTAGCATGGGCGGCGTAGTAGCGCGGGAGTACGCACAAATGCTGGGTGGAGCAGGACGCATTCGGAGCTTGACCACGATTGCCAGTCCGCACAAAGGCAGCCTTTGGGCGTACCTCCATCCGATGCGTGGCGCACGAGATTTGCGCTTTCAAAGCGAGTGTTTACGCGCCTTGCAGGAAAGTGAACACGTGCTTGGCGAACTGCCGTGCTTGGCGGTGCATACGCCGCTTGATACTTCTATTCTGCCCTACACCAGCGCAATCTGGCACCGTGCGCTGAACAAGCAATTCTGGCTGCAATTCCACCCCTTTATGCCCTTTTCGCCGCGTATTCGCACAACTGTATGGAAGTTTATTCGAGAGCATTCTACACAGACCACAAAAACTGCAACACCTGTATCAGAGCGGCTTTGAGCTAAAAATTATGCTTACATTGGCAAGCAAATCGTAAACGTCGAACCCTGTCCCAATGCGCTTTCTACGCCGATTGTCCCGCCATGCAGCTCAATAATCTGCTTTGCGATGGCAAGACCAAGACCTGTGCCGCGTATTTCCTTACCTTCGTGGTCGCGCTGCTTTGCACGGAAGAATTTTTCAAACAATCGTGGCACATCATTTTGTGGAATGCCAACGCCTGTATCCCGCACCAGTACGTGCAGTTCTCCATTTTTTTCGTCCACAACCGTTTCCACATCCACGCGCCCATTTTTCGGCGTGAACTTAACGGCATTCGACAAAAGATTGACAAATACTTGCGTCATGCGGTCGTGGTCGAGCGCGAGAAAGCGCGTGGGAGCTTCATATGTGCGCTCAAGCGTGATATTTTTTGAGGTAGCTTCTGGTGCGATAATATGCAGCGCGTAGTCCAGAAGCCCGTTCACATCGAGGTTTTGCGTGATAAGCGTTGTTTTGCCGCTTTCAATCCGCGAAATATCCAGCAAATCCTCCACAAGCCGCTCCAAACGCCGTCCGTCATCCAAAATAATGGTCAAAAATTGTTGTGCTTTTTCGGGAGCAATCTGCGGCGAGCGCAAGAGCGTTTGCGCAAAACCAATGATGGATGCAAGCGGTGTGCGGAGTTCGTGCGATACTTGCGAGACAAATTCATTTTTCATTTCGTTCAGCTTTTGCCACGTGTCGGCGTATTGTCGCTCACGGTCGCGCTCAAATTCGAGGCGTTTCAGATTCGTAATATCGCGCCCTTCGACTACGAAAAAATCAATATCGCCCTGCTCGCCAAAAACGGGCTTGATGGAAAGGTCAATCACCGAACTCGCGCCTTCGAGATTCCGCATTTCGCTCGTGTAGCGAACAAATTCCCCGCCAGAAGCTCGATAAATACTGGTCTTGAGCTTGTTTCGCGCCGCTTCATCCGCCCAGCAATCCAGCTCCCAGAGCGCATTACCGATGGCTTCGCGGGCGTGTATGCCCGTGATGTTCGTGGCGGCTTGGTTCATTTCCAGCATGATGCCGTCCATGTCCACTAAGAACATGAATTGAAAAGTGTTATGAAAAATCGCTTGAAATCGCTTGCGGAGGTCGGTTTCGGAAAGGGCGACGGTTGGAGATGAGGATTTGTGCGGGTTTGCGGGAGATTGCGCCATAGCAGTACAAAAAAGAGAGCCGATAAAAACAAAAGTGAGACTCTCACTGACGGCTTTGCGTCAGACAGTGAAAGCCTCACTAAAAAAACGTAGAAAGCTGATATTTCCTTACTTCTTCGGACGCATTGCGTTAAACATATCCTTCAAAGTCTTGCGCTCAAAATTGGTAACAAAGAGGTTGAATTCGCCACCCGACAAGCGTTCGCCGCCGTCGATGGTGACGCATTCGCCCGTCATGTAGGCAGACATATCCGACATGAGGAAGGTAGCAAGATTTGCTAATTCTTCATGCTTGCCAACCCGCCCCAATGCTACTTTCTTCAAATATGCTTCTTGAATTTCCTTTGTTGGCAAAAGACGCGACCACGCGCCTTCGGTCGGAAATGGTCCTGGCGCGATAGAGTTTACGCGGATGCCGTAGGTTCCCCATTCGTAGGCAAGCGTGGTCGTCATCGCGTACACGCCCGCTTTTGCGCAGGCTGAAGGCAGCACGAATGCTGAACCCGTCTCGGTGTAGGTCGTTACGATGTTCAAAATCGAACCTTGACGACCGCTATCAATCAAGTAATTGCCAAAATGCTGGGTGCAATTGAACGTGCCGTGCAAAACAATGTCCACCACAGACTTGAAGCCATTCGGACTGATGCTTTCCGACGGCGCGAGGAAGTTCCCTGCCGCATTATTCAGCAAGCCTTCCAAGCTGCCAAATTCCTCCACAAGCCGCTTCATCATTACGCCAACGGCATCGAAATCGCGCACATCCACAGCGTGGGTGAGAACTTTCGCGCCTGGCTGCGCAAGAGCCTGTATTTCTGCTGCTGCCGATGTGAGTTTGTCTGCGGTGCGCCCGCAAATAGCCACATTCGCGCCGACCGAGGCAAAACCTTTTGCCATCGAAAGCCCCAAGCCGCTTCCGCCGCCAGTGACGAGTATTGATTTTCCTTTAAGTGTATCGGGGGTAAACATGTATGAATCCTTGTTGAACGGTAAAAATGAAGTGAAATAGTTTGTCGTTTTTTTGTTGTAGAGCTTTCGCCAATGACACAGACAAGGCTGTCTCGTTCCTTTATCCCTTTGCCCTTATCCTTTTGCCTTTCCTTATCTTCCTCCCGTAAACATTGCCCGGACAATATGCCCTGCCACTTCGGGATTTTCCTTCAAGCGCCGCACCGAATAGCCATACCAATCATGCCCAAACGGCACGTAAATACGCATTTTGTGTCCAGCTTTGATGAGCGCGTCGCGCTTTTGCTCGCGCACACCTAAGAGCATTTGAAATTCGTAGCGGTCAGGTTTTACGCCGCGTTTGGCGATTTCTTCTTGAGCAAAATCCAGCAAAACGTCGTCGTGCGTGGCAATGCCAACGTACATATCTTTGTCAAAAAGCAAGCGCAAGAGCTTTTTGTAATTATCCTGCACTTCATCGCGCCCTTGAAAAGCAATGTCGCTTGGTTCAATGTAAATGCCCTTGCAAAGCCGCACCGACGCTCCCAGCTTGGAAAGGTCGTTGATGTCGTCCTCGCTACGCCGCATATATGCTTGAATGACCACGCCCGTATTCGACAAACCCTCGCTACGAAGGCGTTTGTAGAGGTTAATCGTTTTGGTGGTGTAGGGCGAGTTTTCCATATCTAAGCGCACAAAACGCTTGATTTCATGCGCCTTTTTGACCAACGCTGCTACATTTTTATAGCAAAATTCATCTTCAACATCCAAGCCCAGCGACGTGAGTTTCACCGACAAGCCGCTCTGTATGCCCGTTTCACCAATCGCAGTGAGAACATTCGAGGACATTTGCGCTTCCTGTTCGGCTTGGGAACGCGACGAAACAAATTCGCCCAGCACGTCAATCGTGGCTTTGGCGTTGTGCGCGTTCAATTTGCGCGTTGTGTTCACGGCATCTTGTATTGTTTCTCCGGCAATGTATCGGCTAGAAACTGCACGAACAATGGGTTTCGGTACAATCGGCAAGGCTTTTGCCACAAGTTGATTCAACATAGAAAATTCCTGAAAGCAAAACGTGAAGGAGAAAGGGACTTGAAAGAAAAAAGCATTGGCTTACTGCATCTCGTCAATGACATTTTGCAGCGTTTCTCTCAAGGCGAGATGATGCTCTTTGCTGATAAAGCCTTGTGTGCAAGCAAAATCGGCGGTCGCAAGGGCATACAAACAATACGGACGAATCATAGAGCGTCCATTTGCGCTCGTGCGAAGGCTGTCAATATGGTGCTGTATGGCGGCAACATCGCCCCGCGAAATTGGTCCCGTGAGCGGATATTTTGTACCTGTTTGCTTCAGCCCAGAGAGCGCATTTTCAAGGGATTTGTGGAGGATTTGCGGCAAAAATTGCTCGGGCGAAATCCCTGCTTCCCGCGCCGCTTGCGCTGCATAGCCAACAAGAACACTGATATAATTCGAGGCAAAAATTGCTGAAACGTGATACAACGGCTTATTTTCAATAGTTTCTGCTGACAGAATGTTCATGCGCCCACCAAGCGTTTGTATCATTTCTTTCGCAGCTTGCTCAGAAATCGTCGTATATGGTTCATTTGGCGGCAGTTCCACTCCCCAAGCAATATCCTTGAAGTTTTTCGCTGTTGCTACTCCAAAGGTTTGATACGGATGCGCACCTATCGTAAAAGCACCTTGCGCCTCGCACGCCGCCAGCACTGACCGCGTTTTCACGCCAGAACAATGGATAAGCATGGTATCGGAAAGGGCATTGCCAAATTTTGCGGCAAGCTGCTCGGAAACTTCTTCCAAAGCACCATCCGAAACCGCCAGAATGAGTGTTTGCGGGAGCGCAGGAATGGCTTGAATGGAGGAATACATCGGCACGGAAGGAGAAAGCAGAAATTTTGCGGCATTGCGGTTTTCTGCGCCTCGGTTCATCGTCCACGCCAAGCGTCCTTGCGCAGAGAGGCTCACCGCAATCGAAAGTCCTAGCTTCCCAAGACCAATCACGCCGTACGATTGCATACTCATACACTGTTCCTTATCAAATTTATCAAATCAAAATAATGTAAAATGCTGTTTTTATGCGGCTTCTGAGCTTTATATTTCTGAATTTCGTACTTCATACTTCAGATTTCATACTTCAGATTTCATACTTCATCCTTTCCTCTAGACCATCCCAAAAAGCGTTTCTGCTTTACCGCTTTGGCTAATGTGAAAATGCTTGTATGCAAGCTCTGTCGCCTCGCGCCCACGCGGTGTGCGATTCAAAAAGCCTTGCTGGATGAGAAACGGCTCATAGACCTCCTCAATCGTACCAGATTCCTCGCCAACCGCCACCGCGACGGTGTTCAAGCCGACGGGACCGCCATTGAACTTCATCATAATTGTTTGCATGATGCGCTTGTCCATTTCGTCCAAGCCGTATTCATCCACTTCCAGCGCGGCGAGCGCGATGTTGGAAATCTCTTGCGTAATGGTGCCATCGCCCTTGATGTCAGCAAAATCGCGGGTTCTGCGCAAGAGACGATTCGCAATACGCGGCGTTCCCCGCGAGCGACGCGCAATTTCCATCGCGCCACCGTCTTCAATCGGTGAAGCGAGAATCCCAGCCGAGCGGCGCACAACTTGGAACAGTTCTTGCGCCGAATAATAATCCAACCGGCTGATAACGCCAAACCGCGAGCGCAAGGGTGCTGTCAGCAAACCCGCACGGGTAGTGGCTCCGACGAGCGTAAAGCGTGGCAGCGAGAGCTTCACCGAGCGTGCCGACGGACCAGAATCAATCATAATATCCAGCGAATAATCTTCCATTGCCGAATACAAATACTCCTCCACAACGGGCGACAAACGGTGAATCTCATCAATAAACAAAATATCGCCTTCGTCCAAATTCGTCAGCAAACCCGCCAAATCACCAGGCTTTTCCAGCACTGGACCCGATGTAACCTTGATGTCCGACGACATTTCTCGCGCAATGATGTGGCTGAGTGTCGTCTTTCCTAGCCCTGGCGGACCCGTCAAAAGCACGTGGTCGAGAGCTTCGCTGCGCTTGCGGGCTGCGGCAATAAAGATTTTCAAATTACTGATAATTTTTTCTTGTCCAACAAATTCATCAAACCCCGACGGGCGCAAGGCTAACTCAATATCATCTTCGCCGCCATGCTCGCTAGCAAGCACCTCCGCACGTGCAGGAATGCGGCTCGGAAGCTCGGTGGGAAGAACAGTATTTTTTTTTGAAGCCATGCGAATACTACGATAGAATGCGAGAATGTACGACAGTGAAAAAGTATGCGAGCGACGCAAACACACGATAAAAATACACAGTAAAAACTGAAGAACACGAAGATACGGGTTACGCACTTTCTATGCAAATATCGGTGCGGGATTGCGCGAAAAAGGTGCAGACAAGAGTATCTGCGCAGTTTAAATCTTCCGCTTGTAGCGAATCACGCGAATATCATTCGATAAATAGGTTTTCATAAGGAAGATAGCGCGTGTTTGCTGAGGGAAGCTATCGCTGACCACGTATTTACGGTAGCGCGAGGGGAAAACGGTATCGGAAAGCCGCGTAAAATCTCGCTCAATACCATCTAAAATTGCTTGCGTTTTTCCCGTGCGATGCGAAAGCACGAGGTAGATTTGCTCGCGTCCAGCGATGCGCGAGGCGTAGAGGCGTTGCCACGTCTCGCTTGTGATGCGCAGACGCTCTGGCGGCAAGGCATGAAGCTCGGTTGTGGTGCTTGCGCCGTAATACGCGAGATTGTACCAGCAATACCAATCATGCACAAATACGAGTTCTTTGGCGGTATTTCCTGAGGAATTTCCTGAAGAATGTTCGGAAGAATGTAACCCAGCAAGATACACCGCCGCATCGCGCCAACGCTCCTTTTCAAGCGCGTTCCAGTCGTTGCGGGTGTTGTAAGCGGCAATTGCGGCGAGCGCGAGAAGAACGCCGCCCGTCGCTATTTTTCCGTACCACCTGCGCCACTCCCAAGCATCCACGCCCTTTGCAACGAGCAGCAAAAAGGCAGGAAGCGCGGGAATCGTATATTTCACGTAGTAAATCGGTGTTCCCTTGAGTGATTTTACGAAAGGAATCAGAATAGTGAGTGTAACGCAGAGCCACAGAAACCAGATATGAAGCGGCTCGGAAGACTGAATGCGATACAGCATTGTTGCCTTACCTTCTGCATTCCGCGAATTTTGCGAGCGAATTTCCACAAAGGCAAGCACGAGAAGCGGCATCATTACAAGGCTTGCGAGCAATGAACCGCAGTATTCGACAAGCGTTTCGCCAAGCACAAACACGGTCGGGCGGTCAATCCAAAAGCCTTGCTGCACGGCTTGAATTTGCCAATACAATACATTCAGCCAAGGTGTGAAGATAAGTAGTAATACGACTTGCAGAATAAACCATCGTTTCCAGAATCGCAAAAAAACATCTTTGCGAAAAAACCACAACGAGGCAACAAAAACATTTTCCGCAACAACCAAAAACAGCGCGAAAAAGTGCGAGTACAAGAGCAGAATATGTGCAAACACAAAGAGCAGTGCGGTCTGCCGCGAAATGAGCGTCGTGTTTCCTGTGCGAATATTTTCTCGAATCTCATCCCAAAGGCGCATAAAACCAAGCATTCCACCAATACTCACCAAAACAAGGTACGAATACGAGCGTGTCTCTTGGGAATAATGGATGTGAAAATGCGAAATAGCGAGCAAAAACGCAGCAATCATGCCGATTCTGGGATTCCACACCCGTTTGCCGAGCAAGTACATGAGCGGCACAGCAAGTACACCGCAAAACAGGGAAAATCCCCGCAACCCCGCTTCACTTGTGCCGAAGAGCATTGCCCAACAGTGCAGCAAGATGTAATACACGGGCGGATGCACGTCAGCTTGGGAATTGGCAATAATGTTCGCAATCGGCTTGATTGCTTGCCTGTACGAATAAATTTCATCGACCCACAGCGATTCCGTGCTGATGTCCACCCATCGTAGAGCGAAGGCGAGGAGCATCAGTGCTGATAAAAGGAGAATGCGCTGAGGGCGAGTATTCATCTAGCTTTAAGGGAAATAGCAAACATTGTACAGACTAGTTGTTTCGGTTCTTGATAGTGGCACAGACATTCTTGTCTGTGAGTATTAGTGCGGGTTACAGGCGGTAAACACAGACAAGAATGTCTGTGCCACTATTGGATAAAATTTGTTACTTTCGCTTTTTCGGCACAACTCGCGCCGTATGCCAATCCTCCACACGCAAGTATTCTTGCGCCTTTTGGAGAATATCATTACTGCTAATTGCCTCAATTTTGGCGAGGCGAACTTCGAGCGATTCAAACGTTCCCATGTACAATTCGCTTTTTGCAAGCAAATTCATACGCCCCGAAAGGCTCTCCACACCAATAATCAAGCTGGATTTGAGCTGTTCTTTTGCGCGGCGGAGTTCGCTTGGCGTGATGGCTTTTTCCGTTATTCCTTCTAATTCTTTGCGAATAAGCTGTTCGGCTTTTTTGCGTTTCGACGGCTCAAAACCCGCATAGACACTCATTATCAGGCTTTCACCAATTTCGCTCATACCAGAATAAATGTTGTAGCACAAGCCGTGTTTTTCCCGCACAACTTGATTCAAGCGCGAACTCATACCATCGCCCAAAACGATATTCAATGCTGAAAGCGAGTAGTAATCAGCATCGCTGGGCTTCGGTACAACCACGCCCATACACAAATGCGTTTGCTGAGTTGCGATGCGGATTTCGCGTTCTTCGGCTCTGCGGCGCGGCGGTGCGAGGAAAGAACGTGGCGTAAAATGTGAGTTGTCATGCGCTATTGAGGCAGTTCTTTTTGCCGTTTTTTTTACTTTTGGCAATAATTTTTTTGGAGAAGAATGCGCAGGGAATAAGGTTTCAAGCTGCTTGCAGAGTTTATCGTGGTCAATATTTCCCGAAGCCGAAACAATGATGCGCTCTGGCGTGTAGTGCTGCTTGTGAAAATGCTCAATATCCGCACGTTGAATCTTCTGCAAGCCTTTTGCGGTGCCGCTTATGGAGTGTGCGTAGGGGTGAGCGTCGAAAAGTAATTCATCCAAATTATCGGTTACAAGCTCCTCTGGCTCGTCTTGAAGCGAGGCAATTTCTTCGGTAATCACGGCACGTTCTTTGGTAATATCTGCCTCGCGGAAAAGCGGATGTTGGCAAATATCGGCGAGCATATCCAGCGACAAATCGAAGTGCTGCATGAGCGCACGGGTATAGTAGCAGGTATGGTCTTTGCTCGTGAAAGCGTTCATGTAGCCGCCGACGGATTCCAGTTCATTCGCAATTTTTCGTGCGGTGCGCTTCTCGGTACCGCGAAAAACAAGGTGTTCAATAAAATGTACCATGCCGTGTTCATGCGGCTTTTCGTCGCGGGAGCCAACATCAATCCACACGCCCAGCGCGAAAGATTGCGCATTGCTCATTTGCTCGCTCACGATGCAAAGACCATTCGGAAGCCTTGTTTTTTGTGGTGTCATTGAAAATAAAAATGGAGAAAAAATGCTGCGATGCGGTTACTTGGGATGCGATAAAGAAGGCGCAATATCGCTATTCCCAGCCGCATAGCAAAGTGATTTATCCCCGATGAACAATCGTAGCTGCGGCTTGCGCTGTCGGCATAATTTGAATATCATGCAAGGTTACGTGCGCGGGGCGGGTGATTGCGAAGAGAATCACATCTGCAACGTCGCGCCCTGAAAGCGGCTTCAAACCGTGATACACAGCCTTTGCTCGGTCGGTATCGCCATGAAAACGCACTTCTGAAAATTCGGTTTCAACCATGCCTGGGTCGATGTTCACAACGCGCACATTTGCGCCATTCGTGTCGCGGTACATTGCCTGCGAAAGCGCGCGGACGGCGTGTTTTGTTGCGCAATAGACATTCCCTTTTGGATACACTTCTTTGCCCGCAATCGAACCCAGATTAACCACCGTTCCTTGCTTGCGAGCCACCATTTGCGGGAGAATTTCGCGCGTAACGTAGAGCAATCCTTTCAGATTCGTATCAATCATTTCCTCCCAATCGCTGAGAAGACCGTCTTGAATTGTGTCCAATCCGCGCGATAAACCAGCGTTGTTTATCAAAACATCAATCGTGCGCCATGCCTCAGGAAGCGCGTGAATACTGGCTTTTACGTCGTCGTACTTACGCACGTCCAGCGCGAAGGTGTAGCATTCGGTGGAATATTTTTCGTGCAATTCTTTCGCAAGTGCGTCCAAACGGTCTTGGCGGCGAGCAGTTAAAATGAGCCGTGCACCAGCTTCGGCGCAGAGTTCGGCTGTCTCGCGTCCAATGCCAGCAGAAGCACCGGAAATAAAAATAGTGGTGTTGTGGAGTGCGTTTGTTGTCATTGTGGTACAAGGTGATGATGAGGAAAAGATAGAATGTAACGAGGAAAAATCCAGTATTTATCAGCTTTGCACAGCTTTTTTGAGCAAAGCAATTTGCCCTGCATGATAGATGCCATGCTGCACCACGCCATGCAACAGCACATACAACGACACACCAGAGCCAACTTCTCGCACACGAGGGACGGCGGGTATTTCATCAAGTTGCTCATCGGAATGGCGCATGAGTTCTTCTTCCAAAGAATGATGCACCGTGAACAAACGCTGCAATGCTGCTCCCCATGCTGCATCGCGCTCTGCTGCGCTCATTGCTGGTACTTCTTGCCAATCGCCTTCTTGGGGTAATTGTGCATCGCCCGTCTGCAAGCGTCGTATAACCTCGCCTTCCCAAGCGGTGATGTGCAAAACAAGCTCCCAAATCGTGTGCGCATTGGCTATGGGGCGCATCATTGCTTGCTCGGCGGAAATGCCACGCAAAATATCTTTCAGCGAAGAGCCGTGCCATGCGTCGCCTGCAAAACTGCGCTCTGCTTGGTTCAGAATGCGCTTCAGTTCTTGTTGGTGAGCCATTGTAGAGATTCTCAGTGTTCGTACAATTATTTGATTTTCTAGCGAATGCGAAACAAAAATATCAAGCAAAATCAAGCAAAATCAAGGACGTGCTGCGCCTCGAAATTTTCTGTCTTTGCCTCTGTTTTCGCCATCGCAGAGACAAGATTCTGTCGTGGTTTGAGGCAATTCCCAACGAGTGCCTCCACAACTGCATTACGGTTGTTTTCGCTCGCGCCAACGTGGTAAAAATGCTCACGGAAAGCAACGGTAAATTGCGCTGCATATTTTTCTAAGGCAGTATTCGTGCGCCATTTGGTGCTGTGCCACGTGGAAAGCAGAAATGATGCGGGTGTGGAGCAGAGAAGTATGAAAAGCTCCTGCTCATCGGCTTCCGACCACGAGTCGTAGTAATCCGTGTGTCGCCCGATGTATGGCGGGTCGCAATATATGAGGCTTGTGGAATTTGTCTGCGCAAATGCTGTTTGCGCGAGCGCGGTGCGGAAATCTTGGCAAACAAAACGCCAATCATACTCAACACAGCATTTGGCAACATAGTCAATCTGATTGACAATTTTCGTAATATATGCTTTTGCAAAGCGTTCTGGCTTATGTCCAAACGGCACATTGTACGCGCCTTTACGGTTGAAACGCATAATTCCATTAAAGCAAGAGCGGTTCAAAAATAAGAAATCAAGCGGATTCTGGGTGGTGTTAAATCGCTCGCGTACCGCGTAGTAGTGCGCTTGCCCATGTTCGGAGAGCCGTGCGCCTTCTTCCTCCAAAAATTGTTGTGCAATGCCTGGCGTAATGCTCCGCTCCTGCAATGCCTGATAAAACCTGATAATATGTGGATTTGTATCGCTAAAAACTGCCCGACGCGGACGGACGTTAAATCCCACAACGCCCGACCCCATAAATGGTTCGTGCCAGATAGTATCGCTTGTAAGGCTCACAGAATCTTGTATCCAGGGAACAAGTTTTGTTTTGATGCCCTGACATTTCAAAGGAGGAACGAAGATTTTCACGTGCCGCCTCCAGGCTTGTTTGTTTGCGCCTTGCGTGGTGTTGCCTTCTGCTCATATCCGCGATACTGGAGAAATGTTTCGAGTGAGCGAATTTTTTGCAACTCACCTTTCTCATTGGGAACAACGATTTTACCATAGTTGCACCAGTAATCATCAAACCATTCTTCGCCAAACGGCTTAAACACACCGTTTCCGTGAAGAATATCCTTGATAACCTTGATACTACCAATGTTTGCAGTGTTGCCGCTTCCGCTTGAATCGCTTGCAATTTCCCATTTTTCGGTAGCAAAGCATTGGAAATCAGCAATCACGGATGTAATAGCTTCTATGTCCTCAATCCGATACATACTGGTCTCTGAGGTATTCAGCCGTGAATAAATACTGCCCAAGCAAAAATGCCCACAATATTCGCTATACGGAAATTGAATGTTTTTGCGACTTGTCCGATTCACAAAATACTCTCCGTGTGAACCAAGCGTGAAGCCATTGCAAAAATGCGGTTTGTCGGGCAAGCGGTAGGTCGTTTTAAAATCAACGGCAAATTTTATAGAAGCATCGTGCTTGGAAACAAAGGAAATATCAGGATAATAATTTTGATGGTCTGCCAGAACAACGATAAAACCTTGCTCTTCAGCAAAATCAAGAATTTTTGGGAAAAGATGAATTTCGAGAATTTTTGAAACAATTTTGGTATCGCCAGAAAGAGAGTACACATTGCGAAAAACATCCACAAAACCTTTCACTACCCACTGTTTATCAGGTGTTGCGATGTATTGAACAAGCCCATGCGCAAATGCGGACAGTGCTTGTTTGAAGTCTTGTTTTGCTTGATGTTTATCGGTCATAAAGGATGATGGCAATCGTTTGAAGCGAGTTGTTTGGTTCTCATCCTTCCAAATTGCAAAAAAAATTGCAAAAAAAAATTGTAGATTATATTTTCTACGATGCTTTTTCCGATTCTCGTCTTCTTTTTTGAATATCCACCATGACCACACCACACACCATTCCCAGCAACACCGCATCAATCTTTGACACGCAAGCACAGTTGCAGCAAGATTACAACAACGTTCGCGCGGCAACGCTGGAGCTTTGTATGCCGTTGCAAATTGAAGATTATGTGATACAAACCGCACCGTTTATGAGTCCGCCGCGTTGGCATCTTGGGCATACTGCGTGGTTTTTCGAGATGCTGCTCACGCGCTTCATGCCTGAGTATCGCATTCATTCGGAAGAATATTTGTTTTATTTCAATTCGTACTACGAAGGTTTTGGGAAAAGAATAAACCGCCAGAAGCGAGGAGCTGTCTCGCGTCCGACGGTGCAGGAAACAATGCTGTATCGTTCTCGGATTGACGGGCATATGAACATTTTGATTGAGCGCATTCCCACGCACCCCGACGCGCCAGAAATCATGCGGCTTCTGCGCCTTGGCTTGGAACACGAAATGCAGCATCAAGAACTGCTCGTGTACGATATTAAGCATTTGCTCGCCAATCAATACGTGCCAAGCGAGCAAGCAACCATGCCGAAAAGTGCGGTTTCTGTGGAAGGCGAAGTTGAATTTGCGGGCGGTCTCATGCAGCTTGGTACAAACGCCGCCGACCACCTTTTTGCGTGGGACAACGAATGCCCGCGCCACACCACGTTTGTCAATCCTTTCGCGCTCGACAAACGCTTGGTAACAAATGCGGAGTTCCTTGAATTTATGCGCTCTGGTGGCTATGCAGATTATCGTTGGTGGCTTTCGGCTGCCTGGGAATGGCTGAGGAGCGAAGGAATTGACGCACCGATGTATTGGGAACGCACTGAAGATGGCGCAAATGCTGAGAAAGCAGTATGGAACATCCGCGATTATCGCGGTCTGCGCTCTGCCGACAACAACGAACCCGTTACGCACATCAGCTATTACGAAGCAGCAGCATTTGCAAAATGGCGCGGTAAAAGGCTTCCAAGCGAGGCAGAGTGGGAGTTTGCGGCAATGCAGCATGATTCAGCAATGGCAAAAAATGCGTTTCCTTGGGGCAATGCACCCGTAGAAGCCGACCACGCAAACCTCTTTGAAAACAAGCTCTGGTGCTGCTCGGAGGCAGGTTCGTTTGCGGCAAGCCCGCAAGGAATGTATCAACTTATTGGCGATGCGTGGGAGTGGACATCGAGCGATTACGCGCCCTATCCAGGTTTTACCACGCAATTCGACGAGTACAACGACAAATGGTTTGTCAATCAAAAAGTGTTGCGCGGCGCATCCTACGCCACTCCACGCATGAGTGTTCGCAGCACGTATCGCAATTTCTTCGCGCCTTCCGACCGGTGGATGGTAAGCGGCTTCCGTTGTGCACGGACGCTTGCGGGATAAGTATTCTGCACGATGGTGCTGTCTCTCAAACTTTCCTCTTTTTCCATGTTTCTCCGCATTAAAACTCTGGATTGGTACATCATTCGCCAATTTCTGCAAACGGTCACTTTCAGTATTTTGGGGTTATGTGTGCTGTTTGTGGTGGTGCATTTGCTAGAAAATTTGGACGGATTTATTGACCGCAAAGCACCTCTGCGCGTGATTCTGCTGTTTTATCTCAATTATTTACCGCAAATCATAAAGCTCATCACGCCAGTCGCACTCTTACTTTCAGGGCTTTTTGCTATGGGGCGGCTTTCGACCTTGCACGAAATTACGGTGATGAAAGCGGGCGGGTTGAGTATTTACCGCATTATGCTGCCAATACTCATTCTCGGTGTGATGTTGAGCGGCTTCCAAGTCTATTTCGATGGCTGGCTTGTGCCGCGAGCAAACCGCAAAAAAGCCGACATTGAGCAGCAATACTTGGGCAAAGGGCGCACCGAAACCTCGCTTTACAACGTCTATGTGCGCGATACGCCCCAGCAAAATCTCATTCTCCGCTTCTACGATGACCTCTCCAAAAACGGGACAAATCTGACGCTCGAAGAATATTCATCTGAGTCGTCGCCGCGCCTTGTACGCCGCATAGATGCTGCTTCTTTTTCATTCGATACGGTCAAAACCTCATGGAAACTTGTGCGCGTGTACGAACATCGTTTTTCAACCGATAGCCTTGTGCAAAGCAGCCCAAACGCCGCACAAATGCTCTTTCACGAGTATTATGAACTCAAAACCATCACCACGCCGCGTGTTCTCATGCAGCTTCAGCGCAATATTGACGAACTCACCTTGCCCGAACAGCGTGAATTTATTGCAGTTTCAGAGCGGAGCGGGAAGGATGTTCGCAAGCAACACATCAATTATTTTTCCGAATACGCGCTGCCCTTTGCAAACTTTATTGTGCTGCTTTTTAGCGTTCCGCTCTCTGGCGGCGGGCAGCGCAAAGCGGGATTGGCTCTCGAAATCACGACCGCGATTGTGATAGCATTTCTCTATATGGCATGTATTCAAATCGGGAAAGCACTGGGGCAATCCTCATCCTTCTCACCAATGTTTATCGCATGGATACCACATGGAATCTTTTTTGTAGCGGGATGCGTGAATATACTTCGCGCAAAAACTTGATGAAGTTATACCGTTTCTACTGTAAGTACGTCGCTCAATATAGTTTGCATTATACCCTTCGATAAGCTCAGGGTCGAGACCGCTTCCGACCTCATGCTGAGCCTGCCGAAGCATCCTCAACTATATTCAGTCACGTACTTACTTTGATTGTAGCAAGGCAGTATGCTGCCTTGTTTCGGAGAATTGAAAGTATTCATTTTAAGTACGTCGCTCAATTTAGTTTATATTAAGTATTTTTTGTGGTCAAATGTCGTATCTTGTTGATATGACAAGAGTAAACACCCCGATTCTCACTGA
>RDXM01000155.1 GCA_004292595.1 Candidatus Kapaibacterium sp. | reverse complement strand
GACATAATCAAGGCTATTCATGGCTTTGAAAGGATTTTTATCCCAAGAGTGTTGATTATTCTATGCAAAATAGTCAAAATACAATTAAATTGGTATTATTTGATAAACTTCCTTATCCGACCTACCAAGAAAGCGACGTGCAACGTAAAACGGCACTTGTCTATACCCATTTACGGCAGCAATACTACGGCGGGGGAAGAAGCGTTTATGGAATGTATTAGACTTGCTCATAAGATTGTATGAGGTTCGGCGTTTGTGTCCGCGACGATTTTATATCCAAATTTCCTAAAAAAAACCGCCGACCTGCTCTATTACAAGCACGTCGGCGGAAATATCATACATTCACTAAAGATTTTTACACCAACGCCTTAAAATACTCCCGATTCATCAGCGCAATGTTTTCCATCTTAATTTCTTTCGGGCAGACCGCTTCGCATTCACCGTGATTGGTGCAATTTCCGAAGCCGAGTTCGTCCATTGCGCGAACCATGTTTCTCACGCGGTCGCGGCGTTCTACCTGACCTTGCGGCAAGTTTGCTAGGTGCGAAATTTTCGCGCTCGCAAAGAGCATTGCTGAAGCATTCGGGCAGGCAGCCACACACGCGCCGCAGCCAATACACTGCGCTGCGTCCATTGCTTTGTCAGCTGCTTCTTTCGGAATCGGAATTGCATTGCCGTCTGGTGCGCCGCCTGTGCCGATAGACACGTAGCCACCGGATTCCATAATCCGCTCGAACGAGCTTCTGTCCACTGCCAAGTCTTTGATGACCGGAAATGCTTTTGCTCGCCATGGCTCAATCGTGATGGTTTCGCCATCGCTAAACGACCGCATATGGGTTTGGCAGAGCGTGGTTGCTTCGTCGGGACCGTGCGCGTAGCCGTTTACGACTGCGCCGCACATACCGCAAATACCTTCGCGGCAGTCGTGGTCGAAGGCGACGGGGTCTTTGCCTTCTTTGATAAGCTGTTCGTTCAACATATCGAGCATTTCAAGGAACGACATTTCCGTCGAAACACTTTTCAGTTTGTATTCTTCCATATACCCCTTCGCCTTGACGTTCTTTTGCCGCCAGACTTGGAGCGTGAGGTTCAGCATTTTGCTGTGTCCGTTGCTTGTTATGACGCTTCCCATTATTTGTAGCTCCTTTGCGTGAGTTTTACGTTTTCAAAAACCAGTTGCTCCACGTTGCGGATTTGCTCACCGCTCTTGCCTGTCCATTCATATGCAGCCACGTGCGCGAAGTTTTCATCATCGCGCTTTGCTTCACCTTCTTCGGTTTGATGCTCGGTGCGGAAGTGTCCACCGCAGCTTTCCTCGCGGATGAGCGCGTCTTTGGCAAAGAGTTCGCCAAACTCAAGGAAATCTGCCACACGTCCGGCGCGTTCGAGTTGTTGGTTAAATTCGCCCGCTTCGCCCGAAACTTTTACCGTACTCCAGAATTCTTCACGCAAGGCAGGAATTACCTTCAGAGCCTTCTCCAAGCCTTCTTTGCTCCGCGCCATGCCGCACTCGTTCCACATGATTTTACCCAATTCTTTGTGGAATTGAAGCGGTGTTTTGTTGCCATTGACGCTGAGAAGTTTGTTTACGCGCTCGTTTACGTCGTTTTCTGCTGCCGCAAATTCAGGAGCGTTTGCATCAACGGGGTCAAGTTTTGTGCCGCCCAAGTAATTGCCGAGTGTGTACGGCACAACGAAATATCCATCCGCCAAACCCTGCATGAGTGCTGATGCGCCCAAGCGGTTTGCGCCGTGGTCGGAGAAATTCGCTTCGCCCAACACAAACAAGCCTGGAATCGTGCTTTGGAGGTTGTAATCTACCCAGAGACCGCCCATTGTGTAATGCACGGCGGGGTAAATTTGCATCGGGGTTTTGTACGGATTTTCCGCAGTAATTTTCGCGTACATATCGAACAAATTGCCGTAGCGGTCGCGGATAACGTCTTCGCCAACGCGCTTGATAGATGCGGCAAAATCAAGATAGACTGCTTGTCCTTCGCCCACGCCACGCCCTTCGTCGCAGACTTCTTTGGCATTGCGCGAAGCAATATCGCGCGGCACAAGATTACCAAACGCGGGATATTTGCGCTCCAAGAAGTAATCGCGCTCTTCTTCGGGAATGTCCTCTGCACGTCGCTTATCGTCTGCTTTCTTCGGCACCCAAACGCGTCCGTCGTTGCGCAAACTCTCGCTCATGAGCGTCAGTTTGGATTGGTCTTCGCCATGCACTGGAATACAGGTCGGGTGAATCTGCGTGTAGCACGGATTCGCCATGTACGCGCCTTTGCGGTGCGCTCGCCATGTGGCAGTAACGTTGCAACCTTGCGCATTGGTCGAAAGGAAGAACACGTTGCCGTAACCGCCCGTGCAAAGCAGCACTGCGTCTGCGGAGTGGCGTTCTACCTTGCCTGTGGTCAGGTCGCGGGTGATAATGCCACGCGCTTTACCGTTCACGACCACGAGGTCGAGCATTTCCGAGCGGGTGTGCATTTCGACGTTTTTCAGGTGAATTTGGCGAGCAAGTGCAGAATACGCGCCCAAGAGGAGCTGCTGTCCCGTTTGCCCACGAGCGTAGAAGGTGCGCGAAACCTGCGCTCCACCGAAGGAGCGGTTGTCCAAAAGTCCGCCGTATTCGCGGGCGAAAGGAACGCCTTGCGCCACGCATTGGTCAATAATGTTCACGCTCACTTGCGCCAAACGGTGGACGTTTGCTTCGCGTGCGCGGTAATCGCCGCCTTTGATGGTATCGTAGAAGAGACGATAAATGCTATCGCCGTCGTTGCGGTAATTCTTCGCAGCATTGATGCCGCCTTGCGCCGCGATACTGTGCGCGCGGCGCGGAGAATCTTGGAAGCAGAAGGCTTTGACGTTGTAGCCCATGTCGCCGAGCGAAGCAGCCGCCGATGCGCCCGCCAAGCCCGTTCCGACGACAATCACCGAGAATTTACGACGATTTGCGGGGTTCACGAGTTTGGATTCAAACTTGTGTTTTTCCCACTTCTCGCCAAGCGGTCCGCTTGGAACTTTGGAGTCGAGAACTGTTGCCATAGTGAAGAAAATTGACGTTGAAAAAGAATGAAGGAATTATCAAGGAGTAAGCGTTATTGGTTGAACACGAGATGGTACGAGCTTTAGAGCGATTTTAAACTTTCTGCCCTTTTGACCAAGCGTAAAATACATCTTTCGGGGGATTCGCACAAAAAATCCGCGTATATTTCTTGTGGTGCTTGGCGAAATTTTGGTGAAGTACCACAGCAATAAAAACACGGATTTTGGGGCAAAGTTCCTGCATTGACGAAGAAATGCGCAGGGAACTGAAAATTTGACCAGAAACGCGCTCAATAATCTCCACACTGGCAAAATGGGCTATTTCGTCATGCCCGTAATCCCAAGAAAAATCAGGGCTTGAGAGTTTTTTTGCCCTTTGAACTGAGAGAAAAAATATGCAAATTACACCCTGAAACTGTCCAACACTTTTTTTGAGGAAAAAACTATGGAAACCGCATTAGAACTTGATTTGGAAGAAGATATTGCTCTTCAAGAAGCAGAATACGCCATTTCCGAATACGAATTAGAACGAGGAAAACCCATGCCAACACGTAAACACGGCACGACACAAGCAAATTTACTTGCACTGCTTATTGTTCGATACAAAAAGCAATTTCGTTTTATCTCCGAACTTACCATTGAACTCGGTGAAAAAACTGCCGTGCCAGACATCAGTATTTATGAGCATTTTACTATCGAATGGGAAGAAGACGAGCCAGCAGTCATGGTAGAGCCGCCGCTTGTGGCGATAGAAATTATCTCACCCTCGCAAACATTCGTAGAAATGCGCGACAAAGCGCGAAAATACTTTGCTCAGGGCGTGAAATCATGCTGGATTGTGCAGCCAGAACTCAAGATTATTTCGATTTTGCATCCCAACGAACCAACGAAAACCTTCACGCAAGGCATGGTGAGCGATTCGGCGGTGGATATTGAAATTCCGATTGAGGAAGTCTTTGAGTAATCCTCGAAATGAGTTGTCTATTCTCTAATGCCCTTCAAACCTCGTGTCTGAAGGGCATTTTGCATTCAGGAAACGATGATTTCTCACGGAAACGGCGCAGGGAAGTCGGTACAACTCACTTGCTAATTATTCCTCTTCGCCCTGCATTTTTACCACTTCACCCGAAATCACTGTAACGGCTTGTGTTTCAGGTGTATTTTACCAACAATCAACAATTCATTCATTTCTCAAGGAAAATCATGAAAAACTTTTGGAAAGAATCCCGCAACAAAATACGGCTACTGGCTTTGATACTCGCTTTTAGCACTGCATCAAGCATCTTTTTCGCTTGTCAGGACAATACCACCGTAGCCACAAGCCCAAGCATTTCCGCCTTGAACTGCACTTCAACAACCTTTTCCGCAACCGCCACAAGCGGCACCGCCTACAACGGTACGGCGACTGTTCCCTACACAGGCGGCAATGGAGCGACGTTTCCAGCAGGAACAGCCATTGCCTCCACTGGCGTAACAGGTCTGACCGCAACACTCCAAGCCGGAACGCTTGCCAAAGGCGACGGTGCGCTTACTTATGCCATTTCGGGAACGCCCTCTGCTTCAGGGACAGCGAATTTTGCGATTTCCTTTGGCGGTCAATCCTGCGGATTTGCTCTCACCGTCGGCACTTCCGGCGGAACAACGACCGCAGGAATGTGTCCTTCCGCCTCGCCTGCAAGAGTGCTGGCTGCGGTGAACGCCTTCAAAGCGACGCTTTCCGCTAGTCAAATCGCCACCGTGCAGCTTGCCTACACGAGTGCCAACGCCTACAAGTGGTCGAACCTTCCCGCAAGCCTTTCGGCGCGGAACGGGCTTCGTTTGGCGGATTTAATCCAGCAACAGCGCACGTTGGCACTCGCCATTGTCCAAGCCGCCACAGGAACCGTGCCGAATGAAGGGTTTGATGAGGTGAATCAAGTCATTGCGGCGGATGATGTTTTGGGGACGCTTCAGCCCAACGGCTACGGTAATTTCCAATACTACATCGCATTTTACGGCTCTCCGGGAGCTACTGGTACGTGGCAACTGCAATTTACAGGGCATCACATCACGCACAACATCACCTACAAGGATGGCGTAGTTGCTGGTGGAACACCACTATTTGCAGCCGTCGAACCCGATACGTGGACAACAAGCGGCACAACCTTCGACCCTCTGGGTCAGGAAAAATCAGCACTTCGGGCGATGCTTGCCTCGCTCACCACTGCGCAAGCGGCTTCAGCAAAGCTGCCCACAAGTTTTGGTGATATTGTTCTGGGTCCGGGCAAGGATAAGCAATTTCCCGCAACCAAAGTCGGATTGGCGGTTTCGGGGCTTTCTGATGCACAAAAAGCACTCGTTCTTGCCGCCATGCGAACCTACGTGCAAGACCTCGACGCAGAAACCGCGCAATGCCTGATGAACACGTACCAAAACGAACTGAACGGCACATTCATCGCCTTTTCGGGCAATGCTGGCATAACGGCGCAAAATGATTATGTTCGCATTGATGGTCCGAGTGTTTGGATAGAACTGTTCTATGCTGGAGGCATTATTTATCGCAATCAACCGCACGTTCACAGCATTTACCGCGACAGAACACGGGATTACGGCGGAAGTTTTTAGTACATTTGAAGGAAAGAAACCACGATATGATGCGCCTTCTCAGCATATTTTTCTTGCTTGTGGTATGGTTCAATGTTCTTGCGCCAAAGTACACTCAAGCACATCCAATGCCCAATACTATCATCCTGCTGGACGTTCACGAAAGCAGTATTGATGCGGAGTTGCAGCTTCCTTTGCAGGAATTTGAACTCGCGTTTGGCAGAAAATTTGAGGGAAATACTGCACAAGCTCTTGAGCAATACCGCTTGGAAGTCTCATCGTATCTTGTTCGGCACAGTTTCGCGCGAACAAAAAATGGTCAAGATTGGTTGGTGGAATGCAAAAGTATTTCGCTTGATTCTACAACAACTGCTATCAACGGGCAATTTTTGGAACTCCGCGCAAGGCTTGTTTTGAAGCCGCCAGTAGGCTCATCGGTGCGAGATTTAGTTTGGCATTACGACGTAATTCTGCATCAAGTTGTTACGCACTCCGCACTCGTGGTGGTGCGACAGGACTGGGAAGCAGGAATTGTGCAGGAGAAAACAAGCGACAACCCTCATGAAATCGGCGTTATCGCGTGGGATATTCGCTCAAATACACTTGCACCGTTTGTGCTTCCTATGCAGTCAAGTAGCGTTTGGAAAGGCTTGTTTGCAATGCTTCAACGCGGAATGGCGCACATCGGCGAGGGTATTGACCATGTGCTGTTTCTGCTGGTATTGCTCATTCCCGCGCCGCTCCTTGCCGGAAACAACTCATGGAAAGCGTTTGGTGGCTGGAAGTACGGTAGTATCAGGCTTTTGAAGGTGATTACCGCCTTTACGATTGGTCATTCGCTCACGTTGCTTCTGGGCGCGTTTGGCGCAGTAACGATTCCCGCAAAAGCCGTTGAACTCTGCATTGCGGCTTCCATTCTCGTTTCGGCGCTTCATGCTGTGCGACCTCTTTTTGCGGGGCGCGAACTCTGGATTGCTGCGGGATTTGGTTTGGTGCATGGTCTGGCTTTTGCGGAATCGCTTCAGGGCTTACAACTAGGCACAGTGCGGCTTTTGCTGGCTGTTGGGGCGTTTAATCTGGGTATTGAAATCATGCAGTGTGTGATTATGGTATTCATTCTGCCATTTCTCATGCTGCTTGCACAAACACGGTTTTACGCGGTGTTCAGGAAATCTCTCGCTCTTCTTGCGATTGGTGCTGCCCTTGCGTGGGGCATTGAGCGGTGGTCGGGGACTGAAAATCTCATTTCGCCTTTGCTCACACAAATTGTACAGAAACCGCATTATATCTCGCTTCTCTGGATGATGTTTGTTTTGATAAGCGTCATTCTTTGGTTCATGGAGCGGAAACATTCCCAAAATCCAGATTCCATCAGCCTTGTAGCAGAATAGGGGCATCAACCGAGCTATGAAAAAATTCGACCATATCGCCGAAAACTTCCTCGCATTTTTCAGGAAGCACCACGCCCAAACATCAGTATTTGTGGGCTTGTCGAGGAATATCGTGATTGGATATTCATTCGGCGTTGGAATTTTGCTGTCGCTGAACGTCCTCTTTCTGGCGTTTGCGCCGCATCATGCCGAAGAGCGCGGTATTCACGCACTGGACGCATTCACCTTTTTTGTGCTGAATGCGGCAATTCTGGCAAGTAGTTTATGGGTGAATGTCCGCTTGCATGGAGCGACGCTGAGAAAACGAATTGCCGTGAATGCCGCTTCCTATCTGGTCTTGTGTGGCATTTCTATTGCGTTGCATTATCCTGTTTGGCGTTTGCTGACGCATGGTCCGCCGATTGGATTTTATGTGCGCGATGAATTTTTGCGCGGGCTTTTGCTATTTTGTATGAGCATTATTCTTGCGCGGGTGCTGGAATTATCGGCGCGGCAGCAACGCATGAAAACGGAGTTGGATGCGATTCGTCAGGCAAGTCTTTTGGGGCAGATTGAGTCACTGAAACAGCAGATTAACCCGCATTTTTTCTTCAATTCTCTCAACACCTTGAGTGGTCTTGCCCGCGAGGATGCTGATAAAACCATAGAGTTCATTGAAAAGCTCTCGCAGGTTTTTCGGACGGTCTTGGAAATCCAGCAAAAAGATATGGTTTTGTTGCGGGAAGAATTAGAATTTGCCGGAGCATTTTTGTATCTTCTGAATGTGCGCTTTGAAGGGAAATTTATGTGCGAAATTGCCTCCGAACCCGCAGCAGAAGCCATGTTCTGGTTGCCGCCGCTTTCGTCGCAACTCCTCTTGGAAAACGTCGTGAAGCACAATCGCATGACGCGGCAAAACCCAGTTCATGTGAAAATATTTGTGGAATTTCGCTCACGGGAAAGCGCGTATTTTGTCGTCGAAAATTCCTACGCACCGCTTAAAAACTCGTCAGGCACACAAACAGGCCTTGCAAATCTTGCCAAGCGTTCTGAATTGCTTTCGGGCGAAACAATAGTCATAGAGCGGGATGCAAGCATATTCCGCGTGAAAGTACCATTAACCAAAGGCTTTCGGGATGAATCTCGTTTTACTCGAAGATGAAGATATTGCGATGCGAAAACTTCGCACGATGATTGTGGAAGCAGACCGCACGGCAAGTATTTGTGCGGAGTTGTCGTCCGTCGAAGAAGCAATGACGTGGTTTCGGGAGAATGTCGTGATTGGGCGCACCTACATTGACCTGATTGTTTCCGATATTCAGCTTTCCGACGGGCTTTCCTTCGAGGTTTTTGAGGCATTTTCGCTCGCGATTCCCATCATTTTCACCACTGCCTACAACGACTACGCAATTCAAGCCTTCAAAGTGCATGGGCTGGATTATTTGCTGAAACCCATCCGAAACGACGATTTGAAGCGGGCTTTGGAGAAATTTCACCACAACAAACTTCTCTATTCCGGCGATGCTCTCCGCGAAGTGCAGCGCTTACTTTCGGCAATGCAAAATGAGCGTAGCATGAGATTTGAAGCTGCTTCCACGCCAACGTTTTTGACTTCTATCGGCAGCCGCATCATTCCTCTTTCCGCAGAAAAAATTGCATTTTTTTTCGTAAAAAACGGTCTTGTCCGAGCAATGGTCGAAAACAGGCAAGATTACGCGCTGGACGAGACGTTGGAGGAAATCGAAGCGCGTTTGCCGCCGTACCTTTTTTTTCGAGCAAACAGGCAGTACATCATTAGCCGCAAGGCGGTTGCGAGTGCGGAAGCATATTACGGCAATCGCTTGCTGGTGCAATTACAGCCGCCCGCGCCAGAAGCGGTTATTTTGAGCAGGGAAAAAGTAAGCGCATTTAAGGCGTGGCTGAAGGGGTAAAAATAGGAGTTTCTTTGTAAGCAATACCCCTCAAAAGCAAGAATAGACACGCTTTGTCGTAGGCTTTTAGCTTTGAACTGAAAAGCAATATATGCAAATTGTACGCTGAAATTGTTCAACACTTTTTTTGAGGAAAAACTATGGAAACCGCATTAGAACTTGATTTGGAAGAAGATATTGCTCTTCAAAAGCCTCACAGTGCCATTTCTGAATACGAATTAGAACGAGGAAAACCCATGCCCAATCGCATCCACAGTTTTGCACAATCAAATCTCATTGCCGCCCTTACTTCGCGCTATAAAAAGCGGAAGAAAATTTTTTCTGAACTCACTATTGAAGTTGGTGAAGCAAGAGCAACACCAGATATTGCCATCTATCCGTATTACGAATTGGATTGGACAAAGCGTGTACCTGCTGCGGAAACCGAACCACCTCTTGTAGCGATAGAAATTATCTCGCCCTCGCAAACACTCGTGGAAATGCTGGACAAAGCCGATATGTACTTCGCACACGGTGTGAAATCATGCTGGATTGTGCAACCAGAATTACAGATTATTTCCGTGCTGCATCCAGACGAACCGCCCAAAACCTTCACACAAGGCATGGTGCGCGATTCGGCGGTCGATATTGAAATTCCGATAGAAGAAGTCTTTGAGTAAATTTTTCCTTCCATTCAAATTCAATCAAAAGATTCCCCAATCAACGTACTTACGTCGAGATTTGGTAATACAGGCTTGATTTCTGGGGGTTCGATTGGTTGAACCTTTGGCAAGAAATAAAGAAGCACAAAGAAGCCGCTTCATTCAGTAATGAAGCGGTTTTCAAAAAACGTTGTACGATTTATTTTTGCTCAAAAATTAGCAAAAAATATTCAGCACTACACAAACGCAATCAGACATGAAAATGGTTCAGAGGTAAGGACAGCGGTGTGGAACATTCCCGCGACACCTTTTGTCAAAATGCCGTTGTTCCACCGCACAGCGCATTGTACAATGCGCTCCGAGCCTGAAATGCGCAATTTGTGCGTTTTGCTGCCAGAAGTATGGTTAGAAGAGCGTTGGGTATGGGCGCGGGTGTTCTCGTCGGAAGAAGCTGATGGCTGCTTCATTGTGCGGGTGTTCATTGATGATATGTTCATGAGCAAAACTCCTAAAAAACAGAAGAGAAATATGGTTTGTAAGATACGATAAGGAGCTTCAAACAATCATAGACGAACATTGAGGAGAATGATGGGAAAATATGAGATAGCCATGAAACAGCATTGCTGTTTGCTATGGTAATTCAAACGCTACTGTGTGCAAAAAAGTTCCGCTCAATAACTCACGCCATTACTTACGCCATTTTGCAGATGAGAAGTTTCTTCTCCTGCTCCTTGAACCACGTCGTACCATTGATATTCAGCGTGATTTCCTGCACCTGAAGGCGCGGATATTTTTGCTGTGCTTCAAGTATTTCTGCGTTGAGGTCGCCGCCCTTGAGAAAAAGCATCTGTGCATTGGGCTTCAGAAGCAGTTCCACCCACGACACAAGCTGCGCAAGAGGCGCAACAGCGCGAGCCGTGATAACATCGAATGCAGCGCGGTAAGCGGGCGTATCGGCAAGTGTTTCTGCACGAATCGTTTTTGCTTCAAAATGCCGCAAACCCGTGTGCTGGGCGAACATTCCCGTCGTTTTGAGCTTTTTCGCAATCGAATCCACCAGCAGCATACGAAGCTCTGGAAGCGCGATTTTAAGCGGTATTCCGGGAAAACCACCGCCCGTGCCGACATCCAAACATCGGGCTTTCGGCGCAATAGTGGCATACTTCAAAATCGTGAGCGAATGCAAAATATGCCGCTCGTAGATATTATCAAGGTCTTGGCGCGAAATAAGGTTAATGCGATTGTTCCACGTGATAAGCTCACTATGAAACCTATCAACGTTGCTCATCTGCTCGCGGTCAAGAACGATGCCGTTTGCAGAGCAAATTGTCCAAAATTCCAGTGAATCCATAAAAAAGCAAAAGATAAGGGCAAAGGGAGAAAGGTGCAAAAAGAAAAAAGTGCGAAAAGAAACCAGCGTTGTTGCGGTGTTTACGCTTGTTTCAGTTGTTCAATGTGTTTCAAAATATGTTCTTTCATCGCTTCTTCTACCTCGACGTGCGCCGTACCTTTTATCATAAATTCTAGTTGCGGGCAATAGGAGGCGTAGCCTGTTTCGCCCCATCGGCGAATAAGAACATCGTAATCGCTCGGATTGGTGCTGGTTGTCGATTGGTCGGTCATAGTTTTTGGTGAAAATAAAAATTGGTGGTGAAATACTCTTCGCTCACAAAAAATCAACCGACAAGCAAGACTTTACCCGCTCTTCCGGGTGTTTCCGAGCGAAGAACAGCTTCTTTGAAGTCAGCAAGGTCGAATGTCGCATCAACAGGCGCGGTGAGTTTTTGCGTGGCGAAGAGCGTGAGCAATTCCGTTGCGGCGGCGCGTTGCACCTCGCGTGGAGCATTTTGCATCCATGTTGTGAGCCAGAAGCCGCGCACTGTCAGGCTTTTGAAAATCATCACTGCGCTGTTTATGGGAATGGGCTTCCACGAAAGCATCCCGTAAATGAGCATCGTTCCGCCGCGTGTGAGGCATTCCAGAGCTTCCGCGCCTTGCTCGCCGCCGATGGACTCCAGCACAGCATTTACGCCGTATTTGGTCAATTCCTTCACTTTTGCACGAAGGTCGGTCGTGGTCGTATTGACCACAGCTTTCGCGCCCAAGCCCAGTAAATGCTCGGTAAAATCGTCGCGGCGCACCGTGCAGACAACGTTGATGCCACGCGCCACGGCAAGCTGCACCACAAGCTGACAAAACACCGACGCACCTGCCGTCAAAAGCAGCCAATCGCCCTGCTTCAAGCCGCTTTCATGCAGCATTGCCCACGCAGTGAACGGATTGACGAAGAGTTGCGCTCCTGTTTCATCGCTCACTGAATCGGGCAAAGGAATAAGGTTTTGTGCGGGTACGGCGACATATTCCTGCCAAACGCCCGTCAGCGCGGTAAAGCTCACGCGCATTCCTTTTGGAAATTTTGCCGCATCTACGCCGTCGCCCTGCGATTCAATCACGCCCATTCCCTCGAAACCAGCACCGCACGGCAGTTTTGGCTTAATGCCGTAGCCTCCCTGAATATACGCAATATCGGAGGGATTGATTGCGCGGGCTTTTGCACGAAGAAGCACTTCACCTGCTTGTGGCGTAGGCACTGGAACATCACGTAAAACCAAGACTTCGGCGGGATTGCCAACGGTATCGAATTGTACTGAACGCATAGATTTTTAAGAAAAGGATGAAGGGTGAATGATGAAGGGTGAAATTCAGAAAACCATACTAAAAATGGGTAAAAATTGCATATCAAAAAGTAGAGGAGTTGAGATGTAGTCCACCTTTGAGGTGGACTACATCTGAAGCAACAAACCTTTTTCAGTATAGATATTTTCTAGCGAATATCAAACTTTTGCAATTTTCGATACAACGTCGCAGGGCTGATACCAAGCAGCTTTGCCGCTTTTTCTCGATGCCCGCCGACCGACTGCAAGGCAGCAACAATTTCCTGCCGCGCTCGCTCATCTTCGGCGCGACGCAAGGAAAATTGTAGTTCCTGCGCCTGTTCTGCACTCATTGGCGGAGCGTTGTAGGGATTCGACGAATACGACGGAAAATGCGCATGAGGCGCACCGTAGCCGCCTCCGCCAGCATTTCCGTTTGGTAGTCCTCCGCCATGCCCCTGCCCTTGCTGGGCATAGTAGCCGCCTTGCCCATAGCCCTGATGTGGTGCGGGATATGGGGCGGGATAGCCTCCGCCAGCGTATTGCGGCGGCATTCCGTACATTCCTTGCGGCAAATGCCCTGTAAAGCTGATGTCGTCAAGCTCCTGCGCCAAAAGGTCGGGTGTGAGCATTGTGCTGGTACACAGCACCACTGCTCGCTCGATGGCATTGCGCAGTTCCCGCACATTGCCCTTCCACCGCCGCGCAGCCAGCGCGTTCAGAAAGCTCGGCATCATTCCCAAGACATTTTTTTGATATTTCGCCGCAAAGCTCGTCAGAAAGTATTGCGCAAGAATTTCCATATCTTCGCGGCGTTCTCGGAGCGCGGGCAAAATAATCGTAAAACCTTCCAAACGATAGTACAAGTCAGCACGGAAGCGACCTGCATTGATTTCCTCTTGTGGATTGCGGTTCGTTGCGGCAATAATGCGAAAATCTACATCTATCGAATCCGTCGAGCCAACTTTCGAGAATTTGCGCGTCTCCAAGACCCGCAGCATCTTGGATTGCAGTGCCATCGGCATTTCACCAATCTCGTCCAAAAATAGCGTTCCTTCGTGTGCTTCTTCAATCAAGCCGCGTTTGTCGCGCACCGCACCAGAGAATGCGCCCTTTTGATAGCCAAAGAGTTCCGATTCCAAGAGGTCGGCGGGAATCGCGCTACAATTCAGCGCAATAAACGGCTTTTTCGAGCGCGTACTGCCGTTGTGGATAGACCGCGCAAAGACTTCCTTGCCCGTGCCTGTTTCGCCCAAAAGCAGCGTCGGAATATCGGTCTGCGCGGCGTGTTTTGCCATTTGAATCGCAGCGTGAAGAGCAGGCGCAACGCCGATAATTGAGCTAAAGGCATCTTGCGAAACAAGCTGTTTTTGCAATTCTTTCACCGCCGATTGCAACTGCGATTTTTCTGCCGCTCGCGCAATCGTAAGCATGAGTTGTTCGTGGTCGCCCGTTTTCACGGCATAGTCAAACGCGCCATTTTTCATTGCTTCTACGCCATCTTTCACCTCCGCATGAGCCGTCAAAACGATAACCTCCATCGCCGGCGCGATGCTGCGCAAGTGCCGCACAAGCTCAATCCCATTCATATCGGGCAAATGCACATCGGCAATCGCCACCGCGTAGGGTTGCTTCACGACTTCTTCCAAGGCAGCTTGCCCTGTCTGGCACACAGCGACGTTGTAGCCCTCAAGGTCGAACAAGTCTGCAAGCAAGCGGGAAAGCCGCTCGTCGTCGTCAATGAGCAAAATCGTTTTATTCATAAAAATACGTCCTGAAAGAAATCGTTGAAAGAGGTTTTGTCAAAAAATTAGCACAACCGTTGATATGGCACAGGCAGAGCATAATTTACGAAATTTTTCTTTCTTGACGCGGAGCAGAATGCACAAATTTTATTCCTCTTTTATTCCTTCACACGCAACGGCTGAACACAGCGCGGAATGAGTATTGATGAGCGTTTGGGCAATGTTGATGATACTGAAAATTCTTCGCGCTCAAGCGTATTGCTCCAAGCATTCCACCAAAAGCGCGTAGAATCATGGTTTGGTGCGCTCTCTGGGCGAGGTGGCGAATGCCGCACCACGCCCAGCAAGAGCCGCTCGTGCTGCTGCCAGTATTTCTCAGCATTTGCAAAATGTAGATGTGGTGCGCTGTACGCTGAATCCCGCATGATTGCTTGAACGGAGTCCAGCGCACGAAACCACTGTTTTCCGCGAAAACGCAGTGTTGAAGCCATCAGCACAACGTTGTGCGGAACGTGGTTTCGGGTGGTATTTTTTTCACGGTGCCATTCTTGCAAAATATCCGCAAAGGCAAGCATGGACGCGCTTCCGCTTGCACAGCAGAGCAGCGTGTCGGTGGTGGGAAAAATGCTCGTGCGCACAAAGCGCGTCAAAGCTGGGTCGCGGGGGATAAATTCATTGTCCGCAAAGCAACGGCGGTCATTCAACAGCAGCACACTTGTTCCGGAGCGTGTTCCTGAGAAGCGCGTAACGACGAGGCTTGTGCGCGGGCGCGGGTACAGCACACATTCCGCTTTTTGAGGTTGTGAGAAATACTCTATTCCCCCAAGAGCGCAGAGAATCACGCTTGCAAGCGACACAGCAACGCGAAAGAGCGCGTGCCGAGGCGAAACGCTGCCCACAACATAGATTGTCAGAAAGGAAAATGCTGTTGCCACAAAAAAGGCAGAACCTAGCTGTGGTGCGCCTTCGAGATACGCGCCATGCAGTTCGGCAAAGAATCCATTGAGCCAATTCATCAACAGCAAGCATTGATGCGCTGTTTGGGCGAGGAAAACGCCGCCCTGCCACCAAAGACTTGCCAGAACAACGCTCGCCATTGTGTAGAGCATTGCCAGTGAACTGATTGGCACAATGAGCAAATTTGCAAAGGGCGAAATGACCGAAAATATGCCAAAATACCACGCAACAATCGGCGCAATCACACACGAAGCGGCAACGCTTACGCCCAGCGATTGCTCCAGCGCACGAACAGGATACGACCGCCGAAAGCGCATTGGTGCTGGTCTGCCGCGCACCAGCATTTCGCAAAACTCCGTGCAACGCGGTAGAACGACAACAATGCCCAGCACCGCCGCGCACGACATTTGAAAACCTACCGAAAACAGCATGGATGGCTGCACCGCGACCAAAACAAGCACGCAAAATGCCAGCACATTCAGCAAATGCGCCCGCCGTTCCACGTTTTGCAGAAACATCAGCACAACAGCCATCATTCCTGCTCGCACCGCCGATGCCGCCGCGCCCGTTGCCAGCACAAAGGCAGCAATACTCAAGCTAAAAACCAGTATTTGTGCGGCTTTTGAACGAATAAACCCAAGCAGCAACAGGAGAATCGCCGCAACGACGGCTAAATGCAACCCGCTCACGGCGAGAATATGCGCTGTTCCTGTGCGGGCGTATTGCTGGCGGGTTTCTGTGTCCAGAACGTGCGTATTGCCAGTGAGGAGCGCGAAAGCGAATCGGCTTGTGGAAGCAGGAAAGAGAGCATTGATGCGCTTTTGCGTCCATTCGGCGGTGTATTCGGTGAAATTCCACAGACGGTGCGTTTCGCCCAGTGAGGCGCAGTGCTGCGCGTCAGCTTCGGCTATCCATGCGGCTTCGAGCGCATTGGCAAAAAATTGTTCGTCGCGCTCGTTTGGTAGAATGGGCGTTTGGGGCAATCTTGCTCGAAGCACAGCATAGATGCGGCTTCCAGCGCGAATGTCGCGTGGGAGCAGCGCGTAGGGCGCACGGGCAGAATCGCGGGCGGTGCGAGGAGCGGGAAAGCGAAGAGTGAGCAAAATTGTTTCATCGAAACGGCGTGGAAGCGGCACAGCGTCAAGGTTTCCGCGCACAAGAAGGCGAAACTGCACAGCGTGTGGCAGAGAGTCGCAGCGCAGAACGCGGAGAATTGTTCCGTGCAGCGTAGCATTCATCGTGGGTTGGAGCGCGGAGAAGCGTTTGCTCGGCGTGGTGCTTTTTTCTGTGCCGAGCGCGGAGAGCATCATCAGCAAACCCGCACAAATACTGGCATTCCAGTAAGCGATTGTTTGCAAAAAACGAGAAGAATCTTGAGTATTATTTTTCCGAAGAAGTGCAGCAACACACAGAACCAAACACACGCAAGAGCAAGCAATGATGAGCCTTTCAAGGAAAATTTCCCGCGACAAAGAAAAAACAGTCTTGAATTCAAGAGTGCTTGGCAGAAAAGAATGCGCAAGAAACATTGCCACGCAGCCAACGCCACCACCGCAGAGGAGCTTGAGTGCGGGGAGCTGCGTCGAAGGGGGCGCGGGTTTCACCGAAGGGAAGGAAAAAGTGAAAAAAGAAGAAATGCACGGACGCTTACCAAAGCGCATGAGCAGAGCAATGACGAGCGTTCTGGTTCGTTTTAATTTTTAATATTGCAAAAATTCGTGTTCGTCGAATTCATCATCATCGTGGATATTGACAAACGAAACGCCGACATTTTTGTTAAACAAGCGATATAAATCATTCACGATTTCATCAAAAGAAGCATCTTCCGCGCCACATTCCTTGCGTCCGAAGCCGATAAGAATGGTCGTAATATTGCCGTTGCTATCGTTGCGAAAAATAATATCATCAGTTTTCGCAACGTCGAGCATACGTTCAAGAATAATGCGGCATTTTTCATCGGTAGTCATAGAGCGCGTCAGTACAAGGGTTTGAAGAAAAACGACAAGAAGGAAAGGCGGGTCAAAATACTACTTTTTTGACAAGAACGATAATTTTTCTTGGTGCTTGGTAAGGGTAAAATTTTGGTTCTCTATGCCGACGTATCAGGCAGTGAACAACCCAAAGCACATCTTGAATTCAAGCATCATTTTTTTGTATTTTGCACTGCGCCAGCAAGTGCAAAAAACATTGCCGAAGCTCATCAATAAGCTCATCAACACACGCTTTCTCACTAGAACAATTTTTTATGTTGCTTCCCGACGAAATCCAGAATGAACCAGAGAATACATCTGCTGTAACATCTCTAAAAAACTCGCTACCCAAGCATTTACGCGATATTCAGCCGCCCTACACAGTTTCTGGCGTTCAGGCGCAGAAAAAAAATCCTTCGCGCTGTTCGGTGTTTTTGAATGGTGAATTTGCCTTTGGCTGCTCGATGGATATTGTCGTACAAGCGGCATTGCGCGTGGGAAAAACGCTCACGGCGCAAGACGTGGCGCGGATGATGGAGTCCGAAGATATTATGCGCTTAAAGCAAGTCGCCTTGCGCTACGCAACCTACAAATCGCGCACAGCGCAGGAAGTACGCCGCAAGATGCTGGAAAAAGAGTTTTCGCCCGAAGAAGCCGAATATGCGGTGCAGTTTTTGGAAGAATTTGGCTACGTGAACGATGCTGCCTACGCTCGTGCTTTCATCAAGGAACGCCATGAGCGCAAGCCGTCGGGCATGGAGCGCATTCGGCAAGAACTCACAAAGCGCGGCATTTCCAAGTTTGAAATAGAAGATGCACTTTTGGAGGCATTCCCGCCCGAAACACGGCACGATACCTTGCTGGAGAGTGCCGTGCAAGCAGCACACAAGAAGTTGCGGACATTGCAAAAACATTCGCCCGAAAAGCGTCATCAATCCTTGATTGGCTACTTGCAACGGCAAGGTTTTTCGTGGGAAATTATTCGCCAAGCACTGAAAGAATTGGAAAAGAGCGAACTTGATAGCGAACGTAACAATGTCGCAAGCTCTGAAGATGAGCATTGGAGCGATGTTTGAGGGAATACATCTCAGAAATACCGAGTAGATTCGCTCGCAGCGAAAAATGTTGTTCTATCGGTAGGAAAAGAGTAGATTTGTGGTCTTTTCTTGGTACACGACAAAATTCTTTCCATAGTGGTACAGACATTCCTGTCTGTGAGTGTTAGTGCGAGGTTCAGGTGGATAACACAGACAAGAATGTCTGTGCCACTGTTAAAAAATTATGAATTTTTCAAAGTTATTCTTACCGTTCACATCAGGAGAAAAACGTTTATGGCAGCAGCAACGATGCGCTCTTCGCAGGAGACCGCAACAACAAAGCAGTATCAATCAGGCTTTGGGAATGAATTTGCCAGCGAAGCCTTACCCCACGCGCTTCCTGCGGGACAAAACTCCCCACAGCGCGTTCCCTACGGGCTGTATGCCGAGCAGGTGAGCGGAACAGCCTTCACCATGCCGCGCACGGAAAATCGCCGCTCGTGGCTGTATCGCATTCGCCCATCGGTGGTGCATACGCCGTTTCAGCGCATGGATGCTGGGCTGCTGCGTGGTACGCCCTTTGACGAAACGCCCACGCCGCCGAATCAAATGCGCTGGAACCCGCTTCCCACGCCACCTCAAGGGACGGACTTCGTACAAGGCTTGGTAACAATGGGCGGCAACGGCGATGCAACGGTGCATTCTGGCTGCGCGATTCACCTCTACGCGGCGAATACGTCCATGACCACGAATTTTTTCTACAATGCCGATGGCGAAATGCTGTTTGTGATTCAAAAAGGACGGCACGTTTTCAAGACCGAGCTTGGCATTATCGAAGCCGAACCGTGTGAAATTGTGGTGATTCCGCGTGGAATAAAATTTCAAATGCAATGTCCTGCAGACAACCCTTCGGAAGAGCTTCGCGGCTATATTTGCGAGAATTTTGGCACAACGTTTCGCTTGCCAGACTTGGGACCAATCGGCGCAAACGGCTTGGCGAATCCGCGCGATTTCCTTACGCCGCTTGCTGCTTTCGAGGAACGAGACGGCGATTTCCGCGTCATTGCGAAGTTTCACGGGCATTTGTGGGAAGCAAAAATTGACCACTCGCCGCTCAATGTGGTCGCGTGGCACGGTAACTACGCGCCCTACAAGTACGATTTGCGCCTCTTCCAGACTATCAACACTGTGAGTTTCGACCACCCAGACCCGTCTATTTTCACGGTTCTCACCGCGCCGTCCGAAATTCACGGCACGGCAAATGTTGATTTTGTCATTTTCCCGCCGCGGTGGATGGTGGCTGAACACACCTTCCGTCCGCCTTGGTTTCACCGCAATTTCATGAACGAATTTATGGGCTTGATTTATGGCGTGTACGATGCCAAAGAAGAAGGTTTTGTGCCAGGCGGATGCAGTTTGCACAACTGTATGTCGGGACACGGACCCGACACAGCAACCTACCAAAAAGCTATCGCCGCCGAGTTGAAGCCGCACTACATCGACGCGACAATGGCGTTCATGTTTGAAACGCGGTTTGCCGTGAAAACCACGAAATACGCGCTCGAAACAGGCACATTGCAGCGTGATTACTTCGAGTGCTGGCAAGGCTTGCGCTCGACGTTTGACCGCACGTGGCAGCCGCCAGAAGGCGCGTAAAATCTGAGCATTTTGACAAACGCCAAAATTTCTGAACAGTAAGTACAATCAGACTTCAGTGGCACAGACATTCTTGTCTGTGAGTGTTGGTGGGGTTTTCAGGCGACAAACACAGACAGGAATGTCTGTGCCACTATTGAAATTGAACGCAAAACTACGGGTCGCACCCCACTCAAGCGTGGAGTATGAACATTATTCGTTCTTGACCTGTTTTTTCGGTCGCCCACGTTTTTTGGGCTTCTGGTACACTGGCTCT
>RDXM01000154.1 GCA_004292595.1 Candidatus Kapaibacterium sp. | reverse complement strand
CGTTTCGATTGTAAAATGAATACTTTCAATTCTCCGAAACAAGGCAGCATGCTGCCTTGCTAAAATCAAAGTATTCAAAATATAGTCAAAACGGTATAATATCTGCGTTACCGAGAACTACGTGTATATCCAGGAAGACCCGAATTTTTACATGGACGAAACACATGATTCCTATATTTATCAATACACTATTGCTAGCAAAGAATTAAAGCCAGTTATCGAACTTGACCACCGCCGCATGGCTTCTGATGCTGCTATCTACAACGTCGGCGGTATATCTCGCTTTGGTCAATGGGAATATGGTGCTATGATTGATATTTCCTCGACTATCGGTATTGCAAATACGTTCATGATTTGTGTGCAACCACATTCTTGGAGAGGCGATAAATACAAGGGTGTAGATGGCGGGACGCTGCGTCCAGATGAAAATCAGGCGAGCCAACTTATTATCGTCAAAGGTTTGCCGCGATAAACTGCTGTCGTTGCTTCATAAAAATATCTGATTTTCTGCAAATATATCCCCTGTATGCGTTTATCCGTGCAGGGGATTTTTATGCTATCTATATTTTCACCACAATTTACCGTTGATATGCGCCCCAATATTGCACTATTTCTTTGTGTTGTTCTCTGCTGTGTATCATGCAATTCTGCAAAAAATCCACCACCAGAGCAAGCATTGACGAGCTCTGCGCAACGATTGACCACCATAAAAGCCCACTTGCAAAGCCATCTTCAGACCATGCAAAATGTCGTACGGCGTATGGATTCTCTCGCTGCGGGCGAACTCACGGATACAAGCCGCCAACACGCATTGCAACAGACGTTTCACGAATCTCGCTCCGCCTACAAACACACCGAATGGGCAATCGAATACTTTGCCGCCCAAACAGCGCATGAAATCAACGGTGCGCCGATTGATGAGTTTGAAGAGCAGGATAAAATTGTCGTTCCCGCAACGGGATTCCAAGTGCTGGAAGAAAGTCTCTTTCCGCAAGTAAAGCCTGAAGACAGCACCACTATTCGCTTCAACACGCGCACGATACTTTCGCTGACAACTAGAGCGCAGCAAGTCGTGAAAGCGCAGGAATTGACCGACGCGCACGTTTTCGACGCGCTTTGGCTCGAAATTGCTCGCGTTCAAACGCTTGGCGTGTCAGGCTTTGACGCGCCGGTCTTGCTCACGGGTATTGCGGATGCCGCATTGGTGCTGGAAGAATTGCAAGCAGTCGTACAAGAATATGCTCCTGCACAGGAAACATCGGATGCGGCAGGTAAAGCGTGGAAAGCTCTTCAAATCTCGATTGCACGGGCAATCGCTGAATGCCGCACGAGTACCGACTTTGCGACGTTTGACCGCGCGGCATGGTTCACAGGTAGCGTCAATCCTTTAGCCACGCAGTTAAAATCCTTGCAAGCCGCGCTAAACATCGCTCCCTTGCCGTTTTCGTCCGCATTTCGGGCTGAAGCGCGGCATATTTTCGATTCCGCCGCGTTTAACGTTCTGCACTTCGCGCCCGTTTTTGCGCGTGAATTTTCTACCGACGAGCGAAACGCTCAAATCGCGCTTGGCAAGCAGCTTTTCTATGACCCTGTACTTTCTGGCAACGGCACACGCGCTTGCACAAGCTGTCATCAGCCAAACAAGGCATTCACCGATGGCTTGCGAACGAGTGCTGCGCTCACGCCCGCCGGCAAAGTGCAACGCAACGCGCCGACCTTGCTCAATGCCGCCCTGCAAAGCGCACAATTCCTTGATTTGCGCGTTGCTTTTTTGGAAGACCAAGCCAGCGATGTTGTGCAAAATGTGGATGAAATGCACGGCTCGCTCGCAGAAGCAGTGAAGCGATTGAGTGCAGACAAATCCTACACGCAAGCATTTACGCGCTCATTCGGGGATTCATCGCAAACGCCTGTGAACGAACTCCGCATCAAACAAGCGATTGCGGCTTTTGAGCGGTCGCTCATTGCGCTGAATTCACGCTTTGACCGCTTTATGCGCGGCGATACGTCTATCCTTTCGGCAACAGAAAAGCACGGTTTTAATCTCTACATGGGCAAAGCAAAATGCGGAACGTGCCATTTCGCGCCGCTGTTCAACGGAACGGTTCCGCCCGTATATTTGCGCACCGAGCAGGAAGTGATTGGCGTTCCGCGTGAAGCAAAAACCGTAAAGGCAAGCATTGATGCGGATGTGGGGCGTTTTGCTATCAATGCCTACGCGGCGCACAAATACGCCTTCAAAACCCCAACCGTGCGTAATTCCTCGCTCACAGCACCGTATATGCACAACGGCGTGTACGAGACGCTTGAACAAGTGATGGATTTTTACAATCGTGGAGGTGGCTTAGGGATTGGTGTGCGAGGTGTGGAGCATCAAACATTATCGCCCGACCCGCTTCGCCTCACGCCTTCCGAACAGCAAGCAATTATAGCATTTCTGCGGGCTTTGGAAGATGTGTTGCAGTAATGAATCTTGAATTCAAGAATTGAACATTCTTTCTCAACGGAAGGAAATGTTAGGAAAAACTCTTCTGCAAAATCACCACCTTCACAACTCATTAACAGAGGCAAACACAGTATCGGTCTGGGCTTGAGGATTATCAAAAAATGGTCGAAGCGGTGAATGGCAAGGTATGGTGCGAGTCGGAGCTTGGCAAAGGCACGACGTTTATTGTGGAATTGCCAAGTGTCTTTCATCAATAATGTTGAGGTAATCATTTGGTATAACTGACGTTTTGGGGTAAAATCATTGGTAGTGGAGCAGGTGAATTCTGTATTTTGAAGGTTGTGAAATTTTTTTGAACCATTTCTCTTCTTCACCGAATTTTCCTTCTGTATGCTTGTTTTTTCTTCCTACCGACTGACGCTCAATGCTAAACTCCTGGGTTTTGCTTTATTGTTGGTATTCTTTACGGTCGTTGTGGCAACTGTTTCGTTTGTGCGAGGGCGAGCACTCAAGACAAAAAACGATATTCAGCTTTTGTATGTTGATTTATTAAAAGCGCATACCAATGCAAAACTCTTTATTCGTACCCGTCAAATTGAAGAAATGCGAGAGTTTAAGGAATCGAACAAGCGATTTACGAGTATTCTTCAAGACTACCGCGATGAAGGGTACGCCACAGATATGCTCTTGGGTATGCAACGCTTCAATTCTACCTTTGAGCAAATTTTTATTAAAATGAAAGAGCGCGGTCTCGACGAAAATTTAGGCAGTGAAGGATTATTTCGCCGTAATATCCATGAGCTTCAGCACCTTATCGAAATCGAAAATAAAGAGCAACTCAACCTCATTTTGCTGGAAGCTAGGCGGCGTGAAAAAGATTATTTTTTGCGGGGAGACACCAGCTACGCTTCCTTTGTGCGGAACTCCATTCTGCAACTTCTTCAAAATGTAACGGCTTCTGGTCTGAGGATTGCCACGCAGCAAAAAATACAGCGTTTGGCACTGGGATATTTACAGGAATTTGAACATACCGTGAGGATTATGCAAGAGATTGCGATTTTAGAGCAGGGATTGGAAAAAGAATTTGAAACTATTGAGCCGGTGATTCGCAGAGTAGAAACGCTCAAACAACGAGAATCATCCGACCAAGAGGCGCAGATGCTGGTCGTGACGATAATTTCGCTCATTGTGAGCATTGTTACTGCCTTCACGCTTGCTCGGCGTATTTCCTCGCCAATCGTAGAGCTACAACGTGCCTCACAGCGACTTGCTGAGGGCGATTATTCTGTAACGGTAGAAACTCGTTCCAAAGATGAAATTGCTGATTTAGGAAAAGCCTTTAATTCGATGATTACCAATGTTCGAGAGCGTACTGAGCAGTTGAATACGTCGTACAACAGTTTGCGTATTTTGAGTGGTATTGGGCGAGATATTTCCTCAACGTTGCAGTATAAAAGTATTTTTACGATGCTGTACAAAAATATTGCACAATTAGTTGACGCAAATATCTTTGCTATTGGTGTTTTGGACGAGCAGGAGCAAATAATTCAGGATTTTTTTACGGTGAAAAATGGAAATCAACTGCCCTTGTTTTCTACGCCGATGTCCAATAAAAATAGTTTTGCTGTGTGGGCGCTCGAACATCGCAGCGAAGTGTTTATCAATGACAATGCAAAAGAGTACACGCGCTACGTCAATGGGATGTTTATTCCTAGCGAGATATTTCTTCCCCAAGAATTCCCTCAATCGCTGATGTTTATTCCTCTGCTCGTTGGTGATACTGCCATTGGAGTTTTAACCGTGCAAAGTTTTCAGCGCAATGCCTACACGCTCTACCATCTTGATATTGTCAGAACTCTCGCCGCGTATACCGCCGCCGCTCTCAATAACGCTAAAGCCTTTGCCACTGTCCAAGAGCAAAACAGTGAAATTCTTCGGCAGCAAGAACTTTTGGAAGAGCAAGCTGCCACTATTCAAATAACAAATACCGAACTTCAAGAACGCAACGTGCAGTTGGAAGAATTAAACCAAGAAAAAAATGAGTTTTTGGGCATTGCCGCACACGACCTTAAAAATCCGCTTGCGGCGATACAAATGGCTGCTTCCATTATCCAAAATTATTACGATAAACTTGATAAAGAGACGGTTATTGAGCGTACGACCTCAATTATGGTTTCTTCCAAAAGAATGTCGGAGATTATCACCAATCTGCTGGACATCAATGCGATTGAAACAGGTAATCTGAATCTTCATATTAAAGAAATTGACATTGTTGCTCTTAGCAGTCAAATAATTGATGAGTATTATGAACGGGCGATGGAAAAGAAAATCATTATGTTTCCTGAATTTACGCTGGATTCTTTACTCATAAAGGCAGACCTGAACGCCATGACACAAGTGTTGGACAATATCCTCTCCAATGCAATTAAATACTCGCCGTCGGGAAAACGTGTGTTTATTCGGGTGAGGTCTCTTGCAGCCACTGTGCGCGTGGAAGTCCAGGATGAGGGGCAGGGAATGTCCGATGATGATATGAAAAAACTCTTTGGCAAATTTGCCCGCCTTTCTGCTCGCCCAACAGGCGGCGAACACAGCACTGGTCTGGGCTTGAGTATTGTTAAAAAAATGGTCGAAGCGATGAACGGCAAGGTGTGGTGCGAGTCGGAATTAGGAAAAGGTGCGACGTTTATTGTGGAATTGCCCAAAAACTCTTCGTAGTTTGGGCAGTGTCAAGCAGTAAATGCGGTACTCAATGATTTCGGCTGGAAATATCGAACCAAAAAAACGGCGTTATTCCTTGAACAATCAAGGAATAACGCCGTTTTTTGTATTGTTGTCGCAGTAAAAAATTTTACCGCACAACACTCACTTTTTTCACCGCAACAGCTTCGCCTACCTGCAAGCGGCACAAATACACGCCCGACGGCAATGCTTCAGTGGAAAATGGCAGCGAGTGGTCGCCCTGCGGCAAGACTGCATCCACAACTTTGACAACTTCTTGCCCAAGCATGGACAAAAGCGTCAGCGTTACGCGGCTGTGAGCAAGCGGAACAACGAACTGCACCGACGCGAGTGCTGAAGCAGGATTTGGCGTAATTTCCAAGCTCAATGCTGTTCCTTTTGCCAAATCTTCCTCGCGGACGCTGGTGGCATTGTCCAAATTTGCCCAGAAGGGGCGCACAACACTCGAATCCAGCGTAATGGCGCGAAGACTTGCCTGCACCGTACCGCTTGTGAAGGTGTAAAACATCAAACTGCGAGGACTTGCCGCGCTCGTAAAGCAAAGCTGGCGGTCATCGGGCGAGAACACGGCTTGGTCGGCATCGGTAATGGGGCGGTTATTCACACGAAAATTGCTCATGCCCAAATAACCAACGTCTTGGTCTTGGTCGAAATTGGCGACATAGAGGTCATTCACGATAGTATTGCCTTGCGGGAAATACTCGCTGAAAACAATTTTATTTGCATTGCGACTGCTGTACGACGGAAAGCCCAAATTAAAGTCGGGCTGCGGCGGGTAGAGTTCAAAGACACGCGGATTACCGCTCAAGCCCGCATAGTACAATGCCCAGAAAGGAATCGTATCGTTGCCGACTTTAAACTCGTGATAAGCATCGAAGACCACCTCTGGTGTGCGGCTGTCGGGCGACCACGCAAGTGCGTCGGGGTATCTCACACCTGTTACTTGCTTGCCTTCGGAGATTGGGCGGGTTGTTTCACCAATCAAGCGTTGAAGCGGGATAGCGCGTACGCGCGTTATTCCTGCGCTTGCAATCGTAGCAACGGTGGCGATGTAGAAATTCGGGTCGTTCGGATATTGCGAGGTCAGAAGAAGCGTCGTGCCATCGGGAGAAATTGCCGTGCTTGCTACGTCGCCCGCTTGACGAATTTGAATGCCCGGAAACGCAGTAACTGTGCTGTTCAAAAGGTCTAAGCGCGAAACCTGACCGCGCGTATTGACAAAATAGAGCAAGCGTCCGTTTGTGGCGGCAGAAACTTGGCTGCGTCCGCCTTGTGTGCGCACGACGGCATCATTCCCCGCAAAGAGCGAAGCGCGGTTGGTGGCGGGATTGTACAGTCCGATGCGCCCTGCTTGGGTGGTGAAGGCAACAACAGACGACACCGAATGAGCCTCCGAGCCTGCACCGTCGCTGATTTTGCGGCTCGCCACCATCGTTGCAGTAATGCCAACGTCGTCGAAAGCGGCGTTCAAGACATCAATCATGGCGGTATTGCCCGGAAAGAGGTCTGCTGCGGCGCGGAGAGTATTTCTGCGGAAATCACCAAAGCCAGAATTTTGCGTCATGTAGGTCGAAAGAGTGCGCCACCAGACGCGCTCGGTGGTATCGCGTCCGAAACGGTTAAAAAACAGCCAGCTTACTCGGTCGGGAATACCAGCGTTGCAATGCGGAAACTGCAAGCCCTGAGCGCGTGCGCTGCCGAAAACGTAGAAATCGCGGACGTTACCGATGCGAGACCAGCCCGGACCTGTCGAATCAAGACTGCCCCAGTGCAAGCCTTCGCCCGGCACGTTGCCAAATCCTGGCAAACGCGGCGAATAATAATTGCTTGAGCGGTCAATCATCCAGCCCCAGACGTTGGCATAATGCTCTTCAAGTGCGCCCGTTTCGCCGTTGTTGTATTCCAAGCGAGCAAGACTATTGTAGGCATGACCAACTTCGTGTCCGTAAATGAACAAATCGCGGTTTGGGTTGCGGGCATCCTGCACACCGCCGCCGTCGCCGTAGCCTTGCGACAACAACCCTGCATTCCACCATGCCGAGCGGCTGCCCATCATGCCGTAATTGAGCAATGTGTGAATCCGCCCATTCTGACCATTCCACGATGGTCTGCTGTGCCGAAGAGCGAAATATCGGCGGCAAGAATCTGTGTACGAAAGTGCGGCGGCAATATCTCCACGCCAAACTTGCCCACTCGTGATAAACGGCAAAATACCCGTCTCTACGTCCTCTGTATTGCGCATATCTATAACGAGCGAGCCGCCATTGACGCGCTGCGGCAAGAGACTATCAGGCGTTTCGCCCGCGCCGTAGTCCGATACGGGAAAAATGCGTCCGTCTGACGAGCGCTGCCAACTCCGCACCGATAGTTGTTCACGAAACAGCGTCGTGGCAGCAATATTCTGAAAGCCCGTCGAGTGAGCAATAGAGCCATTTTTCGGGGTTGGAGTCAGAAGAGGCGCACCGTCGTTCCCAAGAGCCGCACTGGGAGCTTCATTGAACAGATGTGTGGATGTTTTGGCTGCTTCAGTCTGCATTGCTGCGTAGTTGTCATTGCGCTCGCTGCGACGGAAACGGTCTAAAAAATCTTGGTCATCGCGGTGAAGGCGCACCGATGCAAGCGTTTCGCCTGTTGTTGCATCAATAAAATACGTCCAGCTACGGTTGATGCTCGTGGTGATGGTAATGGCATAAGCGAGTTGCAGAGCGGATTCTTTGTTGGTCGAAGTTGCCCCGCGCTGATTCGTGTTCATTTGCGCAGGAAACCAGAGCAGTTCGCCTTTCCAAGCGCGTTCTGCGCCGAAGTATTCGAGTACTTTTTGAGGCATATTTTTCCACAAACCTTCTTCGGCAAGAGCATTGCGCGTGGCAATGAAGGCTGATTCCTGCGTCAGTGCTGGTGTTGCGGATACATCGTGCTTAGGCGTGGGTTCGTACAAGCCGTGAACACTGTACACATCGCCATTGTGATTGATATGCACAATAATGTCGCGCCCATGAACGCGCAAACCTTTATACATCTGCTCGAAGCGGATGTGCTGGAAGCCAAGCGCGTCCTTGTTCAGGCTCATGGTGGCAAGTTCTTCTTCGGGATTCTGCAAGCCGCGTAAAATCTTGCTTTCAGCTAAAAGTGCAAGTGCTTCTTGCACGGCTGGCTCTTGCTTTGCAGCGCGAGTTTCTGCATCCACAGCGCGAGTTTTTGCATTGCCAACAAGCGAGTATGGCGTAGCGACTTCGAGGTTTTTGCTCACACGATTTTTCAATACCCCTACTTTTCCTTCACAGTGGCGCAGAGTACCGTTTTCGTTGTAAAAAGCAGATACTTGATTCAGCTTTTGTGCGGTTTCGGCGGTGTTTTTCTGCTGTGCCGCTCCACTTTGTGCGCCTTGCAGAATCTCTGTTGGAACAGATTGGACGTTTACAGGAACGCGCCGCACGGAGCTTGTAATCACGCCTTCGTCGGTCGCAGGAAGAAATGCTGGTGCTTTTGTTGCGCTGCTTTCACGATTCGGTTTTTTACCGAAGTTGAGCGTTTGTGCGTGGACAAGCTCGCACACAGCAAAATGGGCAAAGAGAGACCAAATCACGATTGCCCGAACAGAGAAAAGTCTTTTCATGGTGTTTTTTAGGAAAGGTAAAAAAGAGAGAATGAACTACTCTGTGGTTTATTTGAGTAGGACGGACTCAAAATGTATCTATTGATGCAGCAAGATATTGAGAAATTCCAAAATTTCAGCAAAATAACGTTCATTGTGCCATAAAAAAATATCCAATCAGTAGCACAGACCTTCTTGTCTGTGAGTATTGGTGCGGGATGCAGGCGACTCACACCAACGAAGCAGTCTCAAGCCACAGAAGCCTGATTTTATGCAGCCTCCAAAAATTTTGTATGATACTGAGGGCGCGACGTTTCTTGTGGAATTGCCAAAAGCCTACCTTCTGTCAATGCTCCTGTCAATCCTCATACTGAAAATTTTTGTCAGTATCTGATTCAATTATCGTATTTTACTGTGTACCTAGGTTCATACTTTTCATGATTCTTCATTTTCTTCGGCTATGCTCAAAATCAAAAAAATTGAAGCACCACAAACGCAAACGACTAATACTCGCCACATCGCGCAGCGCACCTTGCTTTTGGTGGATGATGAACCCGGAATTTTACTTTTGCTCTCCAGCCTCTTTGCTCCTCATTATACTGTTCGCACCGCAGAATCTGGCGCGGATGCTCTTCGGCTGCTGCACGATGGGTATGTGCCGCAGGTTATTATTGCCGACCAGCGTATGCCGGGTATGACGGGAGCGCAATTCCTTGGCGAAAGTCGCAAAATTCTCCCAAATGCCGTGCGCGTAACGCTCACGGGCTATACGGACATTAAAGAAATCGTTGATAGCGTTAATAGTGGCGGAATTTACCGTTTCGTGGGCAAGCCTTGGGAAGATGTCGAACTGTTGGAGACGGTGCGCCTTTGCTTTGAGCAATACGACCTCAGCACAAAAAACGCCCAACTCGAAGCAGCTTTGGCACGAGTAGAGGCACTCAATGCGGAGAAAAATGAGATTATGGGTATCGTGTCGCACGACCTGAAGAATCCCATCAGTGCTGTTCTTGGCATGACAGATTTATTTATGCCCAATAGTGGACTGACCATTCCCCTTGCGGATTATCCGCGATTTATGGGTCTCATCCAGCAAACAGCCAAAAATATGCTGGAACTCGTCAAGGGATTGCTGGATGATTATTGGCTCGAATCAGGAAAAATGGAGCTGCACACGACTCCGCTTGATGTCAGTACGCTGATTCATTTTATTGTCGAAGATTATCAGCAACGAGCCACAACAAAGGAAATTACGCTGCACTGCGATGCGCCCGATAATACGCTGGCGTTTGCCGACGAGCGCCGGCTGCATCAAGTTCTGGACAATCTTATTTCCAATGCTGTTAAATACTCGCCGCCCACCAAGCACGTCTTTGTGCGAACCGTCAGTGGCACTCACACCGTCCGCATTGAAATTCAAGACCAAGGTCCCGGCTTGAACGATGACGACAAATCCAAACTCTTCGGCAAATTTGCCCGCCTTTCTGCGCAGCCCACAGGCGGCGAACACAGTAGCGGTCTGGGCTTGAGCATTGTCAAGAAAATGGTCGAAGCCATGAATGGCACAGTCTGGTGCGAATCAGAATTTGGACACGGCGCAACGTTTATTCTAGAACTCTACAAAGCATAATCATCGAATATCCTGCATATCTACACTGTTTAATTGATGTACAACGTTATTCCGCTTTGAGGTAGAGACCTACCATTTCTTCATTTTAAAGCCTATTTTTTCATTTTTTTCGTTACTTTTTTCGGCTTGAAGCATGAAACATCTTTGGAAAAAGATTGCACTTCTCGTAGTGGTTTTGTTCTTTGTTGGCGAAGAACAAACATTTGCGCAAAAAAAGAGCAAACCCGCATCAAATCAAGCTCCTCGCACGGCAACGCCACAGCCAAGTGCAAACGTCCAAACCTCCCCTAATCCCAAGAAAACATCAGCCCTCTCACCACTTTTCACGCCAACTATGTTTTCCGATTCCACGTTCGCCAAACAATGGAAAAAGGTCGATTCCTGCCGCGAGCGTGGATTACCGAAATCTGCTTTGGAAATTGTTGAGAAAATCCTTGCCGAAGCGCAGAAAACCAAGAATCTGCCGCATATCGTGAAAGCATTGTTACAAAAATCGGTGCTGCAAGCTGAAACAGATGAAAATGGCGAATCAACCTTTGTAAACGAGATTACATCAGCGATTCAGGGCATTGAGAAAAGTGCCAACGCGGGAACGCCTGAAAACATTGTCGCTCTTGCGCTCTTGCGCTCTGCGCTCGCGGAATACTACAATCTCTACCTTCAGAATTATCGCTGGAAAATTCAAGGGCGCACCGCCATACAGCCTTTGGCTCAAGATTCCTCCGCCGACTACCGCGCATGGGACACGCGCCGCTTTTTCACAACAATTCGCAGCTTGCATTTTCTCGCCCTCAGCAATAAAGCTATTTTGCAGCGCACACCGCTGCCAGCAGTAGAAACGATGCTGACTCCAGGCAATAGTGCTGGTGAACGCTTGCGCCCAACGCTCTACGACGTGCTTGCCTTTCGCGCCCTTGCGATGCTGAACAACACCTCAACATCGCTGCCAACACCCGAAGAAGAATGCGAAATCCCGTTAGAAGCAGGCTTAAAGCCAATTCCAGCGTTTCTTGACCACACCTTTGCTACGCCCGACACGCAAGATTGGAAATACCAAACCATCTGCCTCTACCAAGATATTCTGCGCTTTCACGCCACCGACAGCCTCCCCGACGCGCTTTTGGATGCAAACCGCTTGCGCCTGAACTTCGTGAAAAATTATGCCTTTGGCGACAACATGCAAGATGCTTACATTCAAGCATTGGAGCGAGATGCAGCCGCATACAAGCAATCACCGATTGTTGCCGAATACTTTGCCGCGATTGGCGAGGAATACTTTGCAAAGGGTGAGTACATCACGGCTCGTGCGTATTGCGCTAAGGCGTTTGCCTATCCAAAATCGCTGGGAAGCGAGGAAGCACGGGGCTTGGAGGAGCGTATTCTCGCAAAAGAAATGACCGTGCAAACCGAAAAAACTGTGCTACCAAACGCGCCAGTCCTTGTCTCGGTGGTCTTTCGCAATATTGAAAAAATGCACTTCCGCCTTGTGCGCTTGCCCGCTCGCAACAATGAAGATGAAAATTGGCGCGACTACTTCTACGACGATGACGGAATGAAGCGGCTTTTGAAGCTGAAAGCTGTTTGCGCGTGGTCGGAAAATCTCCCTCTGAAAGATTCCAACGGCGTTGTGGATTACAAGCTGCATCGCGTGGATGTGCGTGTGCCTATCAAGCCAGACTCTATGCCGTTTGGACGCTATATCGTCCTTGCTTCTTCCAATGAATTCTTTTCCACTGAAAAAAATACTATTGCGTGGACAAACCTGACGGCAACGCGCCTTGCATTGGTACGCGACCAGAACGTCTTTATTGTTACCGATGCTGTTACAGGAGAACCGCAAGAAGGAGTAACGGTGCGGTTTTGGCAACAATACTACGACCAATCCCGCAACAAATACCGTGAGAAAATAATTCTTGAAAAAACTACCGATAAAAACGGTTTCTGTCAAGCAGACGTTGATGGTAGCAATGGAGCTACGTTTGTAGAACTACAAAAGGGCAAAGACATTTTGCGTGATGGTACATTTGCTCCGTCATACACTGAGCCACCGCCGCAGCCCCAAGAACAGGTACGACTGTTCACCGACCGTGCTTTGTATCGTCCAGGACAAACAGTCTATTTCAAGGGAATTGCAATCTATGCCGACGGCGTGAAGCCTGATAACTACACGCTTCGCGGTAAGAACTATACTGTTCATTTTTATGATGCAAATAATCGTGAGTTGGCAAAACAAACATTTACAACTAATGAATATGGCTCATTTCAAGGTACATTCAATATCCCGCTTGGCGTATTGAATGGACAAATGGTGCTTCGTGCAGGTGAATTGTATTACAACCAAGCATCTATCAGAGTGGAAGAGTACAAACGTCCGAAATTTGAAGTGAAAATGCAGAAGCCGAAAGAACTGATTCGCGTTGGCGATGTAGTCAAAGCGAAAGGCACGGCGGCGAACTACGCGGGTTCGGTGGTGGATGGCGCGACGGTGCAGTACCGCATTGTGCGCAACGCCCGCTTCCCGTATTGGTGCGGTGCGTGGTGGATGCCTGTGCCGCAATCGCCAGAAAAAGAAATTGCCAGAGGGCGCGTGAAATCTGATGCGAAGGGCGAATTTATGATAGAATTTACGGCAGTTCCTGATAAATCTTTGCTACCAAGTTCGCTACCAATTTTCAACTACACCGTTTTTGCCGACGTAACCGATATTTCTGGCGAAACGCACTCCGCAAGCGCGGTGGTTGCTGTGGGCTACGTCGCAACGGAAATGCGCCTTTCCGCGCCGCAGCGCATTGAAAAAGCAGAACTCAAAAAGCCGTCGCTCATCAGCATTCGCACGAGCAATTTGAACGGCGAAGCACTCGCAACGCAAGGAACGGTGCGCCTTGAGAAGCTCATTGTACCGAGCCGCATTACGCGCAATCGCTTTTTACCCATGCCCGACCGCTACATTATGTCGGAAAGCGAGTTTCTATCAGCCTTCCCGCATGATTTGTACAACAACAAAAACGACCGCGAGTTTTGGAACGTAGAAAAAGAAGTGTTGAATCAATCCTTCACGACCAACGCACAGGGCGCGTATTCACTTGCGCCAGAGCAGCTTACTTCGCTCGCGGCGGGCGCGTATCGGATTCGTGCGGAGCTTGTTGATGTTTCGGGGACAAAACTTGAACAAATTGCGTATTTGACCGTGTTTGATTCAGCTGCGAAAAAGCCCGCGCTCACCGTGAACGCAGATATTTTGCCACTCAAAACTGTCTGCGAACCGCGAGAAACCGCATCCTTCCTGCTTTCCACGTCGTATCCGAATGCGAAAATCTTTTATCAACTTGAACAAAAATCAGGCATTGCCAAGAAAAGTACGCTTACGCCAATCCGTGAATGGCTCTCGCTTTCGGACGAGCAGCGCGTCATTTCTATCCCAATACCAGACGAATTTCGCGGAAATGTTACGGCGCATTTGTTCCTTATTCACGATTACCGCATTTATCAAAACACAGTAACGGTACGGGTTCCATGGACGAACAAAGAACTCAGCATTGTAAAAAGTACCTTCCGCGACAAAACTCGTCCGGGAAGCCAAGAAGAATGGACGCTGAGTGTGCGCGGTGAAAAATCCTCGCTCGTGAGCGCGGAACTCGTCGCAACGCTCTACGATGCTTCGTTGGATGCGATTTTAGGAGAAAACAATTATGAGTTCAGCGCGTGGAAAACTCGCTGGCAGCCGTTCCAGTGGCAAACATTCCCTTCCCAGCGTCAGATAATCTGCCAAACCTTTGGAGCATCCTCTCCAGAATACCGCGATTACGCTTGGAACGCTTATTCCAGCTACGTTGGCAGAGCTTACGCCGACTTGCGGTTTGATTTTCTCTACACTGTCCTTTACGGAAATAACCAGTATTTTCGCGGCGGCGTAAAGAGAAGTTCGATGCGTGCAAAAACAGCCTCTGGAACAATGGATATGGATGGTGCGCAAGCAGAAATGGCGGATTATTCCTCGGCTGCGCCGCAAGAAGGACGCGCACAGATGCAAGCATTGAGCGCGAGTGCGCCTGCGCCCCCACCTGCGCCACCAGGAGCAGCATCGCCAATCCCTACGAAAAACGAGCCGTCCGATAAAGAATCAAACGCTCCAAGCCGAAAACAAGAAACGGCGGATTTATCCTCCGTCAAAGCCCGCACTAATCTTAGCGAAACCGCCTTTTTTATGCCGCAGTTGCGCACAAATGAAAAGGGCGATGTGTTGCTGAAATTCACCATGCCCGAAGCCTTGACACGCTGGCGAATGCTCGCTTTTGCACACACACCCGACCTCAAAACGGGAACATTCGAGGCGGAAACGCTGACGCAAAAAGAACTGATGATGCTGCCGAATATGCCGCGTTTTCTCCGCGAAGGCGACGACATCACGCTGCCGGTGAAAATTGCCAACCTCACAAGCAAGCAAATACGCGGCACGGCAGAGCTGAAACTCTTCGACGCGCTCACGATGCAAGAACTTCCGCTTGGTTTCAAACAACAATCTTTCACTGCCGAAGCCGCGCAAAGCAGCGTCGTTGCGTGGTCGCTGAAAGTTCCTGAAGGCTTGCAAGCGGTTGTTTATCGCGTCGTTGCGAAAGCCTCTGGCGACAACGGCGAATTCAGCGACGGCGAGGAAGCCGCCCTGCCCGTGCTTGCGAACAAAATGCTTGTAACCGAGACGCTTCCGCTCAACATTCGTGGCAATTCTACGAAAACATTTGAATTCAAAAAGCTCGCCGAAGCGCAGAAATCCTCGACGCTCAGGCATCAACGCTTGACGCTAGAAATGACGAGCAATCCCGCATGGTACGCCATTCAAGCCTTGCCAATGCTGATGGAATATCCCTACGATTGCACCGAGCAGTTGTGGAATCGCTTGTACGCAAACAGCATTTCTACGCACTTGGCAAACTCGAAACCTAGGATTAAAGCGGTGTTCGACGCATGGAAGCAATCGAAAGAAAGCCTCTTGTCGAACTTAGAAAAAAATCAAGAATTGAAAGCATTGCTCTTGGAAGAAACGCCGTGGGTGATGAACGCAAACGACGAAACCGAGCGCAAGCGGCGTGTAGGCTTGCTTTTCGACCTCAATCGTATGTCGGGCGAAGCAACAAACGTGCTGCAAAAACTCCAAGAACGCCAACTGCCAAATGGCGGATTTACGTGGTTTCCGGGCATGATGCCGAGCCGCTTCATTACGCAATATCTTGTGTCGGGCATTGGGCATTTGGCAAAACTTGGCGTATTGTCGGGTAAAACACTTCCAAGCGAGGTATCAAGCGGCTTGCAGAACATCACAGAACGCGCTGTGCCGTTTATTGACCAAGAAATTGCCGACGAATTCCGCAAACTCAAGCAACAACGCGGCTTCAAGGAAACAAGCGAGTATCTCAGCTACGATGCCGTTCAATACTTGTACGCACGGAGTTTCTTTGCGGACAAACCTATTCCAAGCGCGACGCGCGAGGCGTTTGATTTTTGGTCGGCACAAGCGGCAAAATACTGGACAAATCAAGGCTTGATGGGACAAAGCATGCTTGCGCTCGCACTGAAGCGTTTTGCTGTGGCAGATAGACTTAGCCCAAACACCAGTAAACAAGCGGTTCCTGAGCAGATTTTGAAATCGCTCCGCGAGCGTGCGCTGAAGTCCGACGAAATGGGAATGTACTGGAAGCAGGACGCGGGCTGGTGGTGGTATCAAGCACCGATTGAAACGCAAGCACTCGCCATCGAAGCATTCATCGAGGTTGCGGGCAATGATGGAAAGAATGATGCGGCGTTGAAGGAAGTTGAAGAAATGAAAATTTGGCTCTTGAAACAAAAACAAACGCAAGATTGGAAAACCACCAAAGCCACTGCTGAAGCCTGTTACGCGCTGCTTTTGCGTGGTGCAGATTGGCTCGAATCCTCCAAAATTGTCGAGGTAAAACTTGGCAAAACTGTCATTGACCAAAAAGCAATCGCGGCGCAAGGAGCAAGCATTGAAGCGGGTACTGGCTATTACAAAGTGTCGTTTGGCAAGGGTGAAATTACGCCTGATATGGGGACGATTGTTGTGAACAAATCCGATGCAGGCATTGCGTGGGGCGGCGTGTATTGGCAATACTTCGAGCAGTTGAACAACATCACGCCCGCAAAAACGCCGTTGCAGTTGGATAAAAAGCTCTATCGCCAAAACACAACGGCAAAGGGGCTAGAACTTGAGCCAATCACCGATAAAACCTCGCTTCGCGTGGGCGACCTCGTGAAAGTGCGGGTGGAACTCCGCTCAGACCGCGAAATGGAGTACATTCACCTGAAAGATATGCGTGGTGCGGGTTTGGAGCCTGTCGCGGCACTTTCGGGCTATCGCTGGCAAAACGGCTTGGGTTACTACGAAACTATGCGCGATGCGTCGGCGAACTTCTTCATCGGCTGGCTACCGCGTGGTGTCTGGGTGTTCGAGTACGCGCTGCGCGTAACGCATGAAGGCACGTTCCAGAATGGCATCACAACGATTCAGTCTATGTACGCACCAGAATTTTCGAGCCACTCGGAGGGAGTAGTGGTGCGGGTTCAGAGGTAATATCACGCAAAGGGAACGAGTGTTCCAAAGAGTTTTTTTAATGAGACTTGACTTCAAAATGATACTACACCATTTTTTTTCAAGGGCAGGATTCCATTGTCATTGTGCGAGAACTCTTTTCGTGCATGGATTTCCTCTCAGACTAATGTCTGGCATTTTTTTTCTGCACGTACTCGTGGTCTGTGCTTTCTGTGGTGGATTTGCTGTTGTTCCTGTTGCTCTGCTTGCCGTTGAGCAGCCGTCGGCTGCAAGACCGCTCGGACAGCAAAATCTCAATCAAGACTCGCTATCGTTTCAGCACTACTACCAAGCTGCTCTGCTGCTTTCCGACCCCAAGCCCGACAGCGCCTTGATTCTCAGCCGCAAAGCAGAAATATTTGCACGGAAACGCAATAACCCACGCGAGATTTCGCTGTCGCTCTCGGTTTCTGCCTCTGCTCTTACCGATATTGATAAAAGCCCAGAAGCGATGCAAGAAGGACGCACTGCCCTTTTTCTTGCGAAGAAAGCAAATGACACCCTAGCACTGGCATGGGCGTTGTTTGCTATCGGATATGCCTCGGGGCAGCGTCTGGACGGGGACGGCAGCGAGCGAGAAAACAGCAAAACAACGCTGCACTTGCTTTTGGAAGGTTTGCGATATAGTCTCAAGGCAGGCGACATCAATCTTACGACCAATTATTACAATGGGATTGGGCGGATTTATCGCAAAATTGGAATGTTTGATTCTGCACTGGTATTCCATCAGGGGGCTTTGGCGTGGGCAAAAAAATCAGGCAATCTCGTACAAGAGGGCTGGGCAAGTTACAGCGTGGCAATGTGTTATGATTCTCAATCTCGCTTGAAGGAAGCATTGCACTATGCTCAAAAATCGGTGGAAATTAGAAAGAACGTGGGCAATGACTTTCCGATAGCTCTTTCGCTGGGCGGTGTGGCACTCATTCTTGGCAAGCTCGGAGAAACCAAACGTGCGCTCGAATATGCCAAAGAGAGCCTTGTGTATGCCGATCGTTCGGGACTATCCGTTACGCGAGCCTCTGCGATGGAGCGAATTGCGACGTTATCTGCTGCCTCTGGCGATTATCGCTCGGCATATACGTTTTACCAACGCTACGCTGCCCTCCGTGATTCCATCATTGCTCGTGAGCAAGGCAACGATGTTCGCTCCTTAGCGCACGAGCTAGAAATTGAGCGCAGCAAAAAGGAAAAAGCAGAGCTTGTTCGCCAGCAAACCGAGCAAAATGCACGCTTTCGTCAGCAAACGATTGTTGCGGTTGCTATTGCCGTGGTTGCGGTATTGCTGTTGATTATTATTATCGCCATTCTGCGCTTGCAGCGCATAACGCGCCAAAAACAACGCCTTGCCGAGCAGTACGCTTCTTCAACAGCACACACCAACGCTCGGCTCGACCAGATGAATCAAGAATTATTGAAGCAAAATCACGAGCTGGAGCAGGTAAGCAACGAGCGTGCAGAACTGATTCATATCGTTGCTCACGACTTAAAAAATCCCATTAGCGCAATTAACGGTTTTGCGGAGCTTTTTCAAGATACAAGCCTCGAAGCAGAAAAAACAGCAATGATTGCCGAGCGCATTGTTGCTATATCGAACCGAATGCTTCAACTGGTGACGAATCTGTTGGATATGAGCCGCCTTGAATCTGGCGGAATGCACTTTCATTTGCAAGCGTGTGATATTCTGCCTCTAGCGGAAAATACGTTGCTTCAATACCAAACCCAAGCCGCCGCAAAAAATATTCGCATCTACGTGCAATCTGCATCATCACATCCACTGCTTGTTATAGCTGACGAGCAAGCAATCTTGCAGGTTCTGGACAATCTCGTTTCCAATGCCATAAAGTATTCACCGCATGGAAAAAATATTGTGGTGCGCATAAAAGCCAGCACTGATGCTGTGCGCGTGGAAGTGCAGGACGAAGGTCCAGGTATTTCTGGCGAGGACATGAAAAAGCTCTTTGGTAAATTCGTTCGCCTTTCGGCTCGCCCAACAGGCGACGAACACAGCACGGGTCTCGGACTGAGCATCGTGAAAAAAATGGTCGAAGCAATGAACGGCAGGGTATGGTGCGAGTCAGATTTGGGCAAGGGCGCGACGTTTATTGTAGAATTGTCTCGTTACACGCTCGGTGTGGAGACCGAAGGAAGCTATCAGAAAAGGGTCGTGTCCTAAAAGTGTTGCTTTCGAGTATTAATGCGGTATATGTAGAGTTTTATGACGGCATCGTGCATGATTTCTGACGTGGAGAAGCAAATAGTCTGTCGATTAAGGTGCTTCACGTGTATCCGAAAATTGAAATTCTGTCGTTCAATCCGTTGCGTTCCTTTTTTACTTACACGATGCTTCTCTGCTGGTAGCACCTTACAGTTCCCATTTTTCAACATACGATGTCTGTGCCACTGAAGCCTGATTTTATCAGCTTTGCAAAATTTCTACATAACATGATATCGTTTCGATTGTAAGTACGTCGCTTAATATAGTTTGCATGATACCCTTCGACAAGCTCAGGGTCAAGACCGCTTCCGACCTCATGCTGAGCCTGTCGAAGCATCGTCAACTATATTTAGTACATGATTCTTGAATTAGGGGACTATTTTTAATTTCTTCAACTGATAGGGCTTTTTGTATGTGTTCCAATACGCTGTCGCGGCTTCCAAGGCTCGTACCAATTCTTCAGTCGTGTCAAAGTGTTTGCCTTTGAGCGCGATTCGCTTGTAGGGTCGCCAAAAGCGTTCAATCATATTGAGCCATGGTGCTTTGGTCGGTAAAAAGACCAATTCAACCTGCGGATATGCCTCTAAAGCAAGTTTGACGGCATTGGAATGATGTACAGAAAGATTATCA
>RDXM01000002.1 GCA_004292595.1 Candidatus Kapaibacterium sp. | reverse complement strand
AAGCGTTGGAAGCCGCTACAGCCTATTGGAACAAGTACAAAAAGCCCTATCAGTTGAAGAAATTAAAAATAGTCCCCTAATTCAAGAATCATGTACTTAATGTCTTTTGTATGAAACATTTTTGAACAAACATTATTTCGTTACTGCAATGCCCACAACCATAGAATAATTACAGGCAATCGTTGCACAAAGTGTGCTAGAAACGTAAGCCTTCAAAGCACAACTCGCTGCCTCACAGGAAGCTGCCGACCGCCGCGCTGCCGAAGCCGACCGACTTTTTGCAGAATCCAAAGCTGAAGCCCATAAATGCGCAAAAGAGCTTGATAAGTACATGACTGAATGTAGTTGAAGATGCTTCGACAAGCTCAGCATGAGGTCTGAAGCGGTCTTGACCCTGAGCTTGTCGAAGGGTATAATGCAAACTATATTGAGCGACGTACTTAAACAAATAAAAGAACTTGGGCGACAAATTGGTGGTTTAGGCAATAAATTCGGCTCCTTCACCGAAGGACTTGCCTTGCCATCCATCAAGATCTTGCTCTTCGACCACTTCAATATTGATGAATTTCACAAACGTTGGAAAAAGCGCGTTGGTGATAAGCGTATTGACATTGACGGCTTGGGATTGGTCAATGGCGCACGGAATGAGGGCTACGTGGTGGAAGTCAAGAGTCATCTGGATATGAGAGCTATTGAGCAAGTGCTAGAAATTATGCGGAATATCCGCACATATTTTCCCGCCTTTGCCGATAAAACGTTCTATGCGATGATTGCCACCGCCGATGTTCACGAGGATGCTTTCCAGACGGCAGTTAAGGAAGGTTTGTACGTGGTGGGTTTTGCCGATGAACTAATGACGTTTTCGATGCCGCAGGGATTTGTGCCGAAAGTATTTTGAAGGATATTTACTCAAAGAAAAAAAACGCCTTAAAGCTATTGTTTTTAATACTTTGAGGCATTTTTATTGTGGTCTTTCTCGTGAAACCCATTCTCGTGCTTGAGAAGCGGTAGGACGGGAAGAGAAATCTACTGAAAACAGCGACAACTACGTGTGCCTCATTTCCGCCAAACACATATCAATTTCTTTTTGCCAATCAATCGCTGGCGCAATCGTATCGTTTTGAAGGTGCGTCGCAATACTCGGTATCGGCGACCACAGCGTATAGCGGCGACCAAAGAGCACCTGCGCAGCACTGAAATACCATACCTTTGCCATGACGTTAAATAAAAAGCGATTGCTTCGCCAGAACTTCCAGAGATTACGCCAGTTCCAGACCTCGTATTTCGTTAAGCTCATCCAAATACTGGCATCGTAGTTGCGCTTGGCAAAAGTGGCGAATATTGGCGCGGCTTCCTTGAGTGCAGAGCGGCGGGCAAGAAAGGTCAGGCACGTAGAATTACGGCTTTGCCAATGATGCTCGCCCAGAGAGCGCACCAATACTGGATGTGCATGGAGGTCGAGCGTGTAATAATCCAAATGGTCGAAGGGAGTTACAAAATCAATATCCGCCGAAGAGCGCATAAAATCAAGCATTGCAGGGAATTGGTCGGGCAGGTAAAAGTAATCGTCTTCGGCAAAGTACGCAAATTCCGCGCTGTCGTCATTGCTCAAAAGCTCAATTTGCTTCACAAATGATGCGCCGTTGCCAATGCCATCCAAACGCAAAATATGAAGGTCGGTATGCGAAAAATATTGCCGCACAAGAGTTTCATATTCATCGGGACATTTATCCAACAGTGCATACATTTTCACGCGCAATCTTCCCAGAGAACGACGCAGTGAAGCTAGTCCCAACTCGGTTAAGCGATATTTATCGTCAGCAAAAACAATCGGCACTTTGGAGACTTTCGGATAGACGCGAAACGCGATAATGAGGTCGTACATTTGCTTCATTGTTGAACGTCGTGTTGGAAGGTATGGTAGAAAAATATTGCAGAAATTTGAGAAATTTGATACTCTGAAATTTCAAAAACCTTGAAAAGCCTATTCCACAACAATCAATTCCTTTGGAAGTGCCGCCGTCAGCACTTCGCAGCCTGTTTCGGTCAGCCACACGTCGTCTTCGATGCGCACACCGCAGCGACCTGCAATGTACACGCCCGGCTCAATCGTGATGACGGCGTGTGCGGGCGCAATCTCATCGGGAAAACGCCACGACACGCTGGGTTTTTCGTGGACTTCCTTGCCCAGCCCATGCCCTAAGCCGTGTTCAAACTCTTTTTCGTAGCCCGCTTCGGTAATTATTTTTCTGGCAACAGCATCTAAATCAGCAACTTTTATTCCGCCACGAGCCGCTTGAATACTCGCTTTGTTGGCATTCAGAACAATATCAAAAATGCTTTTGTCGAACCGAGACGGCTCGCCGAGCGCGAAGGTGCGGGTGATGTCGCTGTAAAAGCCGCGCACACGACAGCCAAAATCCAGCGTGATAAGTTCGCCTTTTTTCAAGAGCTTTTGCGAAGCGCGTCCGTGCGGCAAGGCACCCCGAACACCGCTTGCCACAATGGTTTCAAAGCCTTCGCCTTCCGAGCCGCATTTTTTGGAAATGTACGCCACTTCCGCCGCAACGTCGTTTTCGCTCATGCCTTCGCGCGTGGTGCGCAGCACGTGGTCATATACTCGCGCAGCAATTTCCACCGCCGCTTTGATGTGCGCAACTTCTTGGGCAGTTTTTCGCATCACGATTGGTTCAATCAAGCCCGTAAGCGGCTTCAGTTCTTGCGTTTCAAAGCGTTTTTTCATTGCTTCCGCGCTCAGGACGCTGGTGTATGCCGCTTCAAAGCCGATTGCCTTCGCACCCCGCGTCAGTCCTTGTTCCTGAATGTATTTCCACCATTCGCGCTCAACGTGCTGCTGAAAAAATGGCAATGCCGCAAGCTCTTCTTTTGCCTGTTCGCCGTAGCGTCCGTCGGTCAGGAAATGCGCTTCGTGCAGCGTAATGACAAGCATTGCACTAGAGCCAGAGAAATTCGTCAGATACGAAACGTGCGAGAGATGCGTAACGAAAAGTGCCTGAATGCCGAGCGCGTCAAATCGGCTGCGAAGCTCATCAATGCGGCGTTCTTGGATTGTTTGCATAATAAAAAATAATGAGTCTGCCTATTCGTAGTTTGGTAGCACCCCATTCAAACGTGGAGTAGCAAAAAAAGTATAAAAAAGGGTTCATTGTGCCGATATTGAAGAACTTCAAACCTCTTCATATCAACATCA
>RDXM01000001.1 GCA_004292595.1 Candidatus Kapaibacterium sp. | reverse complement strand
AGAATGCCTGTGCCACTACAAAACTGATAGATACTGGCTTTGGTGGCACAGACATTCCTGTCTGTGAGCTTCAAAAGCATATTTTGCGAAAGTCCTATTTCTTTCAAGTATTGAGTCGTCACGGTTATTTCCACGCACAAAATACAATTTTTCTTGTATGCAAAAACCACCAAACACCGCATACATAGTCGCTTAACAAAAATTAACGAATACCCACATTTGCCCAGACAAGGTGCGGCGGGTTTTACACTGGTTTTACAGCGCAGGATTTTTCCACGCAATATCTTCCAAGCCCGCACGTTTATTGGCGAGACGAGCAGCAGTAAAGCAAAAATCTGACAAGCGATTCAAAAAGCGTACAATTTCCTCACCGCATGGCTCCTCGCGTAGGAGGGCAACAACCAAACGCTCGGCACGTCGGCATATCGTTCGCGCCAAGTGTAGATAAGCAGCAGCCGGTGTGCCAGTCGGAAGAATAAAGGTTTTGAGTGGCTCTAGCTCGGTATCGTAGGTATCAATCATGCGTTCAAGGAAGTGCGTGTGTGCGCTTTCGATGCGTGGAATGGGATAGCTGGGCGGCGGGTCGAGCGGCGTGGCGAGGTCTGCGCCGGCGGTGAAAAGAAGCGCGGAAATATCGCGGAGTGTCGCGTTCATATCGCTTGGAAGTGCCATTGTTCCTTGCAGAGCGAGGATTACGCCCAAGAGCGAATTCATCTCATCCACGGTGCCATATGCTTCAATGCGCAAATGATCCTTCGGTACGCGCTGCCCGCCAAACAAGCCTGTTTGCCCGTCGTCGCCAGTTTTTGTATAGATTTTTGTTGCCATGATAGAATTGTTGTTGTGATGAATAAAATTATGCAAAACCGTGTTCTGTACCGAATCGCGGTGCAAATTACGCATTCTTCACCTTCAGAAATCGGAAGAAAAGCAAAGCGTTAGAAAATTTTAACGTTTGGTTTCGTAACGAAGTTTTAATTTGTATTTGGTAATGCTTCTTGTTTGGAACTGGGTAAAGAAAATATGCCTTATTTTTCGAGCATTCACCGTGGACGCAGACCATTTGCAGACAGCATTTCCTTTCATTTTACTTTCTATTTTTCTTTTCAATGAAATTTCCACCAATACGCCTCGCTGCAAGTATCTATGCGCTGTGTGTGGTTTTTGGGCTTATTCCAAGCGGCGGTATGCTTCTCTTTGCCCAGCAAAAGTCGCAGCGTCCCTTGCTTCAGAAGCCAGATACGGTCTATACGTCGCGGCAAATTATCACAGCAGATACGCTCAACACTCGTGGTGATTCTACCATCGTTGGCACAACCCCGCCCGGAGAATATCCCTTTACGCCCGAGCAAGACCGTGCCTTTTATGAAGCCCTGAAAATGCAGGTTGATCCTGCCATGCGATTTCACTTTGAAGCACAGCGTTTTTCGGCAATGTGGATGGCGGCACAAGAACTGCAAAAACTCTCGCCACGCGATATTGCCCTTGCAAACATGGCAGTGGACCCGCGAGTCCTCGAACCAACGCCACGCGACCGCGAGGCGTACAAGTATGGTATTGCGCAGTCATTTACCATTCCGGGCGTGTACGAGCCATACAAACGCTATGGCGGGCTTCCGGGCATGGGCGGCGACGGCATCAGCATTCCGCTTTCGCTCATTGGCTCGCTCTTGGGACTGACCGAAGATGTGTCGCCCACCATTCGCTATATTGTTGAACAGCCGACAGAGGTAGAAATTATCATCTATTCCATTCAAGCCATTGCTATTACACGTATTTTGAAAGAAACCCAAAACGCAGGCGGACACAGCGTTACGTGGAATCTCACCAACGAAGCGGGTCTGCGCGTACCAAATGGTGATTATATTGCCGAAGTCCGCATCGGACTGCAAAGCATTGTCAGGAAGCGGATTCGCTTGGGATAAGCGTGGCATCAGGTTATTCAAACTTGTCAAACAAAGAATCAACAACACCATTTTGAACATTTTTCAACCAACTATGCATGATATTCAGATTGGCAAACACACTATTGGTGCGGCACACAAGCCGTTTGTTATTGCAGAAATGAGCGGAAATCATAATCAATCTCTTGACCGCGCCCTCGAAATTGTCGCGGCAGCAGCCCGCTCTGGAGCGCACGCTATCAAGCTCCAAACCTACACTGCCGATACTATCACTCTCGACGTACAAGACGGCGATTTTTTTATCAGCGACCCAAATAGCTTGTGGAAAGGCGAATCCTTGCACAAACTGTACCAACAAGCCTACACGCCGTGGGAATGGCACAAGCCTATCTTCGACCATGCGCGAACACTGGGCTTGGAGGTTTTTAGCTCGCCTTTCGACGAAACAGCCGTTGATTTTTTGGAGGAATTACACGCGCCGTGCTATAAAATTGCTTCCTTTGAAAACACCCATTTGCCGCTCATTCGCAAGGCAGCCGCAACGGGCAAACCGCTTATTATCTCGACGGGAATGGCAACGATTGGCGAACTTGATGAAGCCGTGCGTGCCGCTCGTGAAGCGGGCTGCAAAGATTTGGTCTTGCTCAAATGCACCAGCACCTATCCCGCAACACCCGAAAACACGAACATTCTCACCATTCCGCACTTGCGCGATGTTTTTGGCTGCCACGTCGGGCTGTCCGACCACACAATGGGCATCGGCGTGTCGGTGGCTTCGGTTGCGCTGGGTGCGCGAGTGATTGAAAAGCACTTCACGCTTCGCCGCGCCGATGGGGGCGTAGATTCTACCTTTTCCATGGAGCCAGAGGAAATGGCGGCATTAGTGCTGGAGTCCGAAAGAGCGCATCAATCCTTGGGACACATCACCTACGGACCAACGGAAAAAGAAAAAAAATCTCTCCAATTCCGCCGTTCCTTGTTTGTGGGAAAAGATATGCAAGCCGGCGAAGCATTCACCGCAGACAACCTCCGCGTTGTGCGCCCAAGCACTGGTTTAGCACCAAAATTTTACGAAACACTCTTGGGTAAAACGGTCAAAAATGCACTTAAAAAAGGTACGCCTGTTTCGTGGGATATATTGGGATAGGTGTTCCCAGCGCGTAGTAACTATTGCGCAGTAACTATTGCGTAGTAACTATTGCGCAGTAACGTAACTAGTCAGGTCATGATTTTTTAGGACGCAGATGAAGATGATGGAATGGATGAAGATGATGAAAATGCAGAAAACATCAACAACGGATGAAGTCTG
>RDXM01000038.1 GCA_004292595.1 Candidatus Kapaibacterium sp. | reverse complement strand
CGATGCCTTACGGCTCTACTGGGACAATCCAAGACTCATTACTCGGCTCACAGCTTATTCATGGATACGAAAAGCACCAAAATACAATTAAAATGGTATCAGATTTCCTCGCACTGTCAAGGAAGAACCCATATTCAGCGCGTTGCCGTTGCCGATGTTCACCGTGACATTATTCACTGTTTGAGAACCTATTTGAAAGATGAGTGCATTGGTAAACGCGCCATTCAGCGTGAGATTCGATGCGGGTATGCCTTGAAATTGTCCTGAGCCGACATTCGTTACCGCTCCCAGCGTGAGAGATTGCCCGTTCAGATTCACGATGCCGCCGTTGTCAATGGTCGTCAGACCTGCTACACTGTGCGACAGCCCGCCTGTACCGCAACTGAATTGCGGGCGCGAGCCGGTAATGCGGCATTGCTCCAGATGGTAAGATTATTCATTGTAGGAATCGGAGGTTTTGTCCCACCTGCATTTCCAGTGTTCATCGGCACATCAACAGCTGCTTCGGTTTTCAGCACATAATTTGCCCCCGCATCGTACGTGATATTCGCCAGCGCGAAGCCTTGTACAGAGCCGTTTCCAGCCGCCGTGCCGTTGATACCATCATCGCGGGCGGTCATCAGTGTCGCTCCCGCACTAAGCGTAAAATTGCTCGTGGCAGTGCCGACAATCGAAGCTGTTGAGACGTTCAGCGTTCCTTGCACCGTACAGCCAAAGCCCGCACCCATGCTGAGTGTAATGGGGTTCGTGGGTGTGCCGTCCCACGCCAAATCCAAACGTGCGGAGGGGGGAATCGTCATATTGCCGTTGACGGTGAGTGTATTTGTTGCAGAACCGCGCAACGAGACCGTTGCACCAGCAGCAATGCTCAGTTGTCCGATGGTCTGTGTGGGAATGTTTGTGGGTGTGTGCGTTCCGGCGTTGAATTGGAGAATGTCGTTGGCAGCAGGTGTAGTGCGGCTTGGTGTCCAGTTGCCCGCGACTTGCCAGTCTGCTCCGGCTGCGCCTTGCCACGTGTACGTGGCTGCGCCGGAAGCAAGGCTAATGGCAGCAAAATTTCGTTTTGTCGGGTCGCCGCTCATAAAAGTAAACGAACCGCCAGCATAAACCCATGTTGGACCAACAGCGAGGGCATTGACCGGTCCTCCGCCAGCATTAGGATTCCACGTCATATTCAGGCTATTAGTGCTGACATCGAATGCTGCAATTCCATTACGTCCTTGTCCGGCAATAGTCGTAAATGCTCCACCAACATACAGCGTCGTTCCACTTACGGCAAGCTGAGGAGCAATGCTATTTGGGGCGGGGTTCCACGCAGTTACTACACCTGTACTCATATCGGTTGAACCAAGCCCTGATCCTCGAAACATCCCGCCCAGATTGCTGTAACTCCCTCCAACATACACAGAGGAGCCGCTAAATTCAATGCCGTCCACACTTGTTCCGCCAACATTGGGGTCTCAAGCAGTGGCAGCCCCTGTTCCAGCATTGATGGCAGCAAGGTTATTTCTGAATTGACCGCCAACCATCGTCAATCCCAATCCGCCAACATAGGCCGTGCCTGCGTTCACAGCAACTTTATTAATTTGACCGTTTGCGTTCGGATTCCACGTTGTAGCAAGACCTGTTCCTGCATTGAGCGCAGCAAGACGATTGCGCGGCGGCCCACCGATATTGGTAAACTGACCGCCTGCATAGACCGTTGTTCCATCAACGGCAATGCTGAATACGAAATTATCTGCGTTCGGATTCCACGTTGTTGCCGCGCCTGTTGTTGCGTCTAATTCGGCAATTCGGTTTCGTGCTTGCCCGCCGATATTCACGAATAGTCCACCAACATAGACTGTTGTTCCATTGACGGCTATAGCATTCACCGTATTACTCGCTTGCGGGTTGAAGGCTGTGGGATTGCCTGTGACAGCATCTATGGCAGCAATGTAATTTCGAGAAAGAATACCGGAAAGTCCACACATCGTAAACACACCTCCCGCACAAACATCTGTTCCATTGACAGCAAGAGACAAAACAGTATTGTCTGCATCTGGATTCCATGCAGTAGCGGCACCTGTACTCGCATCTATGGCGGCAATACGCCTGCGCGGCTGCCCACCGATATTGAAAAAAGCACCACCCACATACACTGTCGTTCCGTTCACGGCAAGCGCATCAATGGTACCATCAGAATTGGGGTTCCATGCGGTTGCCATTCCTGTACTTGCATCAATAGCAGCAATACGGTTGCGCAGCTGCCCACCGATATTGGAAAACGCTCCCCCCGCATAGACGGTTGTACCGCTTACGACGATTTCATTAACAGCAACATTAGCGTTGGGGTCCCATGCAGTTGCATTGTTTGTATTCATCGTTGCATCTACGGCAGCAATACGATTGCGTGGTTGCCCGCCTATCATCGTAAAGTTACCTCCTACATACACCGTTGTACCGTTCACGGCAAGCGTATTGACATTTCCATTTGCAACCAGATCCCATACAGTCGCGTTGTTTGTATTGATAGTAGCATCTAAGGCAGCAATGCGATTGCGCGGTTGTCCGCCTATCATCGTGAACATTCCACCTGCGTACACAGTTGTTCCGCTCACCGCAAGCGTAGAGACAGTATTATTTGAATTGGGATTCCAAGCGGTTGCAATACCTGTTGCGGCATTCACAGCAGCAATACGAAGTCGCAACTGTGCGCCAACCATTGAAAACGTTCCCCCAACATAGAGTGTTCCTGCGCTTAATGCAAGCGCATCAACAACACCATTGATATTTGGGTCCCACGCCATATCTAGGGTATTGGTATTCAAGATGTGAGCAATGTTGTTTCGTGCAACACCGCCCACCATAGTAAAATTCCCCCCGATAAACCAACCACCGGAACCGTCTGGAGCAAACGCATTTACAGATCCATTCACAATAACATCAGAGAAAAGCACGTACAACGGTTATTTGACCGCGAAATATCTTGAATTATATGGAGATATGCAAGATTTTTGCTCATTATACGAGTTTTTGCTTCTCTTGCCCACACAAAAAAAGCCGCCCACCTAGCGCAAACACTAGATGGACGGCTTTTCAGAGACTTTCCAAACTACCTGACCACATTGACCCTGACGGTCTTGACCACACCGCTCGCCTGCAAGCGCAGCGTGTACGACCCGCTCGGAACCGTCCGCGCCAGTGCCGCATGAATGCTGTACTCGCCCGACGCTTGCTCTTCGGCAACCAGCGTTTGCGCCACTTTTCCTTGTGCATCTATCAAATCCACATTCACAAAACCATCCTCG
>RDXM01000153.1 GCA_004292595.1 Candidatus Kapaibacterium sp. | reverse complement strand
CGGCGTGGTTGGGTGTGTTGTCGGCGGCTCGTCGTCGTGGTGTTTCTTCTGTTTCTTTTTCGTAGGGGGTGTGCTGTGGTTGCTTCTTTGTCCGCTCCCGTTTCTTCTTCTTCTTGTGGTGTTGGTTTGCCCCCGTCGGTTGTCGCTCTTGTGGCGGGGGCGCGTTCTGTGGCGTTTTCGGGTTCACGCTCTGTTGTGCCGCCTGTGCTTGCCTCTATTGTGGCGTGTGTTTCGCCTCGTGCGTTTGTGGCGGTGGGTTGTGCGTCGGGCGTGGACGCGGCGGTGCGGGCTTCGGTTGTTGGCTGTTCGGTGTTTTCGGCGGCTTCGTTTGCTGCTTCGTCGTGGGCGGGGCGGTTGGCGTTGCGCTCGGCGGCTGTGGTTCGGGCTGGGGCTGCACGTTCTCCTGCGCTGGTGGTCGTGTTTCCGTCTGGTGCGTGTCCGCGTGGGCTTTCGCCGTCGCCCTCTGTGTCGGGCTGCTTTTCGGGCTTGGGTTCGGGTTCGTGGTCTTCGGCGGCGTTTGCTGCGGGTTTGGGTGCGCCTTTGTTGGTGTTTTCGCCTGTGGGTGTGCCGTCGTGGGGGTTTTCCTCGCTGGGCGGTGGTTGGTTTTTGTTGTCTCCTTCGCCGTCGCTGTTTTAGCGGCGGTTTGCCAATCGCTTGGGGGACTACTCTCGCTTCTGCCTCGCTCGTTTCGCCCCCGCGTGTGGCTACGCCTGACCCTCGCCGCGCCGTGCGCTCTCCGCTCGGTAGTGGCAAATGATATGTTTTGATTGTCTGCGTTCTTTGAAAATCTATCCGCTTCTCTCGTTCAAGTGTTTACGTTGCACAGCCCCAACGGTGCGAGAGAAGTTCACTCACTTTTTTTTTCACTTTTTCCGAAAGGAAACCGTTATGAATCCCATTGCAAACAACGATTCGCGGCGCAAGACAACAAAAGTTGCGGAACTTTTGCCCCTGCGCTCTATCCCACTCAATAAGTCCGCACTTACTGAACTTGCCAGCAATTATGCGGGCTTTATCCGCACCGATAGCGATAAGTTTGCGCTGCTTGTTGCCATCAAAGCGGGCGAAGAATATTTGAAAGCCTTGAAAGCCGCCATTATGGGCAGTGCGCTTCTGTATGCCGAAGTGCAACGCGCAAATGGTGTTCACTGCACCGAATCGGGCGCAAAATTTTCGGTGCGGGTCGAAAGTGTGTGGGATTTTTCCCGCGATACCAAACATCGTCAGCTTACAGCGCAGTGTGAAAGCGGCACTCAAAGCACGAGAAGAATTTTTGAAAAAACTTGTGCTTCCCATTACCGAAGAGGGCATTGAAGTTGTTCCGCCCGTTATTTCTGAAAGCAAGTCGTCGCTTGCTATTACTTTACCCGCATAAAAACAAGAGCTTGTCAGCGTTGTAGCACTCACAAGCCCGATTTTACTCACAATTTTTTAAGCATTAACCATGAGTTACACCAAAAATATACTTCTTGATAAAGCTATGCAAGAAGAACCGCACGGCATCGGTACAATGCCTGATATACCGTTCCTTCCGACATTGCAGGAACTCGCGCAGATAGAGCGCGAACAGGCATTGCACAACGCTCTCGACAGCATTCGCACGATGAAAGAATTTTGGCAATCGGGCGACCGCGTGAAAATGGCGTTTGTGATGAAATTTTGTTCGGACGTACAAGAATGGCTCAATTACTTGTACTTCGATAGTGATTTTTTGAGTTTTGGTAGTGATGAGGATTTTATGAATCCCGAAGCTGATTACAACAACTTGGCGCGTGAAACGGGTGATAGAGCATGGGAGGTGTGCAATGCCTGAACTCCTTTTGGCTATCAACGCCGCACGGCGCGACGGTTTTACGGTCGCGCTTCACTTTTCCAGCATTGGCAAAACGGGCAAGTGTGAAGTGTCTGTCCTCACACCGTGCTACGCGCACCGTGATTACAAGTGTGAGCATCTCTGCTCGTTGCTCACGTGTTCGATTGATGAAGCTGCCTCGGTGATTGCTGGACTGACACAGTTTCCGTGCTAATTTTTTTCTCAATTCAAAAAACTACTTACAAGCCGCTTTTCATCTTGTGCAAGCGGCTTTTCATTAAGGATTATTACCATGAATACCAAAACTCAAAAATTCGTAAAAGAAACAATCGTTTCCGAAGAAACCGCGCTTGTAAACAATGACCTTGTAAATACCGTTACAGGCGAAGTGCTTGAACACACGCACACAAGCGAAAGCGAACTTGCCCGTTTTACACCGTTTCAGTCTGCGTTTTCTGTTCCAAAACAAGAAGGCATCATCTACACGGCAGGGCATCCTCGCCAGTATCGTGCTGATTGCAAAGCGGGGCAGTTCAAAATCGGCGAAAGCACCATGAAAGGGCGCGAAATGCCGATGGAAGTGATTTCCTACCGCACGTTTGAAGCGGAGTTATTCAACTATCCGCGCCAAGCATGGCTGGAAATGTTTTTCGTGGATGCGGAAAACGCGCTGTCGCATATCCTTTTCAAAGGCATTTCGATTGAGAATTTTATCACGCTCTACACTGATATTCTCATCAAACGCCGTAGTGTCGGAGAAAGCATCACTACTGGGCGTTTGGAGAAACGCACTGGACGTGAGGGTGATTACTACTTGGTCGAATTTGCGTGGAAAGACAGTACGCCAGCACGGGTGCAAGAATTGGTAGAGTTCGCCGAAGCAAATGCGCTTGTGAATGCTCGTTTTGCACAACTCTAAACCAATGCTGAACACGGAAGCCGCTTTGAATCTGATTCGGAGCGGCTTTTTGTGTTTCAGGAAAGGAGAAAACATTATGCTGGAAGAACTGAAAATCACATCGCAAAAAAAATGGCGAGAACAGAGACGAAGCGGCATTGGTGGCAGTGATATTGCTGCGCTCATGGGCGTAATCGCTCGAAAGTCGAAGGCTATGAACTGCCCGAAACAGAGCAGATGCGGATTGGCAAACGCATTGAGCCATTTATCGTGCGCGAGTTTCATCATGCAAAGCCAGAATTTCGCGTTATCAATCCGAAGCGGCTTTACAAGCGCGATGAAATTTATTTGGCAACGCCTGACCGTTTGCTTTGTATCAATGATAACACACCTCACGCAATTTTGGAAATCAAAAACTGTGAGTATTGGTCAAGAGAGAAGCGCACAATGGCGGCGTATCAAGTGCAGTGGTACTTGTTTGTGCTTGGGCTAAAGTTTGGCTACGTTTGCGCGATGGAAAAGGGCTGGAAACTGCACACGCAACCGATTGTGCGTGATGAAGAACTCATTGAGCGGATGAAGGACACGGCACAGGCGTTTTGGGAATATCATGTTTTGCCAAAGACACCACCAATAGGAAAAGATTGATGGTTAAAATGCAAAATCTCAAAAAATTTAGGACATATTTAGGACAACAAACAAAAACGGCTTCAAACTATTCAGGTTTGAAGCCGTTTTTTATATCAAGGTTGTGCGGAGAGCGGGACTTGAACCCGCACGCCCGTTAAGGCTCCACCTCCTTAGAGTGGTGCGTCTGCCATTTCGCCACCTCCGCTCGGTGCAAACTGTACTAAATTTTAGTTAAAATAAAATTTAGCTAAACAGACTTCAAATTTACGCTTTCTTTCGGTATTTTCCAAAATATTTTTTTGAAGAGATAATTTTTATTGTCCTATATTTTCTCTGCACACGCTATTTTGCGTACTTCCGTAGCAGTATAACAATGCCGAGTGTATAATGCCAGTACAACATCGCGCAACATCTTTTTATATCATAGCTTCATTCCAAGCCATATCATGCACAGAAACCTTACAAATATCATCCGTACCGTCATGGACGAATGGATTCCACCTGTCGTGCGCGACAGCAAATGGTTTATGTATCCCTTTTTTTGGTATTGGTACAAGGGCGATACAACGACCATTCGTGCTTACATGGACTTCAAAACCCGCGTCTGGTCTATGACGACGGAGGAATATGTCCATTTGTATTCCGTGCTGCGCAAGAATAGCCGCGCTGCCTCGCGTCCGACGGACTTAAACGATGCCTGCATCCGCACTATGCTTGAGCGTCTCGACCGCACCGCTACAACCCTGATAGATATTGGTTGCGGCAATGGTTTTTTCCTTCAACAAGTCGCCAAGCTCGGCAAATACCAGCTTCACGCCTGCGATGTCATGCCGCACGTGGATTTGGGTGCAGGAATCAGCTATCATCAGGGATTGATAGAATCGCTGCCGTTTCCCGACAAAGCATTTGACATTGTTACCTGCCACCACACCATTGAGCATATCACCAATCTCGCGCCCGCAATCGCAGAGCTGAAGCGGGTTGCGCGGAAACAACTCATCATCGTAACGCCCCGCCAGCGCTATTACTACTACACGCTTGATGAACACGTGAACTTTTTCCAAATGCAAGGACAACTCGAAGCAATTATCGGCGTGGAACGGCACGAATGCTTGAATTTGGATGGAGATTGGCTATACATCGGCATAATGGAATAAGCGGCAATTCTCCAAGAAATCCTGCCGAACTATCACAAAAATTCCGTATATTATTCATTCTTTTGCCGTGTTCAAATCTTCATTAATATCCTTGAAAAACGGCATAAAACCTTGAACTAACGTTCTGAACTAACATTCTTCCCCTCTCAATCAACAGCGTGTGATTATGGCAACAACTGAACGCATTCTTCCGGTTACGATGGAAGACGAAATGCGCAATTCGTACCTTGATTATTCCATGTCGGTTATCGTTGCGCGTGCCTTGCCGGATGTGCGCGACGGCTTAAAACCTGTGCATCGGCGCATTTTGTATGGTATGATGGATTTGGGCTTGGCATCGAACCGCCCGTATAAAAAATCTGCGCGTATCGTCGGTGAGGTGCTTGGTAAGTACCACCCGCACGGCGATTCGTCGGTCTATGACGCAATGGTGCGCCTTGCACAAGGCTGGTCTATGCGCTATCCGCTCGTGGACGGGCAAGGAAACTTCGGCTCAATGGACGGCGACGCGCCTGCGGCGATGCGCTACACCGAAGCGCGTTTGGCAAGTATTTCTGGCGAAGTGTTGCGCGATTTGGAGAAAAATACTGTTGATTTCAGACCTAATTTCGATGATTCCCTGAAAGAACCAAGCGTTATGCCCACTGGTGTTCCGCTCCTGCTCGTGAACGGTGCAGGCGGCATCGCTGTTGGCATGGCAACAAATATTCCACCGCACAACCTCACTGAAATTATTAACGGCTTGCTCGCGCTTATCAAAAAGCCAGATATGACCGTGCCAGAACTCATGCAGCACATTACTGCACCAGACTTTCCCACAGGTGGCATTATTTATGGTTATCAGGGTGTGCATGATGCCTACATGACTGGGCGCGGGCGCGTGATTATCCGCTCGAAAGCATTCTTTGAAAAGCAAAAAAATGGGCGCGAAAGTATCGTCGTTACGGAGCTTCCGTATCAGCTGAACAAAGCGAGTTTGATTGAAAAAATTGCCGAACTCGTGCGCGACAAAAAACTCGAAGATATTGCCGATGTGCGCGATGAATCCGACCGCGACGGTGTGCGCGTGGTGATTGACCTCAAGCGCGACGCAAACTCTTCCGTCGTGCTGAACAATTTGTTTAAGCAAACCCAGATGCAAAGCACCTTTGGCGTGATTATGCTCTCGCTTGTGAAAGGTCGTCCGCGCGTACTGAACCTGAAAGAAATGCTGGAGTATTTCCTTGAGTTCCGCAATGAAATCGTTGTGCGCCGCACACGGTTCGACTTGGACGCAGCCGAGAAGCGGGCGCACATCTTGGAAGGCTTCCGCATTGCGCTTGACAGCATTGATGAGATTATCAAAACCATTCGCGCCGAGCGAGATGCCGCCACCGCAAACGCTTCATTGCAAGCTAAGTTCGGGCTCTCCGAACTTCAAGCAAAAGCGATTTTGGATATGCGCCTTCAGCGGCTTACGGGCTTGGAGCGGCAGAAAATTGAGGATGAATACCGCGAAGTCATTCAAACGATTGAACGCCTCAAAAATATCTTGGGCAGCAAACATCTACAAATGCAGGAAATTTCCAAAGAATTGAAGGGACTGCGCGACAAATATGGCGATGCCCGGCGCACGGAAGTCGTCCACGATGCGCGTGAGTTCACGATTGAGGATATGATTGCAAACGAAGAAGTGATTGTAACTATCACGCATCAAGGCTACATCAAGCGCACTGCCGTAACGGGCTATCGCCGTCAAGGACGCGGCGGACGCGGCTCAAGCGGCTCCAACACGCGCGAAGATGATTTCGTCGAAACCGTCTTCCAAGCCGCAACACACCACAACTTGATGATGTTCACCGACAAAGGGCGGTGCTATCGCGTGAAGGTGTACGACTTGCCCGAAGGCAGCCGCTCCTCGCGCGGACGCTCGATTGCGAATGTGATTGAAATGCAACCCGACGAAAACGTAACAAGCTACCTGCCCGTGCGCGAGTTCAACGATAAGCAGTTTATTATGATGACCACAAAACACGGCACGTGCAAAAAAACACCGTTGAATGAATTTGAACATGTACGTATAAACGGCATTATCGCTCTTGGCTTGAACGACGACGACCGCCTTGTTTCTACGCGCATCACCGACGGCAACTGCGAAATTATCATTGCAACGCGCAAAGGTATGGCGTGCCGCTTCATTGAAAGCGATGTGCGCCCGATGGGACGCTCTGCAACGGGTGTTCGCGGCATTAATCTGAATAAAGGCGACGAAGTTGTTTCGATGGCAGCAATTCGCCATTCGGATACGAGCGTGATTGTCGTTGGCACAAAAGGCTACGGCAAACGCAGCCGCTTCGAGGATTTTCGCCGCACAACTCGTGGCGCGAAAGGTGTTATTTCTATGAATTTAACCGATAAAACTGGTGATGTAGCGGCAATTTTGGAAGTAAACGACACACACGACGTGGTGGTGATGACAACTCAAGGCGTGGTTATTCGCCAAGCAGCAAAAGATATTCGCGTGATTGGCAGAAACACACAGGGTGTGCGTCTTATCAAGCTCGACGACGAGGATACTATCGCGGACGTAGCAATCGTTACGCACGAAGAAGATGACGTTGAAGGTGCGCTAGAGGACGGAACAGAAGCGATTCTCGACGGTGGCGGCGACGATGGAGCAAGCATTGATGCGGCGTTTGACACAGAAATCACCAGCCTCGACGGACATACTGCTAATGGACACAGCGAAACAGATGAGGCGTGAAAACGCTCGTGATTGAGCAAAGAAAACTCAATGGAGACTACTTTTTGAGCGTGAATGCACGGTTGAAAGTAGTCTCCATTCCTGTTTCTTCCATTCCTGTTTCTGGGCAACGAATGGTGCGGGCGTTTGCTGTATAACCTTCAACGATATGATATGCTGCAAAGCAACTCCGTAGATACACGCTTTTTCTGAAAAATCTCTCTTTCTTCCAGTATGTATGCGCCTTCCCAGCTTTTCAAGCCTTAAACAAGCACTTCTTTCCATTGTCGAAATTCTGCTCGCAATGAGCGGCGTAGTGGTGCGGCGTATGACCCTTCTGCGGGGCGCGTCGTTACTGGCTTCGGTGGGATTGTATCTGTGGTGCTTGCAGCACAATAGCTTCACGCTTGCGGTGTGGTATTTCGCCATTGCGACGCTCTTTCATTACATTGTTCTGTTTGGAATGTTTACCGAAACGAGCTTTTCTGAGCCTTGGTCGAAGATCTTGATTGCTCGCTTTGGCGAGGAGCGCGGTTTCCGCATTGCTGAGGCGTGGATGACGCTGGTATTCTTCCACAATGGCGCAAGTACGAGCCTGATGGTAAGCGCGAGTGCGGCGCAGGGACTGGATTTTTTGCCAGCATGGGCTTGCAGCCTTGTTGGTATCGGGCTTTCGTGCGTGGGCTTGCCCATGAAAATTTGGGCAACAATGATTGTCGGCATTGACACGTACTACTACCGCGATCTGTTTTTGCGCCGTCCGTTGGGTGAATTTCAAGCGCGTGGTCCATATAAAATTTTTGCTAATCCGATGTACGGCGTTGGGCATTTACACGGTTATGGTACGGCTCTTGTTGCGGCTTCCTTGCCCGCTTTAGCGATTGTGGCTATCAATCAAGCCTGTGTGTGGCTGTTTTACTTAACGGTGGAGCGTCCGCACGTGCGCAAGGCGTTTGCCAAAACAAGATAAACGCCGCATTCTCAAGAGCTTCAAAGAAAAGCCTTTGACCGATTGGGAAAACGTTTGTAGATTACACGCTGTTTAGGTAAAGCGTACATACTTTACGGCATCTTCTCCGACGAGCCTCATTTACGCTGTGTTTTGAATCAGATTGTGATAATACTTGATACATTATGACCAAAAATCTTGTTATTGTAGAATCTCCCGCAAAAGCGAAAACGATTGAAAAATTTCTTGGGAAAGATTTCACCGTAAAATCGTGCTTCGGGCATATCCGCGACCTTGCCAAAGGCGACGACGCGATTGATGTTGCCAACGGTTTTATTCCAAAATATGAGGTTTCGCCCGATAAGCGTGATGTGGTGCGGGATTTGAGCCGCCTCGCCTCCGAAGCAGACACCGTCTGGCTTGCGTCGGACGAAGACCGCGAGGGAGAAGCTATTTCGTGGCATTTGTTTGAAGCATTAAAGCTGAAACACGCCACAACAAAGCGGATTGTGTTTCATGAAATCACCAAGACTGCTATTTTACACGCCGTTGAGCATCCGCGCTCCATTGACTACGACCTCGTGAACGCCCAGCAAGCACGTCGTTTGCTCGACCGTTTAGTGGGGTTTGAATTGTCGCCTGTTTTGTGGCGCAAGGTACGTCCGTCCTTGTCCGCAGGGCGCGTGCAGTCGGTGGCAGTGCGCCTTATTGTCGAGCGCGAGCGCGATATTCAAGGCTTTCAATCTACCTCGCAATACCGTGTAAATGCTGAGTTTCTGACCTCTGGTGGCGGACGCTCCTTCAAAGCAGAATTGCCGAAAAAATTTGATACCGTCGAAGAAGCGGAAAAATTCCTGAATGCCTGTAAAGGTGCGGCATTCAGCGTGAAAAATCTGGAAACAAAACCCGCGAAAAAATCTCCTGCCGCGCCCTTTACCACTTCGACCTTGCAGCAGGAAGCAAGCCGCAAACTTGGGTTTTCGATTTCCCAAACCATGCTGCACGCCCAGCGTTTGTACGAAGCGGGGCATATTACCTACATGAGAACGGACTCGGTGAATCTCTCAGAACTGGCTCTGGATGCGGCTGAGGAAGCAATTACCAATTCATTTGGCAAGCAATATTCTCATCGCCAAAAGTATTTTACGAAAAATGATTCCGCGCAGGAAGCACACGAAGCAATTCGCCCTACCGACTTCACACGCCGTACCGTTCCGCCCTCTGGCGACGTTGATGGGCAAGCATTGCGATTGTACGAGCTGATTTGGAAACGCGGCGTTGCCTCCCAAATGGCAGATGCGCAAATTGAGCGCACAATAGCAACCATCGGCATTTCAACCGTTCCCGAAACGCTCACCGCTACGGGCGAGATTATCAAATTCGACGGCTTTTTGAAGTTGTATTTGGAATCCACCGACGACGAAAACGATGAAGATAACGACAGCATTTTGCCACCAATGAAGCAAGGCGAATCGCTGGAACTCCGCACCATGACTGCGACGCAGCGTTACGCCAAGCCAGCACCGCGCTACACCGAAGCAAGTTTGGTGAAAAAGCTCGAAGAACTGGGCATTGGTCGCCCTTCCACCTACGCGCCGACGATTTCTACGGTGCAAAAGCGTGGCTACGTTGTGAAAGAAGAGCGCGAAGCAAGGCAGCGTCCGGTGAATATTTTGACGCTCAAAAATGATATTGTTTCCAAACGAACCGAGCAGGAAAATTATGGCGCGGAGAAAAACAAACTCTTCCCAAGCGACGTAGGGATGCTGGTTACAGACTTTTTGGTGAAGCATTTCGACCAAATTATGGACTATAATTTCACTGCGACGGTGGAAAAAGAGTTCGACGAAATTGCGCAAGGCAAGAAAGTTTGGAGCAAGATGTTGGAAAATTTTTATATTCCGTTTCACCAGCTTGTTGAGCAAACCACCGAAAATGCTGAACGCCAGCGCGGAGAGCGGCTTTTGGGGCAAGAACCCGAATCAGGTAGAAACGTCTATGCACGTTTGGCGCGGTACGGACCAGTGGTGCAAATCGGCGACCAGGACGACGAAGACAAGAAATATGCGAATCTCCGTCAAGGTCAATCGCTTGAAACAATTACGCTGGAAGAAGGATTGCGCCTCTTCACCGAGCGCACCGACCGTTTGCTTGGCAAAGACCCCGCAAGTGGGAAGAACGTGTACGTCCGCATGGCGCGGTACGGTCCTGTGGCGCAAATTGGCGAGCCAGACGACGAAGAGAAAAAATATGCAAGTCTGCGTCCAGGTCAATCTTTGGCAGGAATCACGCTGGATGAGGCAATGACGCTCTTCCGCTTGCCGCGTGTGGCGGGCGAGTTCGAGAGCAAGCCGATGAAAGTTGCGCTGGGACGCTTCGGACCGTATATTTTGCATGACGATAATTTTTATTCGCTCACCAAAAACGACGACCCGTACACGGTTTCTGCCGACCGAGCCGTTGAAATCATTCTTGCGAAACGTCAGCTTGATAGCGATAAGCTCATCAAGGAATTTTCGCTCGAAACAGGCGCAGTGCTGAAACTCCTCAAAGACCGATGGGGACACGTTTTGGTATTGGGCAAACAAAAAGCTAAATTGCCGAAAGGCACTGCCGCAGAGGAACTAACGTTGGAAGAATGTATAGCACTTGCTGGTGATAAAATTGACTTCACAAGCGACGGCAAACCAAAAGCAAAAAAATCTGCGAAAGCCGCATCATCAGGCAAGTCTTCGACGGCAAAAACAGCAGCAAAAACTTCGACAGTAAAAAAGACAAATACGAAAAAAGAAAATTCGACCAAAGTAAAACCTCCGAAAGCAAGTAACGGAGCGGCTTCTAAGAAAAAATAAAAACTATGATAATTTGAGCGAGAGTCTCACTTCTTGACGCAAAGCCGTCAGTAAGGCTCTGGCTTCTCTACAAAGTGAGGGACTCACTGACGGCTTTGCGTCAAGAGGTGAGAGCCTCACGGTAATCACGATAAATGGTTCATTATCTGCACACTAAACGCCATGAGAAAAATTCTCGTTATTGACGATACCGATTTTATCCGCGAGGACATCGCCACGACGCTTCAGTTCGAGGGCTTTGAGACTATCACCGCCGAAGACGGTTTGGCGGGCGTAGAAATGGCTCGCAGCGAGCGTCCAGACCTCATTCTCTGCGACGTTTCGATGCCGCGTCTGGACGGTTTTGGTGCACTGGAACAGATTCGCAAAATTGACGAAATTGCGTCCATTCCCTTTATTTTCCTCACCGCAAAAGCAGAAAAGGCTGATATGCGGCGTGGAATGGAGCTTGGCGCGAGCGATTATCTCACCAAGCCCTTCACGACCGATGAACTTATCGAAGCCGTCAATGCGCAGTTCCGCAAGCTGGATAAACTGCAAGTAATGATTGCCGATAAGGTTGATAATGTCGTCAAGAAAATAGGTGCAAATATTGGTTTTGCACTGCCGCACGAGTTCCGTACCCCGCTTGTCGGCATTATTGGTGGAACAGATATGATTGACATGGTTGCTGGCGATGTGCGCGGCGGCAAGCCTGTGGATGCGGCGGAATTGGAAAGTATTGCGCGAGATATTCGCACTTCGACCGAGCGTTTACGCCATTTAACCGAAAATTTTATTGCCTACACCCAGCTTCAAAACCTGTCTTTCGACAAAGAAGCCGTGCGCATGATACGCGAGCAGCGCACCGAAGGCGGCATTTTGGGCATGATTGAAGATATTTTCCATCTGCAAAGCTCGGACGCAGGACGCTTGGGCGATGTGAGCCTTTCGGTGGAAGATTCGGAAATTGCAATGGCGGGACAGGATATTTACAAAATTATTCAAGAAGTTGCCAGCAATGCGCTGAAATTCTCCAAACCCGGCACCACAATTACCGTCGAGGGCAAGCCACAAGGGAAATTTTTCACCTTTACGGTCATTGACAAAGGCTGCGGCATCAAGCCAGATGATATTCCGAATTTAGGTTCGCCCTTTGCGCAGTTCGACCGCATGGATAACGAGCAGCAAGGTGCGGGACTTGGACTAGCAATCGTGAAAAAACTCTTGGAATTGTATCAAGGCGTGTTCAACGTGCAAAGCGTGATTAACCAAGAAACGACGATTACGATTCAAGTGCCAGTCGCGCCAGAGATGGCGTAAATACTCGCATAGAGGAGTTTATGATGCTACCTACACAAACACCCGCCACCGCTCAAGAAATTGAGGATTTTTTCAATGTTCCGCAGCATGGACGAGCAATACCGCTCACCAAAGAGCAAGAAGAATATTATTTGCGAACGCCTGAATCCGAGCGTGATAGAGCTTTTCAGCATATTTTAGAAGAACAGCGTAAACACCAGAACTAAGGATTGAACAAAAAATAAGTGGCAAAAGTCAGTAGTGGCACAGACATTCTTGTCTGTGTTCGTCGCTGGAAACCCGCACTAATCCTCACAGACAAGAATGTCTGTGCCACTAAATATTTTTGAAGTTTGTCCAGTCAATTTTTTAGCCTTCCTAAGCACACTATGTTTTCAAAAATTCAACGTATTCATTTCGTAGGAATTGGCGGTATCGGCATGAGCGGTATCGCCGAAATTTTATTAGACCAAGGCTTTCATGTCAGCGGCTCGGATTTGCAAGGCTCCGACGTGACCAATCACTTGGAAAAACTCGGTGCGACGATATTTGAAGGGCATAGCGCAGCAAATATCGAAGGCGCGGAAGCAGTTGTGTATTCAAGCGCGGTCAAAATAGCAGAAAACCCAGAAACGGCGGAGGCTCTGCGCCGTAAAATCCCCGTGATTCGCCGTGCGGAAATGCTTGCCGAAGTGACGCGCTTGAAATACTGCGTTGCCATCGCTGGAACGCACGGTAAAACCACGACAACCTCCATGTGTGGTTTGATGCTGATGAAAGGCGGGATTGACCCAACCGTTATTGTCGGCGGAAAATTAAGTGGCTTAGGCGGCACAAATGCTCGCTTAGGGCGCGGTGAATGGACGGTTGTGGAAGCGGATGAATACGACCGCTCGTTCTTGCAGCTTTTGCCCACGATTGCGCTCATTACGAACGTGGAAGCTGAGCATCTTGATATTTACGCCGACCTAGACGACATCAAGCATACCTTTGCACAATTTGCTAACAAAACGCCATTTTATGGGCTTGTCGTAGTCTGCTTGGACAATGCTGGTGCAATGGAAGTCTTGCCAAACATTAACAAAAACGTCCGCACCTATGGGCTTTCACCGCAGTGCGATGTTCGTGCGGTTGATATTGTCCACAACGAGCGTGTTTCCGAGTTTTCGCTCATGTACAATGGCGAAAATTTGGGGAGAATCGCGCTGCATATTCCGGGCTTGCACAACGTCCGCAATGCGCTTGGCGCAATCACAGTCGCGCTGGAATTGGGCGTAAGCGTCGAGGATATTCGCTCGGCATTGGACGGATTTTCGGGCGTGTATCGTCGGTTTGAAATTAAGGGCGAAAAGCAAGGAATCATGCTGATTGACGATTACGCGCACCATCCATCCGAAGTTTCTGCAACGCTGCAAGCTGCTCGCAATGGTTGGAAGCGGCGTGTTATCTGCGTTTTCCAACCCCACACCTACACGCGCACCCGGGATTTCTGTACCGATTTTGGCAAATCCTTCACCGATGCCGACCATCTCATTATTACCGATGTCTATCCTGCCCGTGAAGTGCCTATTGACGGGGTTTCTGGGCAAATCATCGCGGATGCGGCAGCGAAATTTGGGCATCGCAATGTGCAGTACGTTCCCGATAAAAAGGACATTCCAAGCCTCTTAAAATCTATGACCAAAGAAGGCGACATCGTGATGACGCTGGGCGCAGGTGATATTTGGAAATTTGGGAATGAATTTTTGCAGAGTTTGTAAAAATATACCCAAGAAAGCTCCCTCGAATGCAGCTTCAATCCTCCATTCTCGACTTCCTCCGCGACCTCCGCGCAAACAACACCCGTGAGTGGTTTACCGCCAACAAAGACCGCTATCTGGCACAGAAAGCAGCGTTTGAAGATTTTGTAACCGCCTTTATTTTCGAGCTTGGCGAAATAGATGAGCGTTTGCGTGGCTTGGAGGCGAAATCCTGTACGTTTCGCATTCACCGCGACGTGCGCTTCTCGCAGAACAAAGACCCGTACAAAACCAATATGGGTGCGAGTTTCAGCCCAAGCGGCAAGAAAATTCAATCACCCGGATATTACCTGCATTGCGAACCAGAAACGATATTTTTTGGTGGCGGAATCTATATGCCAGAAAAAGATGCGCTGGCAGCAATTCGTAAGGAAATAGGCGAGTTTGGCGACGATGTGCAAGCAATTCTTGACCATCCCGATTTTAAGAGCTTTTATGGCTCACCAAACGGTGCTGTGTTAGAGCAAGAACTACGCCTCAAAAAGCCGCCAAAAGGCTTCGATGCAAGCCACAAGCACGTTGAATTATTGAAACTGACGAGTTTTGTTGCCACGCGCAGTTTCACCGACAAACAAGCTCTTTCCAAAAACTTTCTCGCTGAGATACGACGTGGCGCAGAAATCTTGAAACCGTTCAATGATATGCTTGAATTTGCCATGAATAGTGCGCACAATACTCGTCTGGCATCGAACTAAGCGAAGTATCATGAATTTGTTATGCGAATTTTTTGCATTCTCATTTCACATATTTTTTGACACATTCTGATTTGACACATTTTGATTTGACATAAAGGAGTTTTTCAGTGGAATCTATCAAAGCACAATTCGACCTGACAGGAAAAGTAGCACTTATCACGGGTGCAAGCAAAGGTATCGGCGAAGCGATTGCTTTCGGGCTTGCTGAAGCAGGTGCGAGCGTGGTGGTGAGCAGTCGTAAGCAAGAAGCTGTTGATGAAGTCGCAAGTGCATTGCAGGAAAAAGGGTTTCGCGCACACGCAATAGCCGCACACGCAGGAAGCATCAGCGATTTGCAACGCCTCATGGACGGCACACTCGAAGCCTTCGGGCGCGTTGATGTTGTTATCAATAACGCAGCAGCCAATCCCGTTTTCGGACCGCTCACTGCCTGTGGCGAAGACGCATTTAACAAAATTATGGATGTCAATGTGAAAGGTCCGTTTGAGTTAGGGAAGCTCATTCACCCAATTATGGCAAAGCAAGGTGGGGGTGCAGTGATTAACATTAGCAGTGTTGGCGGCATCAGCCCCGAACCCGGTTTGGGTATTTATAGTGTGAGCAAAGCCGCCCTTGTCATGCTCACCAAGTCTATGGCAGCAGAATGGGGTGCGGACAACATCCGCGTCAATGCTATCTGTCCGGGCTTAATTAAAACGAAATTTAGCCAAGCAATTTGGAGCAATGAACACATTCTTGACCACACCTTGAGCGGCGTTCCTTTGAAGCGTGTCGGCACGACCGAAGAAGTTGCAGCACTCGCTCTTTTCCTTGCTTCCCCAGCAGGTGCGTATTGCACGGGCGGCGTGTACACGGTGGACGGTGGGCATACCATTTAAGACATAATTCTAATTCACGGTGCGACTCGTCCCATGCGGCGCACCGTGATTGCATTCTTGTGCGCAGCCAAACCCTCTGCTTCTGCCAAACGCTCTACTGCTGCGCCCAGCGAGGCAATACCTTCTTGCGTGAGATGCTGAAAGGTGATTTTTTTTACAAAGCTATCCACCGAAACGCCACTATATGCCCGTGCGTAGCCGTTATTTGGCAGTGTGTGATTTGTGCCAGAAGCGTAATCGCCAGCCGCTTCGGGCGAATAGTTACCCAAAAATACCGAACCAGCATTCACTACTTTTTCTGCAAGCTCTTCTGCCTTTTCGCAAGCAATAATCAGGTGTTCAGCCGCATATTCGTTCGCAAAATCCATTGCTGTTTCCATGTCGTTGAACACCAGAGCGCGGCTGTTGTCCAGAGCTTCCGTTGCAATTCCTTCGCGGGGCAGTGTGCGCAGTTGCACCTCTATTTCCGCCAAAACCTGCTCCACAAGTTGTTTTGAAGTCGTTATTAAAATAACCTGACTGTCTTTTCCATGCTCGGCTTGCGAAAGCAAATCCGCTGCAACAAAAGCAGGAATGCAGCTGTCATCGGCAAGCACAGCTACTTCCGATGGTCCGGCGGGCATATCAATCGCTACACCGCTTCGTTGAGCAATTTGTTTGGCGAGCGTTACATACTGATTCCCTGGACCAAAGATTTTATCCACTTTCGGAATGGTTTCTGTGCCAAATGTCATTGCGGCAATCGCCTGTGCGCCACCGACTTTGAAGACAGTACGAATGCCCACAGCCCGCGCCGTTACAAGGATTGCAGGATGAACCGTACCACTACTGCTTGGCGGCGTACACAAAACACGCTCTGGGCAAGCAGCAATATCCGCTGGAACGCCGAGCATCATCACCGTCGAAAAAAGCGGAGCCGTGCCGCCTGGAATGTACAAGCCCACGCGCTGAATCGGCACAGATTTCCGCCAACAGCTCACACCTGCTTGTGTTTCAATGATGTTTGAATGCGTAAATTGTGGCTCGTGGAAACGGCGAACATTGCTTATAGCCAGATGTATTGCGTCCTTCAGGTCTTGCGCAACGTCGTTTTCAGCAGCAAGAAATTCTTGCTCGCTCACCTGCAAAGCGTGTAGTTGTGCTTTGTCGAAGCGTTCTGCATAGTCCAGCAAGGCAGCATCGCCACGCTCGGCAACGTCGTCCATGATAGCAATGACAAGAGGTTCGAGGTCGGTGAGCGGGATGCTGGGGCGAGCCGTGAGAGTGCGCCATTCTGCGCGGGGCGGGTTGGTGAAAATTTGCATAAAGTGGCAATAATTCGTTATATCTTTATCATGTATTCGACTTACAACTGTGCAACATAATCATGCGGGAGCGAGGAAAAATAGCCTTCGTTGCGCGTGGAAGTATTATTGATTTCCAGCAAACTTTTATCGTCGTTGAGGAGTTCCAGTACGTCGCGCATAGAAAAACGTGCGTCGGGCTGCCTGATGTATTTCATTTCCAAATGCTGCACAACGCGGTTCAAAAATTCGTAGTCTTGCGGCGTGTCCAGCGTCCAGCGCAGTTTGCTGAAATCGGCGGGCGCGGCAAGATTCGCTATGCGAAAATTCTGCGAGAAATTATGAATAAAAGCCGTTACGTGTTCGCGCTCAAGGGGTTGCGAAGCCTCTTTCCAAACGCGCTCCAGCACCTCGAAGCTAAAAACCTCCGTATCTAAGCCGTCGGGAAATGTCGGCGGGATGACGTTGGAGCAATAATCGCAATCGCCCTGCAAATATCGTTCAATGACTGCATCCACGATTGCAGGGTCGATAAGTGGGCAATCAGCAGTAATGCGCACGACAATATCCGCATTATGGGTCTTTGCCGCTTGATAGTAGCGGTCGAGAACATCTTTTAGACTTCCGCGCTCGCATTCTGTGTTGTGGCGTTGTGCCCAGGAAACTATTGAGTCGTCGGTGTGGTCGGTGCTCGTTACCAGAACGGATTTTGTGAGACGCTTTGCTGCTGAAAGCTGATGGAATACATACCCGATGGCGGTTCTGCTACCAAGTGGCTTGAGAACTTTTCCGGGCAAGCGCGTCGAAGTCATGCGAGCTTGTACAAAGGCGATAATTGTTGGGGGTTTTGGCATAAATATCTCATGGGAACGGAAAACGATTGTTATTTCACCATCGAATCCATTCTAACCGTTACAAACTACCATTAGGAAACGGTACGACAGAAAGCGGAAAGACTTCGATATGCTCAGGACTTTCGCAAAATATGCTTTTGAAGCTCACAGACAGAAATGTCTGTGCCACCAAAGCCAGTATCTATCAGTTTTGTCGTGGCACAGGCATTCTTGCCTGTGAGGTGTGCGAAAGTCTTAATGCTATTGATTGCGCTGCTCTTGCACTTTTTCACCAACCCATGAGCCAGCAAACGTTGCCGTAATACCAATAACAATGCCACCGACAACGCCTCCGAGCGGGAGCATTCCGAGCGAAAGGCAAAAAATATCCACGTTCAGCACAACCGCCAAAAAGCCCGCCACCACTGACTCCTTAACCGCAACACCTGGAGACCGCACACCAATCACAAAACCTGCAACAAACAAACCAAACACAAATACGAGTGCGTGATTGAGCAAATGATATCCTAAAATCACCACGAGCGAGCTGGAAAGCAGCATCGTTATTGTCGTGCCAAGCACCGCACCGCAAAGAACCCAGCTCCAATCAAGTGGGCTTTCGTCGGGAATATCATCGTCCAATGTTCCTTGGAGCTTTTCTCCAACCCAGCCACCGAGCGCGGAGAGCAAGACACCATTCATCAGCACAACCGACAGCACGATAGTATCAAGGTCGTGAAAACCCGGCACACTCATCAGAGGAACAACAATAAACAATACTATTCCGACCAAAACCGCGCCAATGGCGGGTTCGAGGATAGTTACGCCTTTGGAAAGGATTCCTTCCACAATGCCCGTAATCACATAGCCGCAGAGCATCGCAATAATGGGAAAGGGCAATGCAGAAAACGATGACGCGCTGATGTACGCCAGAAAGAGCGTAATCACCGAGCCAACAAAGGCGGAAATAAGTGCGCTTTGGAAGTCAATGGATTTCACAGAAGCAAAGTATTAAGATGTTTGAGTATGCTTCAACACCTGATGTATTGGTCAGTGTTCGTGTCAGCGTAGGGCTGTTTTTCAGTTTTTCTTGCTGTGCATTTATGCAGTTTGAGTGCTTTTTTTCATAGAAGGCTCACCATTACTTGCGTTTGAGCCATTTGTCATAGAATGGAGCAATTTCTCCATTTCTTGCGACGCTTCGGTAAAAGGCAAATCGGCGGCGAACTGAATGCGGAGGGGCTGCTCGCTCACGAGCGCGAGATCTTTGACGTATAACTGCAAGCTAATGCGGTTGTGATGCAAGGTTTCTTCGATAGTGTAAACAATTGAAAGTGCCTCGCCAAGATTGCATACATCTAGCTTGTCTCCAAGATTGAAACCGATTGCCTCAAAAATTTGGTTGTCTTGTCGCGCCCTGAAGCGCAGATGATTCTTCCCGACAATGCTTGCTCGCCCTGCAAGCACAACATTTTGCGTTAAGAAACACGGTTTGGTATTGCCATAGCCAAAGGGCGAAAACTGCCGTAAAAGGCGCAAAAAGTCAGGCGACATTTCGGCAAAATTGAGTTCCGTATCAATAACTATCTCTGGCACCAACATTTCTTCCGACAAGGCTGCGCGGGCGATTGCATCGAACTCATCGCGCAAGGCAGGAATATTGCTCTCTTCGAGCGATAAACCCGCCGCGTACTTGTGTCCGCCGAATTGCCGCAAGAGCCGCTGTGATTTTTTGAGTGCTGCATGAACATCAAAATTCTTGATACTTCGCGCCGAGCCTTTGGCGATGTGGTCAATGCTGGTCAGCATAATCGTCGGTAAATGGTATTTCTCGACGAGGCGCGATGCCACGATATTGATAACACCGACGTGCCAATGCGGATTGTGCAAGACAAGCGAGCGACGACCATCGGCGATGAGGTCTTCGGCGACTTTCTGCGCTTCGGTGAAGGTTTGGTCGTCAATAACGCGGCGGCGATAATTTTTGCTTTCGAGGTCTTGCGCCAAACGAAAGGCTTGCAAATTATCGTCGGCAAGCATAAGCTCAACAGCGCGAATTGCATCGCCCATGCGCCCTGCGGCATTGATGAGCGGGGCGAGATTATAGACAATCGTTGAGCTGGTGATTGTTCCGGGTTTGATATTGGTGCATTCCATCAGCCCGTGCAAGCCCGGACGCGGCTTTGCGTTCATCTGCTCCAAGCCAAAATGTACCAAAATACGATTTTCGCCCGTCAGCGGCACCATATCCGCAGTGGAAGCAATCGCAACTAAATCAAGGTATTCAAAAGCAATTTCTGGCTGTCCGCGCCGCTCGGCAAGTGCTTGAATCATTTTGAACGTAACGCCACACGCACACAAATACTTAAACGGATACGGACAATTTCCTTTGATTGGGTTCAAAATGCCAAAAGCATTCGGGAGCGAGTCGGATGGCTCGTGGTGGTCGCAGACGATAACGTCAATATCAAGATCGCGGGCGGTTTGGATAGACTCCAGCGCAGTTACACCCGTATCAACAGTAATAAGAAGGGAAACGCCGTCGTTGTAGCAGGATTCAACAGTATCAACCGATAACCCGTAAAATTCGGTAAATCGCTCAGGTATGTAGTAATCCACCTGCGCCCCAATGCGGCGCAGAAACATAGTCAGCATTGCTGTGGTCACCGTTCCATCCACATCATAATCCCCATAAATACGAATACGTTGCCCACGAGAGATAGCCTGCTCTACGCGCCCAATAGCACGTTCCATATCACTCATTGCAAATGAGGAATGGAGCTGGCTAAGAGACGGTGAAAGGAGGCTTTGTATCTCTTCCGAAGTGCTGATGTTTCGAGAGCGAAGGATATTCGCTATCGGTTCGGGAAACGTTTCGTTTTGGGCTGTTGTTACATGGATGTTTGGGTTTTCACTTGCACGATTCAGTGTCCAGAGTGAGTTCAACGAAATATCTTTCTGTTTGTTGTTCAACTGGGTGTAAATTACATTTTTTTCATCGTTCCACAAAGTTTATTCCACGCCTCTTCTCCGACCTACACGAAGAATTACCCTAAGTTTATGGGAAACAAACGTTACAAACCAAGTCAAGAAACACTGTCAAAATCTCGACGCACGGCGAAATCGTGGTCGAAAGGCAGTTCATCCAAGCAGATGTACGAAAAAAAACGCTCGTGGGACGAAGAAGAAGATGCCGTGCCTCTTCGAGCCGTTTCGATGAGTCCGCGTTTAAAAAATATCCAGCACAAGGTCAATGCGCAATTTGCCGATGCGTTGGAAGGCTGGGTGATAGATTCGACGGGGCGGTCGTGGATTACGGAATTTCATCACCCCGACGGGCGGCGCGAACTCTTTGATTGCGTCGTTTCCCGCAGCGTTGTTACCGAGAACCACGCATCAACACTCGTTGCGGTGGGCGATGTTGTGCTTTTTCGCACCGAAGCAGAATCGGGCGAAAGCGATTTGTTGCCAAGCGGCGTGATTGTCTGCGTGAAGGAGCGCACCACTAAGCTCGCACGGGAATCGGCGGGCAAGGATGGCATTGAACAAGTGATTGTGAGCAACGTGGACCAAGTCATTATTCTCATGTCCGCCGCCGACCCGTTCTACAATCGCCGTCTCATTGACCGCTACTTGATTGCGATTGAACTCGGCAATCTCGAACCCATTATTTGCATCAATAAAATTGACCTCATGGATGTTGGTTTTGTGCGCGGCGATTTAGCCGTGTACGTCGAGCAGCTTGGTATTCCCGTCTTGCTGGTGAGCGCGGAAAAGAAGACAGGTTTGGCGGCATTAAAACAGCGTTTGGCGGGCAAAAAAACGGTGTTTTCGGGTCCGTCGGGCGTGGGAAAATCAACGCTCGTGAACTTGCTTTTGGGCGACGAAGTGCAGGACGTGACGGAAGTTAGCGCGAAAACGCAAAAAGGCTTGCACACAACCACTTTTAGCGTGATTTTCCCACTTCCCGCAAAGCAATTCCCCAAAGGCGGCTTCATTCTTGACACGCCAGGCATTCGAGAATTTGGAATGTGGAATGTCGATAAAGAAAACTTACCCTTTTATTTTCACGATTTCGACGATTATCGCCTTGAATGCCGCTTCACGCCTTGCACACACACACACGAGCCGTACTGCGCCGTGAAAGGTGCGGTCGAAGAAGGAGAAATTGATGCAGAACGCTACGAAAGTTATTGCTTAATTTTGGCAAGTATGGATGAAACGAGAGAGCGGTAGAACGGTTTTGGAGAATGCTTGGAATCAATAATCTCGCAGCTTTTCCGTCATGCGATGTACAACAGATGCACATTTGCATTTTTGATTCAAGAGCATTCATGCTCAGTACCATACAAAAACAATCAAGCACAAATAGTGGCACAGACATTCTTGTCTGTGAGTGTTGATGCGGGTTCAAGCGAAAAACACAGACAAGAATGTCTGTGCCACTGAAGCCTAATTCTATAAACCCCACAAGTGTTTTGCGTGGTATTTAGATATTCATGTTTCATTTAATATTTTGACCGATGGGCTACACACGACTAAAATCTCCTCAGGATAACGAAATACTCTTACCACCTGGCTATGCCGAAGCACGTCGCAAAAGCGCGTGGTTGCTGCCCTTGGGCTTGTTTTTATTAACAATCATTTCAACCATGATGGCGGGCGCAGGCTGGGCAGGAAAAAATCCGCTTGAGGTGAATAATTGGGGCTATGGCATTCAGTATGCAAGCCTGATTCTGACATTTTTAGCCATGCACGAATTTGGGCATTATTTCGCTGCAAAATATCACGGCGTGGATGCCACACTACCATATTTTATCCCTGTTCCGCCAATTTTTATGCCGTTTGGCACTGCTGGCGCGGTGATACGAACACGCAGCGTGATAATGAGCCGCAAAGCATTGTTTGATATTGGCGTGGCGGGTCCGATAGCAGGTTTTGTCGCGTGTGTAGCGTTTTTGCTCATTGGCTTTGCAAATTTACCCAGCATTGAATATCTCTACCAAATTCACCCCGAATATCGGATGTTTGGCGGCGCGGTGCCAGAATACGGCTTACGTTTCGGCGACACGCTTCTCTACTCGTTTCTCAGCAAAATTATTGCCACAAATCCCGACACCTTTGTTCCGCCCATGAACGAGATGTACCATTATCCGTTCTTGTGTGTGGGCTGGTTTGGCTTGTTTGTAACCTCGCTCAATCTCCTTCCGCTTGGGCAACTCGACGGCGGGCATATTGCCTACGCAATGTTTGGCGAGAAGCAAGCTCGTATCGGACGTATAACGTGGTGGGTGATTGTGTTTCTCGCGTTTGGTTCGCTTCTCAGCTATGTTCATAGCAAGATTATGTTCGATTCGCCCGACGGCTTGTATATGTTTTTTCAATCGCTTTTGCTTCCAGCTCTAAACGCGCTTCACAGCTCCATTCCTTGGTATTATCAGGCATGGGGCGGCTGGGTGGTGTGGAGCTTGCTCTTGCGCATTTTTATCGGCATTGAGCATCCGCCCATTGACGACCCCGAACCTCTCGACACGCGGCGAATGCTTGTTGGCTGGCTTGCGGCGGTGATTTTGATTATCAGCTTTTCCTACAATGGTATTTTTGAGATTGAACCCACAGAAGAAAATGCGATTCCGAAGAGCAGGCAGTCGCGGGGCGATATGATTTTTCTGGGGAAATAACGTATTAGGTAGCACCCCATTCAAACGTGGAGTAGCAAAAAAAGTATAAAAAAGGGTTCATTGTGCCGATATTGAAGAACTTCAAACCTCTTCATATCAACATCA
>RDXM01000084.1 GCA_004292595.1 Candidatus Kapaibacterium sp. | reverse complement strand
AGAATGCCTGTGCCACTACAAAACTGATAGATACTGGCTTTGGTGGCACAGACATTCCTGTCTGTGAGCTTCAAAAGCATATTTTGCGAAAGTCCTATTACATTCAAAAATATCGTGAGTACAAAAGATTGTGAGTACAAAAGATTGCCCACCGCGAAGCCTGCACCACAGCAACTTTTCTCTCCAAAACTGAGCATATCTGCGCTTCGCATGAAGCGGAGGGCTGGGAAGAGTTTCAAGAGAATTATTCCCGCAAAAACGGTTGGAACCAAATTTCACCAACATTTACCGAAAATGTAAAGCGTCCGAAAAGTTCACGAATAAGGTTATTGTCGGTTGTGCCGCGCACACCAATCGTTGCGGCGAGGTCGAAGAACACACGCCGTGCAACGGGAACCTGCACACCAAGCGAGCCATAGATTTCGTCAATCCCGCGTCCAGCAACTTGATAATACTGCTGATGATACCCCGCACCGATACTATATCCGAGCGTCTGTAAAAATGTTGCCGAATACGTGTTTTCGCCCGTGAAACTTAGACCAATGCTCACGCGATTCGAGCGGCGGAAGGAAACATCGGTGCGGGTTTTTGTGCGGTAGTTGAAAGCAGAAAAATCTTTGCTTATCACATCGGCAAGCAAAGCAAAGCGTCCAAAGCGATATTCCAGACCGATGCCGAGTTCGAGCGGCATTTGCGTCGTAATCGTGGTTGTATCAACACTATCGGCAACAAACGCCGAAAACGTGCTGCGACGCTGGCTCGAAACCGCGAGCGGCGTAGATAAGCCCGCAACAGCAGCAATCGAAAGGTTCGGAATACCCGTAAATTGCACACCAAGTTTGCCCGTTGCGCCGCTATACACATCGGTAATAATTGTGCGCCCTTCGTTTAATAACGAGCTTGCTTCGGTGCGTATTTCTGATTCGACCGTGCCAAAATTATATTGTCCCGAAAGTCCAAGATGGAGTTTCGGAAGAATTTGATACGCGCCGCCTAAATACAGCCCCGTCAGACCACCGAGACCGCGAAAAAGCGTTGAAGTCTGCACCCCGCCAGCAAAGGTTTGATTGACCGAGTAAGCGTATTGCACCGTACTGACAGGAACAACGCCAAATCCAGCACTAATACCACGCACAGTATCAATGGAAAATACCGACGAAAAACCTTGCAAAAAACCACCATTTTGCGCGACGGTCAAGCCTTGCGCGTTGGTATTGATAAATTGCCGAAAGTTGAAGCCGAGCTTAAAGCGTGTCGAGCGTGGAGCATTCCACGCAGCAGGATTGAGCAAATTCACTGCATACTCCGACGTAGAAGCCATACCTGCGCCGCCCGTGCCATCGAATGCCGCGCTGTGGCTTTCGACAATATCGCCCAAACCAAACACGGAATAACTCGAACCGCCAGAGGTTTGCGCCTGCAATGCTGGCAGAGAAAAACTAAGCATGAACGCAAGCATTGATGCGGCGTTCAGCAGGACGCGAGATGAGAGTATATGTCGGCGTACTTGCATAAAAAAATCTTAAATTCAAGAATTACTCTGGAAAAATTACTCTGGAAATGGATGGTACGCAAAAAAACATTCGTTTGAAAACATTCGCTTTATCGCGGTCGCACCGAATACGTGATGCTCAGACGTGGACGAAAAGCGGGGTCGGTAGAGCCACGCAGCCGCCTAAAAACAAGGCGATTAAACATTTGCTCTTCATCGCTGCGAATAAATACGCGGTTTGCACCGTCGAAAAACTGCGGCGTGAGATGGAGCAAGACATTTGCCCGTCCGCCAACTTTGGTCAGTTGCTGTATGATTCCAAGCATATTCGGCGTAGTGTTCGTGCCGCTGGAAAAGATGTATCGTGCCGTTCCTGTGGTTGTATTTAAAAAGCCCGTTGCCGTGATGCGTACCGTTGTGTCAATACTTGTTGGTCGAGCGGGGTCAGAAAAACTCAGTTGCACCGAACTCGGCAGCCCGCAGGTGCCGACAAGCGAGCGCACAGTATCAATCGGCAATATCAATTCTGCTTGGTGAATGGTCGAGAGCATAGGAATCAGGCGGGTATCGAAGGCAAGCGCAGTGCGAAGCGCGGTGCCGCCTTGCACGATGATTTCATTTGCTGCTGGATTGCTTGGTGTGGTCGTGCGCCCAACGGTAATTTGCGCATCTTCAAGGATAGTTATTGAGCGTTCGAGCGTATCTTGCGGACGCTTGAAGCGAACAAAAATAGACGCAGACTCATCGAAGCGAAACATTGCCGTTGCGGCATTGCTGGGAACAAGAGCAATACCAAAAATATTGCTCCGCCATTGTGTGGTGTCCGCATTTATCCATCGTGCGATAAGAGCTTTATCCCGCAACACAAAGGAACGCTTGCGCGACAGCACATCACCCGCATCGAAACTGCTGTCTGCGAATTGCTGCGAGTAAACGGCAAGCGGTGTCTGCGCTGCAAAGGAGGATGCTTCTGGCACATTCTGTGCGACAACGATGCTGTCATCATACCACCGCTGACGGACCTCGTAAATGTTGAAAGGTGCAATTTTCCCAATCGTATCGCCCAGCAAACACGCCGCCGGACGCAAAAACAACCGTGCTTCGATAATATCATTTGCCGTCAAACCCGCATAATCAGCTTGGCGGATGGAATCGTTCCGCACTGGTAATTGAAAGCGCATAAATGCTGTGGCGGTAAAACGTTCCGCATCGGGCGTAATGGCAGCACCAACAAAGTATGGAGTCCGCGCCGATGTTCTTGCCAGCTCGGTCGCCATTTTAGGGGTAACTTGCCCCAGCGACGTAGCACTGATAAGCGGAAGCGAATCATTGCTCACGATGCGCAAAGAAATACTATCGGTGGGAACAAGTTCCGAGCCAACTGGACCAGGAGCATCATTGCAGGAACTGAGTATCCATGCGCTTGCGAGGCAGAGAATACTGCACACAATGATTGAACGTATTGAATAAAGATGAGCGTACAAGCGTACAAATACTACTGAAAGGGGAGTTTCTGAGCGGTGTGCAGCAAAAGCAGTTGTGGGTGTCTCGGCAATGACGATAGATGAAATCACAGTAGTAAGCAAAAGTGTAATGTGTGCTGTTGTTCGGCTGAATACGGGAAGAATTGATTAAAGTGCGGAGAGACACTTGAAAAATATCTTCAACGTGGCACAGACATTTGTATCTGTGAACGTGGCATTGGACGCAAATAGGGAACACAGACAGGAATGTCTGTGCCACTATTTGAACGGAGTTTTGCGCCAAAATTGCCTTTTCCACCGTTTTATTTGCCATTCACCGATTGCAGAATTTTCCGATAGACTTCCTCGTATTTCAGCGAGGAATTATTCCACGAATGGTCTTCTGCCATACCATTTTTCACAAGTTTTGTCCATTGCTCTTTGTCCTGAAAGACAGCCAGAGCGCGTTTGATAGCTTCAAGCATATCGGCGGCTTTATATTCTTCAAAAACAAAGCCATTGCCGCGTTTTGTACTCGCGTCGTACTCTTTCACCGTGTCAATCAAGCCACCCGTTGCACGGACGATAGGCACAGTGCCGTAGGCAAAGGAATACAACTGGTTCAAGCCGCACGGCTCAAAGAGCGATGGCATAAGATACATATCAGCACCAGCTTCCAAAAGGTGCGATAAATTCTCATCGAAGCCAATTTTTACCGACATTTTATTCGGATGCCTTTTTGCGGCTTCTTTCAGCCATTCTTCAATATCTTTATCGCCTTCGCCCAAGACCACAAGCTGCACATCCTCCGCAAAAAGCTGCTCGGCGGCTTGTTTCAAAAGCCCCAAGCCTTTCTGCTCGACAAGCCGCGAAATCATCGCAATCACGGGCGTTCCTGCGTTATATTTCAGGTCAAATTTCTCAACGAGAGCTTCTTTATTTGCTTCTTTTTTATCAAGCGAATCCAGCGTGTAGCGTTTGGGAATGAGTTTGTCTTTTTCGGGTGCCCAAATTGTTGTATCAATACCATTGATAATCGGCGTAAATACGTCTTTTCGTTTCTTCAAGATAGCATTCAAGCCATCGGTGAGCTTTGCGTCGGAAAGTAATTCTTCACCATAGTTTTTGCTGACGGTCGTAATGTGGTCGGCATACACCAAGCCTAACTTCATAAAATTAAACTTCGTTTTGTGCTTGGCATCTTCAGCGCAACTCTCTGGTAAACCTGTTTTTATGAAGGTTTCTTTGAACGGGAAAACGCCTTGATTGCTAATATTATGAATCGTAAAAACAATTTTTGTATTCTTAAATTTATCCGCATAAATGGTGCGCATATACGCCGCTACGAGCGCGGTGTGCCAATCGTTCACGTGGACGACTTGCGGAATCCACCCCAAGAGTAAGCAAGTCTGAATCACCGAGCGAGCAAAGAAAATGAAGCGTTCATCGTTGTCTGCATACTCTACGCCTGTTTCTGGGTCGCTGTACAAGCCCCATTTAGAATCAAAATATGGGCGATTGGTCGTCATGTATGCCTGCACTTTGGTGCGAGTATTGACGATGGATGAAGATTTGACGGTTGCAAATTCGCGGACTGGACCCACATCAATCGGAATATCTTTCAAACGATTGATTTCGTGAATACGATTTTTGCGCTCGCTAATCGCTCCGTATTTCGGGAGCATCACGCGCACATCGTGGTCGAGGTCACGCAGGGCAAGAGGTAAACCGTATGCAACGTCCGCTACGCCGCCAGTTTTTGCAATAGGATAAATTTCGCTTGCAACGAAAAGAATATTGAGTGGTTTTGCCATCGGAGTATTTTTTGCCTACTTAGGGAATTTTAACAAAGCCCACAATATACACAATTTATAGCACAAATCAAATTTTCGTTTCGGCTAATATCCCGTTGAAACAAGTATTTACGCTGCATTTAGCTGTATTGGTCTGTAGTGTGAAAGAGCATTTTTATGAGAAAATTTATCAAAACTTTTCTTGCATATCTGAAAATTTTTACAATTTCTGTGCGATATGCACTTTTTCCCAAAAACGAATCTACAAAAGTACACGGAACAGGCAATGGCTTGAAAGCCTCATCACTACTGGTTTAACACTTTTTAACAGCATTTGTTCGCTGAAACGCACATCCATGAATAATGGAATAATGACCAATTCACACACCCGAACGGCAAAAACGCCCCAACACTAGGTTATATCGTGCTTGCAGAGGATGGTCTTTCAAAGGGCAATAATCAAAAAACACCCTTCAAAAGCCGATGGAATCTTGCGTAGAGCTGTTTCAAAGAGAATTAGCGTCGAACAACAGCTATGTTCTTCTTTTCGAGCTTTGTTCTGCGCCGCGCTTCGTACCAATATTGCGCCAATTCGCCAGAAAAGAGAATCACCAGCGCGGAATAATACACCCAGAATGCCACCGCCACTGCCGCGCCGTAAATGCCATAGACCTTGCCATAGCTTGCAAAATACTTCACATACCACCCAAAACCATATCGCGCAATTTCCCAAAAGACAAGACAAAAAAACGCACTTGCAAAGACCACCAAAAGAGGCGGCAAACGGTTCGGTGCAAAAGAATATAACGCAACAAAAAACATATACACAATCAATCCCGTAACACTAAAGGAAACCGCGTTTTTGAGTATCTGACTGCTCGAAACACTCGTCGTCGTCCATTCGGTAACCGATGCTGCAATGCGTGGCGTTACATTCGACATAAAGACCGCGCCGACAAACAACCCCAACAAAAAGCTATCTTTCAAAACTGCCGACCCCAAAAAATGACGCTTCTGCGAAAAACTAAAGACCGCATTTAAGCCCGTGCGCAGAGAACTAAAGAGCGTGAGCGATACCCAAAAAAGAATCGGCACACCAATCCAGCCCGCACCTTGATAATTTTTCAACACAGAATGTAGTTCGATTTTGATAATATCAATCGCAGCATCTAAGCCGCCATCGGGGGGAAGCACCTCTAGCAAAAAATCTTCCATGAGCGCAATCACGCTCGCTTGCTCCATAAATGTGCCGATAACAAAGACAATCACAAGCATTGTTGGGAGCAGGAACAGCAAGATGTTGAAGGCAATGCCCGATGCCGCAAGATAAATATGGTGGTCGTCTGCGCGGCGCAAAATACGCCGCACCGTGCGAAAAATACGCTTCCACATCGGCACAAAACCTTGCTCGGCAAGCGGCGAATCACTGCGCAAGGGCGGCTGGAGGTCGTTGTGTTCTGTGGGCGAGTTTGCTGAGAGTTCGTTCATGCAATTCCAAAATTTCTATACTAAAAATGGGTAAAGATTGCATATCGAAAAGTAAAGGAATTGAGATGTAGTCCACCTTTGAGGTGGACTACATCTGAAGCAACAAACCTTTTTCAGTATATACAGATTTCTACAAAAATTTCATGGAAATATCCAGTGCTGGAGCCGAATGCGTAAGCGCACCGACCGAGATTTCGTGTACGCCCGTCTCTGCATACTCGCGGATATTCGCCAGCGTGATACCGCCTGAAGCCTCGGTGGTTGCTTGTGTTCCGACCAAACGCACACCTTCGGCAACCATCGGCACAGGAAAATTATCGAACATAATGCGCTGCACTTTTAGCCCAGAAGCCAAGCATTCAAGCACCTCACGGACATCAGCGAGGGTGCGTGTTTCGGCTTCGATAAAAATATGCGGATGCTCTTTGAGAGCGTGATTGCACTCGCGGATAGCATTTGTCAGGCTTCCAGCAGCATCGCGGTGATTGTCTTTGATAAGTGCCATATCAAAAAGTCCAAAACGGTGATTTTTTCCGCCACCTGTCTGCACTGCGTATTTATCAAGCAGTCGCCAGCCCGGAATAGTCTTGCGCGTGTCAATGACACGTGTGCCAGTGCCGTCGAGCGCACGAACATATGTTTTTGTGAGCGTTGCTACGCCGCACATTCGCTGAAGAAAATTCAATGCCGTGCGCTCGGCTTGGAGCAGCGTCCGTGCGGAGGCTTCGACCGTTGCAATCACCATTCCTGCTGGAACTTCATCGCCATCGTTTGCCATTGTCTGCCAATGAACCGCGTCGTTACTCGCCGCAGCAACTTCTTCAATGACCATGCGCGGCAGCGATATACCACAGACAACACCCGCTTGTTTCACAAGAAAGTGAGCATTGGAGCGGACTTCGGGCGCGAAAAGCGCGTTGGTTGTTACGTCGCCATCGGCAATATCTTCCTGAAGCGCAAGCCGCACAAGCGGTAGAACAGAATCAATCGTGAGCGTTGTAACCATAGAGTTGTAATCATAGAATTGAAAAAAACATTGGAAAGAGAAACGTTGGAAAGAAACGTCGAAAAAAAAGCAATACTTTCACGAAATCGAAAGTATTGCTCTTCAAATGCTGTACTGAGAAAGATTGCAACAGCTATTATTAAGCGGCGACAGGTCGGAGCATTGCACGGCGAACATACTCGCCAGTTTACGATGCAGATTCCGTTTCTGATTTTCCGCGCTTCATAATTGCAATCGGAATAATGACGCAATAGGCAATAATCAGGAGTGTTGGCGCGACGACAATCGCCATCGGATTTGCCCACGTGTCCAAGTATTTCTGAGGGTCGGAAGTGATTCCCGTTGCCATTAAACCATAGCCTAACACAATGACCACAAGAGCAACACCAAAGTACAGAAAATTCGAGCCTGACATCGGGAAATTCCACTGAACCCCCGCACGTTGCTGCTTTTTCGACGAGATAACTCGCTTTTTTGACATAGACAATACGTCCTTGCTGTGAAACAAATTACAGTTATTGAATCCAAAAAAACTACTCCTCAAACAAAGAGTGCTTTTTCTTTATCTGAACCAAAATTACAGTTTTTTTGAGGATTTCACAACGTGAATTCCACTGGTCTTGCCGCCCACACACCACACACGGTTGCTCCCTACAAGGAAAGCTGCGATGCTTTTGTTGCACCAGCAGACATACCCAACAACGTGCTTGTATCTTCGGAGGAATCAAATTTGAAGAAATCCACAGAATCTTTCAGGTTTTCGTTCATCATGGTCAGGCTTTCTGCATAGCCCGAAATCTCGGTAATTTTCATATTTGCATCTTTTGCCTGCTCGGCGAGATTATTGATTTGCTCAATAATCGCTTGCACAGTGGCGTATTGCTCTTCGGTAGCAATCGCTACGTGAGAGATATTCTGCACAACATTCTCGATGTTCGATAAAATATTCGCAAAATTCGTTGCCAATTCACCATTCAAGCGCGAACCTTCTTTCACCGCATCTTGCGATTCCCGCATTGCTTTGGTTGCACCAACGGAATCTGCTCGCACAATACGAATTTTACTGGAGATTTCTTTTGTTGCTTGCGTGGTGCGCTCGGCGAGCTTGCGCACTTCATCAGCAACGACCGCAAAGCCCCGTCCTTGGTCGCCTGCGCGGGCAGCCTCAATGGCGGCATTGAGCGCGAGGAGATTGGTTTGGTCAGCAATTTCATTGATAGTCTGCGTGATGCTGGAAATATCTTCAATGTTATTTGCGAGCGAATCCAGCATTTGTCCTGTTTTGTCGGTTGCCACAACAATACGCTCGGTGCTTTGGTCGGTTGCCTCTAGTTTTCGTGCGCCTTCTTCGGCAAGTTTCATTGCGGTTTTTGCAATCTCCGCCGCATGAGTTGTCGAGCGGGTATTGCTCGTTACCACTTCGCCGACTTGCCCAGCCGCATCTGCCACAAAGCCCGACATTTCTTCTTGTGCTTTCGAGACTTCCAACACATTCCCCGCAGAAACAGCAATATCTTGACTAATCAAAACGCTCCCCGAAACAGATTCCAAAATCCTGAGAACCATACTGCGAATAACTTCAATCGAGGTGTTGTAATCCTCAAAGAGTTTACGGGCAATTCCACCATTATTCGGGTCCACATCCACGTCCAGCGAGCCGCTTGCGAGTTGGTGCATAGAATCGCTCAAAATCTTGAAGGTATTGGTCAGTTGGCGTTGGTTTGCTTTTTCTCGCGCAATGATGTCGTTTACTAATTCCGTCGTTTCATCTGCTTGTAAATGCTGTTGCTGAATAGCTTTATTTGCCTCAAGCAACGTTTGCTCTACCAAAACTGCAATCTGATTTAATTCATCTTGTGTGTTGCCCTGCTGCAATGGCTCTTTCAGTACAATCGAACCATTCTGCGCTTTGGCATTCTGCAACGCCTGAAGAAAGCCCGTAACACGCTTGAGAAAAGGACGCACAACAATAAAAAAGATAAGAATACTGCTCACAATTTGAACCAACAGCACGAGAACGAGAGCTAGTTCTGCTGGGATATTTCCCATAATACCCAACGCGACGAGTACCACGCTCAAAAAAAAGGTAAGCGCAAAAAATATCGTTGCTTGTTTTTGCATAATTGTTGAAAAAGACCGAAGGTCAGTAACAAAATAAAATATAATCAGCAAGATGACACAATTTATCACCAATGGTGCTGAAGAGAGAAGGGTTTTTATTAACCTGCCAAAATAGCGAAATTACGCTACGTGAAGAAAGGAATAATGCGAAAGAGGTGTATCCGCTACCTTTTCCACGTTGCGGGATTCAGCAACGACGGGTCTTGCACGCATATTTTCTCAATGCGCTCCACGAGAGATGCTTCAATGTGCGCTTGCACAGAACCGAGTATTTCCACGAGCTGTGCTGGCGTTTCCACACCAAAAAGCACGGCATCAATCAAGGAATTATGCAGCACGTAGTTGAGCGCGAGAGCGGACAACGCAATCTGTTCGTGCGCAGAGATTTCCCGTATATCTTCTATGTATGGCACTAATGCTTGCAGTGTGGGTGGAAATTGCTCCAACGGCTTAAAAAACAAGCCTTGCAAAAACACCGACCGCGTATGCAGTTCTTTCCCCGCTGCCTTTGCTTTGCGCATTCCGTCGCCACGAAGCCGCATATTATCAAGCACATTAAAGGGTAATTGAATAACATCAATCAAGGAATGTTCGGCGGCTTCATGTAATTCTTCGTTGGTATAAACGGAAACACCAATGCGCTCAATCACGCGCCGTTGCTTGAGTTCAAGCAGATGTTCGTGGATATGCGGAAAAGCAGCAACATCAGAAAAACGGTGAAATTGATAGCACCACAGCGAGGGAACATCAAGATTGGCAAGCGTTTTGGGTGTTTTTTGGAGAAGGTTTGTTGTTGCCTCGGCGTGAAATTTGGTAATGATATTAAAACGTATTTGCCCTGAAGCCGCATTATTCCTTGCTTCCAGCGTGTGAAATTCACCAATCCGCTCCATCGCCGAACCGTAGGCATCGGCGGTGTCGAGAGTGCGAATACCGTGCTGAAAAGCAGTGCGCAAAATCTCAAACGCCTCGTCATTACTGGGCTGTCCAGCATTGTTATTGATGCCATATGGCATTCCTAACTGCACCGTTCCCAGAACAAGTTTTTGCACAAGCTCGACGTTTGTTTTTGCGTCGGTACGCACATTTTCTTCGTTCATTCTTCCTTTCCTTTCGCTGCATCAATTTTTCCCAACACGCTCAAAAGCCGCGTGTTTTCTTCGCGTGTACCAACGGTGATACGCAAGCAATCCTCGCAATGGCGCGTTGCAGAGCGGTCGCGCACGACCACGCCCTGATAAACAAGTTCTTCATAAACGCGGCGAGCATTATCCATTTCCACAAGCAAAAAGTTTGCATCCGACGGATAGACGCGGCGGACAAGCGTGTATTCTCGCAGCACATCTGCCAAATGCTCGCGCTCATGGACGGTTTCGGCAACGGTGCGGTCTTTCCACGAATGGTCGGAAAGTGCCGTCAATGCTGCTTCTTGTGCCAATGAATTGATATTGTACGGAGCTTTAATTTTGTTCAACACCGCAATAATTTCTGGCGCGGCAAACGCCATCCCAAGCCGCAATGCCGCCATTCCCCACGCTTTGGAGAAGGTTTGCAAGACCACAACATGGCGAAATGCTGCCAAGTGCAAGCGCGAAAGAAAGCTCTGCTCTGGCGCGAAATCAATATACGCTTCGTCAATAACCACAATGCCGTCAAAGCCAGTAATGATACGCTCTATCGCGCTGGGGTCAAGGCTATTTCCCGTTGGGTTGTTTGGCGAACACAGGAAAATAATTTTTGTGCGCGGCGTAACGGCAGCAAGCACTTCCTCCGCAACAAGATGAAAGCCCGCAGCGTCCTTCCGAAGCGGTACGCGGCGGACGCGCACGTTGTGGATTGCCGCACTCACTTCGTACATTCCATATGTTGGCGGTGTGATGATGATATTGTCCGTGTCTGCTTCGTGCGTGGTTTTATCAGTGTTTTCGGGCATTGGCTCGCAAAAAGCGCGTAAGAGCAGGTCAATCGGCTCATCGCTGCCATTGCCAAGAAAGAGCGTCTGTATCGGGTCGAGACCGCTCTCTGGCAATCCTTTTATTGCGCCGATACGCTGCTTGAGCGAGATTTGAAGCGGGTCGGGATAACGACTCACCGCCAATGCTGCTGGCGAACCAAAGGCATTTTCATTCGCATCTAAAAAAACATTTGCCTCACAAACCTGTGTTGATGCGGTTTTGGCGGTTTCCGTGTATTCGCTTCGAGCGGAAGCGTAGGGTTTGACGGCAAGAATATGTTTGCGGAGTAATTGGTCTAAAGAGCGCATAGAATCTTGGTTTGAAGAAGGAACATTGGGTTTAAACCCTCTGGTCTGTTTTGGGAAGAGTTTTGACAAAATGTATGGTGGAATTATCTGCTCACCGCAAGCATTTCTGCACTTCTTCCGCATCATCGAAGTGAATACGCTCGTTGCCAATGATTTGATAATTTTCATGCCCTTTGCCCGCAATGAGGACAATATCGCCCGCTCGCGCTGCGCCAATAGCGTACTGAATGGCTTCGCGCCTATCAGCAAGGACGCGGGTTGTGGCAAATTTTTCTTTCGGAATTCCTGCTAAAATATCATCCAAAATAGCAAGTGGCTCTTCTTCGCGTGGATTATCGCTGGTGGGAATGATGAAATCCGCCAGTTCTGCCGCGCAAGCTCCCATCTTCGGGCGTTTGGTGCGGTCGCGGTTGCCGCCGCAGCCAAAGACGCAGAAAATACGCCCTTTCTGCCTCGAAGCCTCTTCACTACTGGCGTTTGAGCCTGTTGTGAGCGAATTGCGCAATTCCACGCAGGACAGCAAGGCTTTTTCAAGTGCATCTGGCGTATGTGCATAATCCACAATCGCAACGGCTGCATCGCCCGTCATTCCTTGCGTTTCAGGTTCTTGCTTCGTTGATTTCACGAGCGGAATACGCTGCATTCTTCCGGGTGCACCTTCCACACGCTGCATATATCCTTGTAATTCTTCCCACGTCGCACCCAGAAGCCGCATCATGACAAGACATCCAGCAGCATTATCAACATTAAACCCACCAATCGGCGACATGGTAAAATCATAGCTTTTTCCCTCTGCCGAGAGCGTAAATGCGGTCTCCGTGAAGCCGAGACGAATGGCAATAATTTCCACATCGTTGCTATTTTTTTGACTCTTTTCCTCGCTATTTTTCTGACTATTTCCCTGACCACTTTGCGCCAATGTCCGCCAAAAAGCGCGTCGTTGCTGCTCGGGAACAACACTCTCTTTTGTCATAAACGCCGACCACGTATCACTGCCGTTCACTGCAATCAAAGCATCGGCGGGAAGCATCGTAAAAAGGCGTTGTTTGGCAGCCGCGTACTTTTCCATTGTTTCGTGGAAGTCCAAATGGTCTTGCGTGAGATTGGTGAAAATCGCGCCACGAAAGTGTGTTCTATGCACCCGCTCCAGTGTAAGCGCGTGAGAACTGACCTCCATCACAATCGCCGTCGCGCCGCGCTTGCGCATTTCCACAAACAAGGCGCAGAGTTCGGGTGCTTCGGGTGTGGTAAAGCTGGACGGAATCACCTCCGCGCCAATGTAATTGCCTGTTGTGCCGATAATTCCTACCTTTTCGCCACGCGCTTCAAGAAGGGACTTCAACATAAATGTTGTCGTTGTTTTGCCGTTTGTTCCCGTTACGCCGAAAACGTGCAATTTCTCGGAAGGCTCGTCAAACCAAGCGTGGGAGAGTGAAGCGAGTGCTTTTCTGGCATCGGAAACAATCACCACCGTAACGCCAGAGGGCGCGTCGTACTCGCGCTCGGCGACAATACATCGCGCACCCCGCTCTATTGCTTGCGGTATGAAGTCATAGCCATCCACCGCCATACCACGCATTGCCACAAAAAGTGCGTCCTCTGCGCATTGGCGAGAATCGTAGTAAATGCCAGTAACGGCGCGGGCGAGAGCGTGTTCGTCGCCAGTCATGGTAAAGTGCGGCAGCGCGGTGAGAAGGGTGTGGAGGGATTTCATAGAAAAAATAATGAAAAAACTATGCGTAAAATGTGTTCAATGTGCTGATAAGTGTCATCAAAAAAACTTACTCAACCCGCATCGTTGCTTGCAAGTCTGTTTGCAATTCATCGCCATCGTAGTACACTTTTTCCAGAAATAAGCCCGACGGTGGCGCGGTGAAGGTAGCGGGAATGCCAGAACTGGTTTCAAAAAACTCATGCACCTGTGCAATCGGCATATTTCCTCGCCCAACTTCCACCATCACGCCCACAAGCTGGCGCACCATTTTCCAAAGAAAATGCGAGCCGCGCACCCGAATCAAAATCAGGCTTCCAGCTTCTTCAAGGCGTATTTCCTCAATTTTGGAGACAGTTGATTTTTCCTCTGGGTCGTCGCGGGTGAAGGAACGAAAGTCGCGCAGACCAGTAAATATGCGGCTTGTCGAGCGCATTGCTTCAAGGTCGAGATAGTCCTTGAGCCACCAAACGTGTTTTTTGGCAAAGGCAGTGCGGCGGCGCGAAATTTGGTACAAGTATTGCCGCGAGACCGCATCAAATCGTGCATGAAAGTTTTTTGGTGCTTTGTCAATGTGGCAAATGTGAATATCCGACGGCAATTCATCGTTCAATTTTAAGCGCAAGATTTGCGGCGCAAGCATCGTGTTTACGTCCAAATGTGCGACTTGCCCCAGCGCATGAACGCCACTATCGGTGCGCCCTGAGCCGTATAATTCAAAATTTTTCGTTGTGCAGACTTTTTCAACCGCCGTCATCAGCTCGCCCTGCACGGTGCGAGCGTTTTTCTGTGCTTGCCAGCCGCTATACCGTGTGCCTTCGTACTCAATAGTGCATTTGAATCGTCCCATGAAGTGTGTTCTTTGTGGTGAATAATGAGGATAAATTGAGTACATTGAGCAACGAAGAAGGCTTGGAAAGCGCGATAAATCTTGCTATGTTACGTTTTGTGAGTTTGACGTTTTTTTCTTTTTCTACCGTTCTTTTTCGCTATGCGCTTATTGCTTCAACATCCGATAAAATCTTGTGTCTGGCTTGTTCTCATTTGCTTCTATTTGCTTATTATCAATACTTTCACAAGCAATGCACAAGGCACATACCCGATTCAACGCCCGAATGCGAATACTTCCACCACCGCAGAAACCGCACCAAACCGTGATTCTACGGCAGCGTTGCCAGAAATTGCGCGGAATACAATTTTTATCGAAGGCTTGGGCAATGGCATTACCTATTCGATAAATGCAGAACGGTTAATTATGCCAAACTGGTCTGTTCGTGCGGGGTTTGGGACGTTTAATGTTGATATTCGTGTTCCGTTTACCGACCTTGTTGCGCTGCGTGGCTCGTTTGTGAGTCTGCCGCTGACGACCAGCTATTTGCTCAATCTTGGCGGAAGCGCGAGTCATCTGGAGTTTGGCGTGGGCATTACGCCGATTTTTGCTGCTGGCTCGCTCACCGCGCCGATTGTGGGTAATCTTCCTGCCGCCTTCGCAACGGTGTTGGGTACAGGCGTTATCGGCTACCGATTGCAACCGCCGTCGGGCGGCTTCAATTTTCGCATTGGTCTTACGCCGATTGTACTGCTCAGTCCTTTCTTTTTGCCGTTGCCGTCGGTTGGGATTGCGCTTGGCTACACGTTTGGCGGGTTTTGAGGCGTGAGAGCGAGCATTTATGAGAGTGCGAGAAAAATTTTCACATACACGTACACTACAGGAGCGACGAACATTGCGGCATCGAAGCGGTCATACACGCCGCCGTGTCCGGGGATAATGTTCGAGCTGTCTTTCACACCTGCATCGCGCTTGAAGAGGGATTCGACGAGGTCGCCAAAGGGTCCGATAATGCCGACCAGCCCACCAATAATGCCAGCATGAAGAAGCGGCAAAAAGGGTAACAAATAATACGCGAGTGCAACAAATGCTGCCGAAGAACTCAAAAAGCCGACAACCGCACCTTCCCACGATTTATTTGGGCTGACACGCTCAAAAAGTTTGTGTTTGCCAAAGGCTTTTCCTGCAAAAAACGCCATCGAATCACACGTCCAAATGCCGATAAACGTTGCAAAAACAAGCCACGCGCCCCATCTATCGCCAACGGCAGCGCGTTCAGCAACGACGATATTCTCAAACACCGACAGGGAAAGCGCGTCAGCAGAAAACATTTCGCGGAGACCAATCAGACTTGCGAGAAATGTTCCGACATACATCACGCCAAAGCCCGTAATTGCTGAGTTTCGGAGTGGATGCGCCTTGTTGCGCAGAAGTTCTACGATGAGAATGGCAAGCGTCAGAATAAGGAAAATACTGGGAAACAAAATGCTCTGAAGTCGAGGATTTGCCAGCCCTCCCAGAAAAAAACTACTCGCAATAGCCACCGTGCCAATGTAGCCCATTGCCGCAAGCGGCATTGCGTCGGTGTGCAAGGCGAGATTGTAGTATTCCCGCAAAGCAAGCACCGCCAAAGCCAGTGCGAATGCGGCAAACCACCATGAGCCAAGAAGCGTCAGCCCCACAATAAGCGGCGCGGCAATGAGAGAGACAATGACGCGGAGAGTAGTATTGCTCATGGTTGCGAGGGAGAATGTGTTAGAAAGTTGTTGCGCACTGTGTGGCGTATCGTAGAGACAAGGCACACCTTGTCTCTTTGTCTCTACAACGAGAGATTCTATACTAAAAAAGGTTGGGTGATTTAGATGTAGTCCACCTCAAAGGTGGACTACATCTCATTTCTTTCACTTTTTGATATGCAATTTTTACCTGTTTTTAGTACATAACACGAGAGGAAGAAAAACTCTCACTCTGGCAAAATGGGGAGTTTTAGCGTAACGGTCGTGCCTTGTCCAGGTGTACTGGCAATCTCCATCGTGCCGTGATGTCCTTCTATGATGCGGCGTGAAATCGTTAGCCCCAGTCCCATACCTTGTTGCTCATGGGTTTCGCGGTCAAATTGTGTATAAGCAGCGATGTTTTCGAGGTCTTCTTTGCTCATGCCGCGTCCTGTATCGCTCACCGTAATTGTATAGTAGCTGTCATCGGTACGGCGAGCATCCACGCGCACTTTTGTTGATTTTGCGGAAAACTTCAGCGCGTTATCAACGAGTTCTTCCACAACTTTTTTTAGGTTATGCGCCATCAAGGTCAGAACATGGTTCTCAACACTACATTCAAGGTCGTCGATGCGTTTATGCCGCTCGGCAATAGCGTCAACCGCACTGGTGATAAGCTCTGGCACAATCGTGAGGCGGTCTTCCTGAAACAGCTTTGCCGTGCCGCCACTGCGTAAAATGGACATTTCAATTTGCGCATAGAGCAGGAAATTTTCCACCAAACGCTGCAAACGCTCTGAATTGCCCCGCACTTGGTCAATCATCATATTAACGGTTTCGTCGTCGAATTGCTTGTAATTTTTGAGCATTTCGGCAAAGCCAATCAAGCCTGCAAGCGGTGTTCGGAACTCGTGTGGGAGCGAACTGGCAATGCGCAAGCGCACTTCTTCTAATTCTTGCTTCGAGCGTTTTTCGTGTGCCTCAAACTTCGCAAGCCGCATGGCAACTGTCCTCAACAGCTCATCAATGCTGAATGGCTTGGGCAAATAATCATCCGCGCCGAGATTCATTCCCTCGCGGATATGCGCCATATCTGCTTTTGCGGAGAGAAAAATAAAAGGAATACTGGCGGTTTCGTCGTTGGAGCGGAGTGCTTTCAATACCTCGTATCCGTCCATTTCCGGCATCATGACATCGGAGATAATGAGGTCGGGAAGCTCTTCTTGTGCGACATCCACGCCAATACGACCATTTTCCGCCGTAAAGACCTGATACGCCTCGTTGGAAAGCTCTAGCGTATCAACAATACGATTGCGGATATTTTTTTCGTCTTCGATAACAAGTATTTTTTTCATGAAAAATCCGAAAATACAGTCTCAAAAAAACAGAGGTGGCATAAATTACGAGTTTTCGAGAAAAGTACAAGGTATCACAACAATAAATTCCGTACCCTTTCCGCTTTCGCTTGCGAGGTGAATCGTGCCGCCGTGTAAATCCACCGCCTGCTTGACAATCGCCAAGCCAAGTCCTGTGCCAGCAATCGCACCGACGTTGCTGGCGCGGTAGAACGGCTCAAAGAGGAATTGTTGGTCTTTTTCAGCAATACCAATGCCTGTGTCCTTGATGTGGAAGGAAATACTGGCAATATCAACAACCATTTCCACCAAAATTGGTTCTATTTCGGGCGAGTATTTGAGCGCGTTGGAGATGAGATTGACTAAAATTTGCCGTAAGAGTTTGGTGTCCAGAAGAGCTTTTTTGTGCAGAAGAGATTTTTCTGGCAAAACAGTATTGATGCGGTATTTGAAGTCCTCAATGACGCGAAAACCACTGACAATTCCTTCGATAAATTCTCCAATTTCCGTTGGCTGTGCCTGAAGCGTAATGCGATTGGCGCGTGCTTTGCCCCATGAAAGCACATCTTCCAAAAGCTCGGTCATGGAATTGACGGCAATATCAATATCCTCAAAGTATGATTGTTGCTTCTCTGGCGACCATTTTGTGCGGTTGCGTTCTAAAAGCTGCGCTGAGGAGCGAATCGTGGTGAGCGGTGTGCGAAATTCATGCGACACCATGACCACAAAGCGCGATTGCATTGCGCTGAGTTCACGCTCTTGCTCCAAAGCGCGTCGTATCTCGGTTTCTGCCTGTTTGCGCTCGGTGATGTTGTTCACCGACGACACAACAAATACCTCGCTGGCTTCGTTCTGAATAACATTTTGTAAAATTTCCACATCAACAAATTCTCTATCGCGCCGCACAAGCTCTGTTTCAATGTTTGTTGGTGTTTTCGGGCGATTGCTTATGAGCTGGCGAAAGCCTTGCATACTCTGTTCGTGACGTTCTGGCTTGGTAAGGAGTGTGTAATGCCGCCCAATCATTTCTTCTGGTGTGTAGCCAAACATTTGCGCCAGTGCGCGATTTGCTCGCAAGATAATACCATTACTATCGCTTAGAGCAACGCCCGTGGCAATGCTTTCCAAAATAAGATTCATCAGTGCTTCGCGCTCGCGCACCTCGCGTTCTGCCAGAAGCCGCTCGGTAATATCCCGTGCAAACACGACAGCACCAAGAACAGTATTTTGCTCGTTAAAAATAGGACTGAAGGAAATTTCTACATCGAAGTGGTAACCAGACAGCATATATTGGCTATTGACGATGAAGCGCTCACATTGCAGTACACGGCAGTAATACCCATACCAGTCTTTTTCGGTAATACCAAGTGTTTCTATGAGCGCGGAACTGCCAATGGTCAGCGCAACGCCATTATACAACTGCACGACTGATATAAAAGCAGCATTGAGCGTCGTAAATCGGAATTCGCGGTCAATAGACCAAATGCTATCGTTGGTGCTTTCGACGAGTGTGCGGAGATTATTCTGGCTGCGCTGCAAGGCAGATTCCGTCTTGGTGCGTTCTTCAATAATACTCACAAGGTCGCTATTCGTTTTTTTTAGTTGGAGCGTCCGCTCTTGAACACGCTCTTCCAAGTGGAGATTCAGCGAGCGAATTTGCTCTTCTGCTAATTTGCGCTCGGTGATATCCCACACAATACCAAAAAGTGCAATCGTATGACGTGTAACGGGGTGCAAGACTGGTTTCACGCGCCCATCAAGCCAGAGAGTCATACCGTTGGAATGCACAATACGAAATTCCATACTTCCTTGCTCTTGGTGCTGGATAGCCGCATCTAATCTCGCTGCAACGAGGTCTTTATCTTTCGGGTGGACAACTTCCAAAAACTCTGCGCTCGAAAATGGGCGTGTCGCTTCAGGAACATTGTAGATGTAATACATCGTTTCCGACCATTCGGTTGTTTGTGTTTGCAAATCCGTGTACCAGCTTCCCAAGCGAGCCATACGCTGGGCTTCGGCGAGAAACTCCTCGCTACGCCGCAGCTTTTCCGCCATTGCTTTTTCTTGATGAATTTCGCGCACAGTGGCGAGGATATGCAGTGGTGCGTCATTCTCTGTGCGCACAACCACCGCATTTGCGCCATGCCATCGCCAGTCGTGCTTTTTCGGATTCCACACGCGATATTCTGCCGTAAATCGCTCATTTGGTACGCTTTCTAGGCTTCTGAGCAAAAGTCCATACAGTGTAGGCACATCGTCGGGATGGACAAAATCCACAAGGGAGCGTTCTAAGCCGTCCTCAATGCTGCGTCCAGTGAGCGATTCCCAGTTTTTCGAGACAAAGTGAATAATGCCCGTCAAACTCACTTCAACAATCACTTCCGAAATGTTATTGATGATATTTTCGAGTTGTGCTTGATTGTGCAGGAGTTCGGCTTCGCGGCGTTTGTCTGCATTAATATTTCGCACCGTTCCAAGAATTTTTACAACACGCCCTTCTACATTGCGAATTGCCTTGCCCCGCGCCTCGTGAAAATGATACGACCCGTCGGGCTGCAAGCCGCGTAGTTCCAGCCTGTACGATTTCCCTTCGTCTATGACCGCCGTAACGGCTTGCTGCAAGGCAGGAGCATCATCAGGATGTATTAAACCCCATAAAAGCTCACGCGCTACAAATCCTGGTGTAGGCTCTAAACCATACAAACGAAAGGTTTCTGCCGACCATTGAATAGTTTGGTGTTCAATATCGAACTCCCACGTCCCCAGCTGGGTGATATGCTCGGCATCAGCAAGGATATTATTAGTGTGGCGCAATTCTTCTTCTAAGTTTTTGCGCTCGGTCATATCGGTAAGGCGCAGAAGGCGCACAAATCCTTGCTCCAGAGGAATGCGCGTTACGGTGTGTTCGCACCAAATTTTCTTCTGGGAGAAACTTGTGTAGAGGCAATCAAAGCGCAGAACGCCGTTGCTATGCAGTTCTTGTGTGTGGCGGCGCAATTCTTCTTGTGTGAGCGGATGCTCACGCAAGGTTCGTTGTTGATGTCCAAAGAGCGCGTCCTTACTTGGCGCGTCGAACATTTCACGGGCTTTATGGTTACAGGCAAAAATCCATGCCTCATCTTCATCAGTAGCAAGAAAAAGGGCATCGCTCGAATGCTCAAAGAGAGCCTCGAAAATGGCACTTCCTGAGTGCGCAAGCTGCTCGATGTGCTTTTGCGCAAGGCTATCTTGCTCAGAGAGTGAGTATGGGGAAAAACTGACATGGTTCATACACGCAGAATAATGAAAAGAGCGAATGTATGCAAACTCTTTTCTGCGAAAAGTAGAGAACTTTCGCGCATGGCGCAGACAAGAGTGTTTGCGCTACCGTTTGAGTCAGATTTCATGCGCCTTGACGTGAACGAATTTGAAAGCGTTCCTTGAGATTATCTGTGCCGTACAACCGCCATTTTGCGAAAGTCTTGAAATAGCTTCGTAATTTTTCTCGGAACCCCTTCAAACGGACTTTCTTGTACAAGGTTTTGTTAATACTTGTTTTAGCAATCAAGTTTTTTGATGTACTACGATATTTTTTCCGAAAAAAAGCCCAGCGACGAAAAAAACTCTCTGAAGTTGCACAAAATCCTTTGACAAACGCGATTTTTTGACGTAAATTTTGGGATTGTTTGAATGATTCGTTCAAGGCTCATTGCATCCATGCTTTGCCTCGTGCATCACCAAACAGGAATCCTTGTGATTAAGCCGTGTTTGAGGTATGGTAAGGTTCTGGAGAGAGCATAATTTACGTGTACTATGGCAAAATTTATTGAGAAATAGAGAAAAACACAAACGGCGACGAATATTTTCAAGCTAGATTAAAACGTTCAGAGAGAGTTTACGGTATCCGCGTTACATGACTGAGGATTGTTTTTGTAAAATATGATCACAACATCCGATATTCTTGCGTCATTCTTACTTACTCTGCTCTCTCATTGACGCACCTCGTGATTCTCATGAACATTCTTAACAAAAGTAAAATTTCATTGGCTGAAATTTTCTTCTTACGAACTTCCCCCAATTTATGTCAGAACAAATTAGTGTTGAACAGCAAGGTAGTGTAACGGTCATTCGTCTGAGCGGACAGTTTATCGGCGGCGATGAAACCGACGCGCTGCGCGAGGAATTCAAGCGCTTGGCACTCGTCGAGAAGCCGCTTGTTGCGGTGGATTTGCACGCAGTAAGTTATTTGAATTCGACTGCGCTCGGTGTCCTTATTTCCGCTCACGCGAGTCTTTCCAAGCAAAAACATGGTCGCGTGGGGCTGTGCAAAATTAGCAAAAACATTGAGAATATTTTCGTTATTACCAAGCTCACGCTTGTATTCGAGATGTTTCCAACTATTGAAGAAGCAATTATTCAATTCTCTTGAGTTTATCTCATAATTTTTTTCCAAACTTTCTCTTTTTCGGGAGTTTTTTTATGAAAAATGCAATTAACGTCATTATCATCGGTGCTGAAATCGCTATCGGTTTCGCTATTTGGTGGTTCGTGATGGGCAATCCGGCAAACTTCAAAGATGGTGCAATGCGCCACGAGCCGTTGCCGAACAATATCTTGGGAACTATCCACACTGGCGGTCCGCTTGTGGCATTGCTTTTGGCATTTATTATGATTGCCGTTACGTTTGTGATTGAGCGCTCGCTGTCTATTGGCAAAGCAGAAGGCAAAGAGAAAATGCCAGTATTTGCTAAAAAAGTTGAAGCATTGTTGGAAGATGGCGATATCAAAGGTGCGCTTGCTGCTTGCGAAGCACAACGTGGTAGCCTTGCAAACATTATCCGTGCTGGCCTGGAGAAATATCAAACCGTCATTGGCAATAGCGGTCTCGACCCCGAAAAGAAAATGCTTGAAATCAAGCGTTCTATCGACGAAGCTGTAAACCTTGAAACACCGCTCCTTGAGAAAAACCTCGTTATTCTCTCGACAATTTCTTCGGTTGCAACCATGATTGGTCTCTTGGGAACAACAATCGGTATGATTCGTTCGTTCGCGGCATTGGGTTCGGGCGGTACAGTATCGGCGCAGTCGCTTTCTATCGGTATTTCTGAGGCGTTGTACAACACGGCGGGTGGTCTTGTTGGTGCGGTAATCTGTATTATCTTCTACAACATCTTCACCACACGCGTCGATAACTTCACCTATACGATTGACGAAGCGATTTTGAATATCACCGAAATTCTCGCAATCAAAGTAAAGAAATAATCTCCTTCATCGTTTCTATAACATCAATTAAGGAGATACACAAATGGGTGGTAGAATTAAGAAAAAACGTCCTGGATTTTATCTGGACATGACCCCGCTTGTGGATATTGCGTTTTTGCTTTTGACATTCTTTATGTTTACGGCAAAATTCAAATCCGACACGGAAAACGAGCAGAAGTTTAAGATTACCCGCCCCGTTGCGTCGGCGGACACCTCGAAACTTCCCGATAAAGATCTTGCAACTATCAAAATCGGTATTGATAGCGTTACCAATGATACCTCGTATTATTACTCGCTTTCCAACGAAGCTGACCGCAAGGTTGTGTATAGTTCGGATAAAATTCAAATTCCTGATGATATGCGTCAAAAAGTGATTTTGAAAGTAGATATTAAAAATCTCGAAGCACTTCTTCGGCAAACACGGATGGCGAATGTTCGCATGAAATTCGCTATTGATGCCGATAAACGCATTACCTATAAATGGATTGAAGACCTCATGGAAGCGATGCGGAAATCGAACGCAACCATCTTCAATTTCGTTACCGATAGACAAAATTAAGAGCAGGGATGAAGGTTGAGGGCTGAGTCCATACACTTCATATTTCAGCCCTCAGATTTCATCCTTTCTTCCCAACAATTCACAAAACATACTAACGAACAACCCAAAGGAGACGATTATGGGTGGTGGTGGAAGTCTGGGGCGCGAACCCAAAGTAAAACGCGGTTCTTTTGCGACAAAACGCAAAAAGAAAAAGCGTGTTGGCTTCGTGCTTGATATGACCCCGCTCGTAGATATTGCTTTTTTGCTTCTGACCTTTTTCATGCTTTCAACAACACTGACAACGCCACAAACAATGGAAATGTCCGTGCCGCCAGAAACAGAAAACGTCGAAGTAAAGCAATCCGAGCTTTTGACCGTTCTCGTCCGCGACGATGGGCAAATTTTCAAATACATGGGCGATAAAAACACCGAAAAACCACAGAAGATTTCCGTTAAGGAGCTTCGTGCAGTGTCGGTGACAGAAAATATGCGCATGGAAAATAAGCTCATTATGTCGCTCAGAATTTCACCAAAAGTTCCGTACAATTTGGTGATTAAAATTCTCGACGAATTGAACATCGCTGAAACCGAGATTACCCAACGCCTCAGCGCGAAAGGTATGAAGCGCGAACGCAAATTCGCTCTTACGCCAATGACCCCTGAAGACGTTGAAGACTTGAAGGTACTCTAAACTTAGAAGGATGAAGGATGAGGGATGAAATATGAGGGATGAAGGATAACTTAAAACCCTCTCTATTCCTCACGCCTTGGTGATATTTGACTAAAAATAACAAACAAATTTTTCAACCATTTTGTGTAATACGCTATGGCTGCTCTTGCAGAAACACTCGACCCGCACTACGGTGCGAAGGAAATTAAAGCGTATATTCCGAAAGCGACACAACGTGGTTTTCTCTATGCACTTTTGCTCTTTCTCTTGTTTCTTGGCGGCTATGCAACGTTCCTCGTTGCTGGTCGGACAAAAATCAAGAAAGGTCCAATGGTGAATAAGATGAAACTGACGAATCTTCCACCACCGCCCGTGCAAACGGAGGCAGCACCGCCGCCACCGCCAGCAGCAGCAGGACCGGCGGCACGTGCAGGTACGCCTGTGCCTGTGCCAGACGCGCTTGTCGCGCCGGATGTGAAAGACTTCGCAAACGTTGATGAAATCTCTCGCGCAAGCACGACTGGCGGCGACGGTACCGATACTGGCTACTTGGGACTTGCTTCCGATGTAGATACCGAAGTCCGCGAGGAAGAGGCTGACCCATATGCTTTCGTTCCCGTAGAAAAAGAGCCGTACATTGACATCAAGGACTTGCAACGAAAAGTTGTCTATCCCGACCTCGCAAAACGCGCAGGTATTGAAGGGAAAGTAAACATCCGTGTTCTTGTTGGCAAAAACGGTGTTCCGAAAAAGCACATTATCGAATCCACGGACTCCGACCTTTTGAACGATGCGGCTATCCGCGCCGTTATGTCGTCGATCTTTACTCCCGCTATCCAAAACAATCAACCGATTGACTGTTGGGTGAGTATTCCGATTGTCTTCCGTCTTCGCTAAATGTTGGCAATTATCTGTGTAGAGACGTAGCTTCTGTTCTTAGGCAAATCTTCGACAAAAGCGCGTCTCTATACTATTTTTAGGGCGGACTTGGTAGAAGCAAACTTGGTACAGCGAGAATTGTTCCAGAGCAGCATCGTTGCTCACGATTCTCTCCATAGTAAGCATTGCTCAAACAACACACAACTTTTCTTCAGTATCACACAAAAACCTTGCACGTCTCGTGAAATCAGGCTTCAGTGGTACAGATATTCTTGTCTGTGTTTTTCCGCTTGAAACCCGCACTAAAGCTCACAGACAAGAATGTCTGTGCCACCACTGAAGATTTTTTGTATGGTACAAAGTAATTTTTCTCTATAATCTCTATGCGCAGCAATAAATTTATTGTCTATCTCAATTACGCTGCACGCGGCATGGTTGGTCTTGTTGGTGTGCTGTGGGTGAGTGGCTTAGTTCCAATGGTGAACGGCGACGTAAATGTGCGAATGTTTGGCATTGTGATTATTTTATTCGGTGTCTATCGCGTGGCGATGTATTGGAATCAACGCCAGCAAGAAGCGCGATATGAAGAATAGTCTATCCGCTTGAAAGCCCGTAAATACAGGATTTGTCGGATATTTTCCCTCTCATTCACCACCTTTTTATCAAGGTAAACGCTATGCAGAACGCTTCCCAACCAGCGAAAAAAAACACGTCTCGCATTATCAGTGCCGCCGTCGTTGTTTGTGGCGTATTTGTGGCTGCTGTGAGCGGAATCGTCCTCTTTTCTTGCGACAAACCCGACCCGAAATCTTCTGAGCAATACGAAACTGCAACAACAGGTAAAGCAGAACTCCTCTGCGATGAAAGCATTGCTACGTTTATGCAACCAACCTTTCGCCTCTTTGATTCTTCCTACAATGACGCTGCCGTCGGCATAAAAGCGGTTTCGGCACGGGAAGCAATGACGCAGCTTTTTGGCACAAAAGCGCGTGGAATCGTGATTGCGCGGGGCTATCTGGCTGATGAAGATTCGCTCTTGAAAGCAAATAAAGTTCCCGCACACGCCAGCACGATTATCGCAACCGACGCGCTTGTGTTTGCGGTGCAACGCAACTTCCCGCTTGATACCATCTCGCTCGCGCAGCTCCAACGTCTTTTTAGCGAAAAAGGAGTAAGCCTGAAGGGAATGTTTCCGCAACTCAAAACCGAGCCAACGATTATTTGTCCCGATTCCTATTCGTCCGAGTACGGAAATCTGTTGCTCTATCTCACCAAGAATGCCGCACCAAAACACGCTATCACGCTGACCAAGAACGCGGCAGAAGCAAAAGCGGCGGTCTTGAGCAATCCAAACGCAATCGCCGTTGGCTATTTGTCGCAGTTTGCACGGGAAACAACGTTGAAGATGCTGAAAATTGGCTTCCAAGATACAACGGGAAGCTATGTGCGCCCGAAAGCCGTGCATCAGTCCTATATCGTGATGGGGAAATATCCGTTGCCGATTAAAATTCAAGGCTTACTCTTGGAAGATAGACGGAATCTGCCGTGGGGCTATATCACCTTTCTTCGCAATGATGTTCGCACAAAAGAATATTTTTTGAAAAACGGCATTGTTCCTGAAGGAGCGCGATTTAATTTGATTCCTGATGAAGAGTAAGGTAAATTTCTCCCACACAACACGCATTAAACCTTTCGTTCCCAGTCTTTTTCCAACAAAAAAATGATGCAACAAACTACCCTATTTTTCTCACAAATTCCGTGTACTATGAAACAATTTCTTGCTCTCGGAGCGGCATTCTTGCTGGCTTCATCAGCAGTTTTTGCACAAGGAAACTTGCAAAAAGCAAAAGAACTTTTGGCAGCAAAAGAATACCAATCTGCGCTTCCGGCTGCGATTGCGGCAGTAAAAGACAATCCGCGTGATTTGCCGTCGCTCTTGCTCTTGGGCGATGTGTATGATGCGATTGACCAACAAGACTCCGCGCTTGCGTATTACCAAAAAGCACAAGAGGTGGACTACTGGAAGCCTGAGGCGATGCGCAAGGTAGCACTTGGTTTGTCGGCGGTCGGTAAGCACGGCGACGCGCTCAAAAAAGCAGAAGAATTGACCAAAACATTCCCAAAAGATGCGGAAAGTTTCTTGACCTTGAGTCAAGTCTATATTGCTGGTAATGAATCGGCGGACTTTGCAAAAGCGAAAGTTGATAACCCCTTGACCAAAGCAGATGCGGCAGTTATCAAGGCGCAAAGCATCAATAAATCGGCGGCTTCGTTTGTTGCTCGTGGCGATTTGTACTTCGCGCAGCGCGTCTTTGAACTTGCGCAAAATAACTACGAAGAGGCATTGAAGCTCGACCCGAATTTGACCGAATCTCGCGCAAAGTTGGCAGAATCGTATTTCCGCATTGCAAACAATACTGGTACACTCAAAGAAGACAACATCAAGTATGTAAATCTTTCTTTGCAAGAATGGGACAAAGTAACCAAAGCCGATACCAACAACGTCAAAGCCTTTTTCTCGAAAGGGAAGATTCAGTTTTTGGCGAAAAAATATGCTGAAGCAATTCCGACTTTGCAACGCTATCTCGTCTTGAAGCCAGACGGCACACAAGGGCGTTGGTTCTTGGCGCAAGCAGGCTTCTCGCTCTTGGAAAATGAGAAAAAAGAATACGATACCAACCTTGTTTCTCACCTCGAATTGTCGAAAAAAGCAATTGATACCGTTGCCGACAAAGTAGATTTGATGATTGCAAAAACCTTGCTCTACAAGCGTAGCTTTAAGCCTTCAGCAGATAAATTCGCGGAAATCAAAGCGAACAAAGGTCTTCAGCCTGCCGATATTGAATTGTACGCTCGCGCTGCCATCAACGCTGGCGACACTGCAACGGCAGTGCGCGAATACAAAGACTTTTTCGTGAAAAACCCGAAAAGCTGCAAGCTCATGATGTCCATCGGTACGGCTCTCTATACGTGGCGGCAGTACGACGACGCAATCGAAACCTTCCGCAAGCGCCTCGACCCCGCAAATTGCCCCGCAGACAGCTTGAGTGCTCGTGCGAACTACTACGTTGGCGCGGCGTATTTCTCAAAAAACAAACTTGATTCCGCGCTTCCCGCCTTGCAAGAATCCGTGAAACTCGACCCAAAAGCTTTGTATGCACGTCAGCAGCTTGCAACAACATTCTTGGAAATGAAAAAGCCGAAAGAAGCAAAAGAAGAATACATGAAAATTGTGGAATTGGGTAAAGCCGACACAGTAAAAGGTAAGCGCGACGTTGTGCAGGCACTCAGCACACTTTGCCGCATTGCAAATGGTCAAAAGAACTGGTCGGAATTGAAGAAAAACGCGCTTGATTGGACTAGCGTGGACCCTGACAACACTTTTGGCTGGTTTTATGCGGCGATTGCATCACAACAAGGACAGAACACCGCCGACGCTTGTACCTACTACAAAGAGGCACTGAAACGCGCTCGCGCAAGCAAAAACCCGAATGAGCAAAAAATGGTTGGTGATTTTGAAACCCAGATTGAAGCCTTAGCATGTAATGGATCGGCTGCTCCAGCTGGCGGAAAAAAGAAAAAATAAAAAAGAATGTTAAAATAAGCTAAAACAAGCAATATATCTACGGCAGCCTAAGCGAGTCTATCAAAACTCACTTAGGCTGTCGTTTTTTTGTAGGTTTGTGGCATGAATGTTCATTCTATACTAAAAAAGGCTAAGAATTGCATTTTTCAACGCTCTGAAAATTGAGCGAGAGCAAGGTTTGTAGCTCATCGGCATACTTTGGATGCGTGGTGCAAATAAACACATCAAGAATCCGAGAAAAGAGCGAGAAGTCCGTACAAGAGACTCCACATCAACAGTGCTTGCGCGTAAATTTCCAGAAGCGTTCAATGAGATTCAGGTTTGGTGAATACAGCGGAAGAAAGAGCAACTCAATACCGAGTTCTGCCGCTCTTGTTTTGACCAGAGAGTAATGCTGATAGCGAGCATTATCCATAATTAAGGTAATAGCAGTTTTTATGCCCTGCCCAGCAATCTCTTCGAGTAATGCGCACACCGATTCGGCATTGATATAGACATCATTGGTGACGGTAATGATTTTACGGATGATGGCATTCAATGCCCCCAAGACGTTGAAACGTTGTCGTCCCGACGGTGCTTTTGACCCACACTCTGATAAAGCTCCAGAGCGTTGCCAAGAATCTTCCCAAAACGAAGTGCGCCGCATCCACACAGAAGACCGTGCGCTCGCCGCGGTGGGCTTCCTCTAAACGAGGTACCAACTTCCTGTTTCTAAAGTCTTTTTGTCGCTTGGTATTCGCTTCGGCGGGCAAGAGACTCGTGCGCAAGGGACGCAGACCCAACGACCGAAGAAACAGACGCATTTGCTGTGAAATCCGTTTCGCGCCCGTTTTTTCTTCAATCTCTGCGGCGACGTATTTCATCGAATGCGGCGGATGAGCGGTAAAATAGGCTTTCAACATTTCCATATGCTGATGCAATTCGCATAGCGTTCTTGCTCCAAAATGGAGATAACTTTGTTTGGAAAGATGAGCTTTGCTAGACAGCGCGTGAGAGAAGTGGACGAATAGTAAAAAACTTTCTCAAATTACTTCTCTTGTCGGAATCATACAATTACCATCCTTTTTTAGTATAGCAGTAAGGATATTTCGCGGCAACTGCGTAAGGCGCGTAGTGCTACGCTTACTTTTTATTTTTCCAAAGGCGTACAAGCAGCACCACAACCAGCACAGCACTTGCTATGCCCAAGAGAACTTTTCCGTACAACTGTAAGTACTCATCCATGCGCGTCCAATTTTTGCCGAGTGTGAAGCCAGCAAAGAGCAAGAGACCATTCCAAACGGCTGCACTCACCGTGGAAAGGAGTGTGGTGGGCAAAAGTGGAATTTCTGAAATACCTGCGACCATTGAAATAACAGCGCGTGTGCCAGAAAGAAAGCGATTGGCAATAATCACCCAATAGCCATACTCACGAAACCATGCCTCTGCTTTATTGAAGGCTTCTTTGGGGAGGAAGGAAATTTTGCCAGAGTCAATAATGCTCGTGCCATAGCGTTGCCCGACCCAGTACATCAGCACGAAACCCAGCGTACTTCCGAGCGTCGCACTTATCAGCATAGAAGGAAAACCAACTGCGCCAAGCCCAATGAGTGTTCCACAAAAAACTAAAATTGTATCGCTCGGCGAGGGCGGAAATACGTTCTCGGCAAAGGTAATAAAACACACAAAAAGCAGCACACCAAGCGGTGGTAAGTTTGTGATAAACTGAACGGCGTAATCAAGCATAATTCAAGCAAGCAAAATCAAGAAGAAAGTGTATTCAACTGCGGGCAGACAGGCAAAGATACCGAAAAGAACTTCACAAAAAAATCTATCTTCGCATTCATCATTTTGACCCTCGCCAGAACGCACAACGCCCGCAGACGAGCGTACAATTTTTGTACTCAATCTGCGGGCGTTGTTGTCAGATTATATGCGGTGTTGAGGTCTATCGTACACTCACGGTAAAATCAACGAGGCGTTTGGTAAAGGCATCAATGCCAACCGTTGGCGGAATCGTGCTGTGGTTCGCATTCGGAATGCGCCAGAAAACCTTTGGCTGTGCGGCGTTGATAGCATTTTCCCAGTTTTTTACGCCATGACGCTCAATCGGAATAAAATCGTCTTTTTCGCCGTGCATGAGCAAAAGCGGACAGCGCACCGAGCGCATACGTTCTGCGTTATTGAACTCATCACGCATCACAAAACCACCTGGAATGTCAATCAGCGAGCCGCTTTGCACAAGGTCAGTAGCAGAGGCATAAATCGCTTCGGTGATAAGCGCACGTGGGCGGAAGGTTGCCGATTGTGCATATTTCGAGGCAAGATACACCGACGGGATGCCGCCCAGCGAATAGCCGTAGAGCATAACGTTGTTAGGATTTACGTCGCGGCGCGAAAGCGTATATGCCAGAGCCGCTTCTGCATCTTCTTCCAGACCTTGCTGCGAAGAGCTGCCTTCGCTCATGCCATAACCACGATAATCGTAGATAAACGTGTTGTAGCCAGCATTGTAGAAAATTTCCATTCTATCCCAATATGCTTGGATATTGCGGGCGTTGCCATGACTATAAAAAATAGTTGGGGTGTTTGCTGTTGCTTTGGGTGATTTTACGAAATAGCCATAAATTTTGAGCTTATTCGGACCAGACTCCATTGTAATAAATTCCCGCGCTGACGCAGGAATAATTGAATCCGAGAGCGTATAGCTGGAGAGTTTTTGCGTGTTGAACATAAACCCATCCATCACCGCGCAGGCATTTGCCATACAAGCGAATGCCGCACAAGCGAGGATGAGTGCGGATTTGAGAGAACGTTTCATGGTATTGTTCAAAAAAAGTGCTAAAAAATTGTTGAGTTCACATTGAGTTTACATCCGTTGCATGAGCTTGTTGCCTTTGATGTACTACTTTGTTGGCTCAGAGCTAGGACTGGTGCGTCCTCCGCCAAGATAGAAGTTATAGCCAAGATAAATGCCCCAGTTGCCTGTGCCAGCAATGGAGGATTGTCCTTGAAAAAGACCGAAGGTTGTCGGCACATTCGCGGCAGCCCACTTCCATTCGGCTTGAATGCTGGAGTTTGGAGCGACGTTGAATTGTAGTCCTATGCCTGGGGTGAAGAAATACCCGAAGCGTTCGCCAAACTGAAGCGTGTTTTCAAGAGCGATGTAGCCCAAAAGATTGTTGGTAATCTCATATGAACCCGTCAGTGTGAGATGTGGATAAATGCGCACCGCACCACTACTTGTTGCGCCGTCAATGCTAGACGGACGAGCAGGTGTGCCGCCTCCAGCTAAATCCACAAAGCCATAGAGTTGTCCTTTTGCCGTCAATTCTGGTACTGCGCCTTGCTGTTTCACGAGGCGCACTGCCGCGCCAGCATCCAAGCCAAGAACGCCAAAAGCAGCAACCGTGCCGTGAAGATTGCCAACAAGAGTTACATTCTCAGAAATGCCGTGCATTGCGCCGACGTTCAAATACGGTACAATGTAGGCTGGGCTTGAGCGCGGTAGCCATGGACCGCCGAGTGCGACGGTGCCTTGCGTAACGCCCTCTGGCAGCACTCGCACGGGCTGAACCACACTGCACGACAAGCATATAAGCAACGCACACAACGCGCCGAGTGCGCGAAAATGCGCAAAGCTCCACGCACCAAAAATCTTTTGAATGGCGTAGGCACTATACGTGCTATACTGCCGAGAAATCATTTGGAGTGACTGATGTTTCATAATACCACACAAACTAGATGATAAAGAAGAAATGAAATTATACACACCTCAAGACAAGCAATGACATCAATAGTATGTCTGCACATCAGAATCATTGTCAATTAAGTACGTCGCTCAATATAGTTTGCATTATATCTTTCGACAAGCTCAGGGTCAAGACCGCTTCCGACCTCATGCTGAGCCTGTCGAAGCATCCTCAACTATATTTAGTCACGTACTTACTTCTAATTTATGACTGATGTGGTGACAGTAGGACAGGAAAATACGGAAAACCCTGATGAAAACAGAAAGAAAAAATAGCAAGGACAGAAGAATTTCACTCCTTGTAACAGTATATTTTTTTTGGAACTTGCTCGAAAATGCGTATATTTGAAATCTTTCTTGAAAGAATCTTTTGCTTAATGTATATTGTTCTGTGTAAAAATTGCTCCCTCGCAAAAAAACCAAAAACATAGCCGCAAATGTGTGTTGTTTGGGCGAAAAAAATTATTCTCAAGCAATAAGCAATTAAAGCCAGTAAACCATTTGATTTGTTGATTTTATTTAGATGTCGCTGATATGACTGACGAACAAAAAGTAGAGACCGCCGTTGCTGCTCCGCCAGTGACCGAAACCGTTGCTGAAACCGCTACGGTGAGTGCCGAAGCACCTCCTTCGCAAACAATCGCTTCGCAAGAAGCTGCTCCCCAAGCAGAGGCTCCGAAACAACCAGAGTACGACGTAAATGCCTTGTATCCTGAGATTGTTGCTGCAAAGAACAACAAAACCACAGTTGATGTAACAGGGCTTCGCCGTGTGCGTGGTGGTATCTTGGCTGCGTATAAAGGAATGCCACTTTTCCTTCCAACTTCGCATCTATCGCTGAAGCCGAATCCGAGTGAAAATGAGCTTTTGGGCTTGATTCAGCAAACATTTCCTGTTCATGTTCACGAATTGAACGATGAAGACAAAACAAAGGTGATTGTAACACGCCGCAAGCTCTTGCGTGTTGACCACTTAAAAGACTTTCAAGTGGGACAAATAGTTGAGGGAAAAGTTGTTTCCTTCACGGACTTTGGTGCATTCATCAACTTGGGCGGCGTGGATGGTATGGTTCATGTGTCGGCAATTTCTCGTCGTCGTATCAATCATCCTTCAGAAGTCTTGAAAAAAGGCGACACTGTAAAAGCTATTGTCAAGGAAATCAACGAAAACACACAACGCCTGTCTCTTTCGATGAAAGAATTGGAATCAAATCCATGGCAGGGTGCATCGACGAGATATATTTCTGGTTCACGCTACAAAGGCAAAGTGAAGAGCCTCACTGATTTCGGTGTGTACGTCGAGTTGGAAGTTGGCGTTGAGGGGCTTGTTCACATTTCGGAAATGTCATGGGCGCGTCGTATTAAGCACCCGTCCGAGATTTTCCAAGCAGGACAGGAAGTAGAAGTACAAGTTTTAGAATTGAATGAAGATAAACAAAAGGTTTCTTTGGGCTACAAGCAAACTCAGCCGAATCCTTGGGCGAATATTGCAGAACGCTTCAAAGTAGGTGATAAAATTGAGGGTTCTGTTCGTGAAGTCATTGAGCGCGGTGTTGTTGTCAATATTGCAGAAGATATTGATGCTTTTATGCCGAAAGGCAAAATGCACCCGTCGCTTCGCGGTAAGGCACTTCCTTTCCAAGTAGGTGATAAAATTGAAGGACTATTTGTTATGGATGTTGTTCCTGATAACCACTCACTCATTTTGGGTATGGAAGGCTTTGACCAGGGCGCACCGTCACGCGAAAGCAGAGAGAGTAGCGGACGCGACGGCGGCGGCAGAGAAGGTGGTGGCAATCGTGGTGGGGGCGGACGTGGTGACCGCGGATCCCGCCGAGACCGCGAACAACAAGAAAGCATTATTTTGCCAGAGCAAAAGCAAGAAGTTTCCCTTGCTGACCTCCTTTCTGATGACGAAAAACGCAAATTATTCGGCGGCGAAGCATGAAAAAGCGAAGTATAAAGCTGCGCAGCTGAAAACGTCAAATATTTAAATACCTCAAACGTACCAATGCTTCTGCATCGAATATGTTTGAGGTATTTTTTTTCTGTTGAAAGCTACATCCAATACTTTGTATTGCACATTCCAGAATGCTTACAGCACCTTCACTGTAAGCGTCCTTTTTCAGCAGACTTGGTATGCTTCGTGTATTTTACGCCTTCACGATTGTTTCCTTGAAAATTATACGTTAGTAAAAGCATTTGAAAATTCTTCGGTTAGCTCAAAAAAAAATTGTAAATTATTTGTCTTTGGACATTAGGTGTCTAACATTCCCAATACCGCATCATATCTCATGTATACTTCGTAAACCTTTTATACTTGTACAACATCAGACCTAAAAATCAGGCAAATAATTACATCCACTTTTCATTCTTTTCATGCTTTCGATGACGAATTTTTTGCGGATAAGCCGCTTGCAGATAAACCGCGTTAATATGCAATTTTACATGATTGTTTGTACGGGATGCGCTTTGATAGGATTATGCTTGTCTCCAATGCTTTTTGCTGCGCACCCTCCAGTATCGTCATTGCCGTTCAATATCCTTCGTGCTTCCGAGCCATTGAATTACCTTAATGTGCTGGGGGAATACGGGGCAGACGACCGCAATGCACCGCCAATGCTTGTCGGGGCTGCACTTGCCGATGACTACGACCCCTACGTAAAGGAGCGCGTTATTGCTGGCATTGATGCATTTTACTCCATGCGTTATGACCAAGCGATGGTGATTTATGATGAAATTATTCAAAAATATCCCACCGACCCTGTTGGCTATTTCTTTCGCTCCCAGATATTCCTATGGCGATTCTTATTTGATTACAGCGAGCCAGATTTTAAAAAATTCATTGCCGCCTGTGATAAAGCCATTTCTGTGGCAGACGAAGCCGTGAAAACAAACCCAAACAACAACAAATCACGCACTATTCTTGGTGCAATTTACGGTTTCCGCGCTGTTGCCAATTTTCGTGCGGAAAATCTCGTGAAAGCCACGCTGGATGGGCGTTCCTGCTACAATTATCTCAACGAAGCCTTGAAGCGCGACCCGCAGCAATACGACGCATACTTGGGTATGGGCGTTTTTCACTTTGGCATTGCTGTTATGCCAAGCACGGTGAAGTTTGCAGCGAATTTTGCTGGCTTGAAAGGCGACCGCGAAAGCGGCTTGCGCGAAGTGAATTTGGCTGCCGATAAATCCTTGTTTTCCCGCAGCGATGCGAAAATTTTCCTTGCCTTTATCGAAGTGTATTTTAACAAAGATTACGGCAAAGGCTACAAGTATTTGCAAGATTTATTGCAGAAATATCCAAACAATATCCCCGTGTTGTACACGCTCGGCAACGTAGAAACGTTCTTGAAAAAAATGACGTTTGCCAATGATTATTACAAAAAAGTGGTGCAGCTTGCCGACACCAATTTCAAGACCTTCACCACGCTCGCAAACTATCGCATGGGCGAAGCATATTTCCGCTTGAACGACTTCGACAAAGGCAAAGCCTGCTTGCAACGCTACTTTAAAGCCCGTTTCGAGCGTTCGTTTCGTGGTATCGCCTTCTATCGTTTGGCTCTCATGTACGAAATGAGTGGAGACCGCACGAGTGCTGTGAAAGGCTATCAAAAATGTATTGAGGTTGCGCCCTTTGAGCCAGAGGACAAATACGCTATTCGCAAAGCAAAAGAATGTTTGAAAACGCCGCTTGATGCCACAATGATTCAGCTTATCAAAGGTGTGAATTGTGCAGAATCCTTGCGCTTTACAGAGGTAGAGCCGTTCTTGAAGCCGATTGTGGACAACGGCAGTTTGTCGAAAGAAATTCGCGCTGAAGCCTGCTTCAATATGGGCGAGGCAATGCGCGGACAGCAACGGTATCCCGAAGCAATCGCGTACTACTTGAAAGCAGTGGAATTGCAACCCGAAAAAGAGCGGTGGTTTATGCCGTGGAGCTACTTCCGCATTTCGGAAATTTACAATGTGCAAGGACAACGCGAGAAATCCCGCGCAAATCTTGACAAAGCAAAAGCCTTCAGCGATTACGACTTCCAAGAGCCGCTTGCGTTCTTGATTGAGCGCGATGTTACCTTGTTGAAGTATTAAAAAAGGATGAAGGCAAAGGGATAAGGAAAAAAAGTCGATGAAGCATGATTTAATACCGCTTCTTGGTTATTTTTCTTTATCCTTTTGTCTTTACGCCTTTTTCGGATTGTTTTTCTCCTTTCACCAGCTTGCAAACCGCCTAAACACACTACGTATGCACCTTGGAACACCTCTCGATTCGCATTCCCCCGACGAAGCACTCATCCTCATTGTGGATGATATTGCTCGCAATCTTCAAGTGCTGGGAAGCATTTTGAGTGAAAATGGCTTCGGCGTGAGCGTCGCCTCTGGCGGGCAGGGCGCGTTGGATGCTATTGCCGAGCAAGCACCCGACATCATTTTGCTGGATATTCAAATGCCCGATATGGACGGCTTTGAGGTGTGTCGTCGCTTAAAACTGCACGCTCGCAGCCGCAACATTCCTGTTATTTTCCTCACAGCACGGACGGAAACCGAAGATATTGTGCGGGGGTTCGAGCTTGGTGCTGTGGATTATATCACCAAGCCTTTTATTTCACAAGAGCTTTTAGCGCGAGTTCGGACGCACCTTTCTATCGTGCGCCAAAACAAGCGTTTGGCAGATTTGAACAAAGAAAAAGACGAATTTTTGGGAATTGCCGCGCACGACCTTCGCAATCCGCTTTCTAAAATCCAGTTTATTGCCGAGAAAATGTCCTACAAGGCAGATTCTTTCACGCCAGACCTCATAAAAGAAGCCTCTGCGGATATTGCTCATACCGTTGCTGGTATGATGGAACTTGTGAGCAATTTGCTGGACGTGAACGCGATTGAGCAAGGGCATTTGCGCACGGAATTGAACGCGATTGAGATAGAGCATATCGTGGAGCATATTGTCCGCGACTACGACGGGCGAGCAGGAAAGAAGAAAATCACGCTCCATTACACCCACGACCCCGCATTGCCGCTTGTCTTGGCGGATGAAGTAGCGATTGTGCAAATTCTGGACAATCTGATTTCCAATGCCATCAAGTACTCACCTTTCAACAAAGCAGTAACGGTGCGCCTTTTGGCGGAAGCTGATGCCGTGCGCTTGGAAGTGGAAGATGCTGGTCCGGGCATTTCCGACGACGACCAAAAGAAAATGTTCCGCAAATTTGCTCGCCTCAGCGCACAGCCCACCGGCGGCGAACACACGATTGGTCTGGGGTTGTCGATTGTGAAAAAATTAGTGGAAGACATTAAAGCGGAAATTTCGGTGCGCAGTGTGCTTGGCAAAGGCACGACGTTTATTGTGCGTATTCCGCTTGCTAGCACCGATGCAACGTCGGCAGAATAGTACCCACTATATGCGGCTTATTGCTTTTTTTTACCTTTAGGGCTTTTGCAGACGGTGTGGGCAAGAATGTCTGCGCTACCACCAAGACTGGATTCCATGACACTTCGGTAGAGCAGACATCCTTGTTTGTTCTACCGAAGTGGTATTGTGCGAAAGTTCTAACCTTTATCCTTTTGTCCTTATCTTTTTGCCTTTATCCTTTTGCCTTTTTTATGTCCCAGCTTACCAATACCGTTCTCATGATTAAGCCGTACAAGTTCGGATTCAATCCCGATGCGGCGGAAACCAATTCCTTCATGCAGTCCGATGGCGCATTGTCGCTTGCCGAGCGCGAAGATATTGCGGCGCGGGCGGCGCGGGAGTTTGCGGATTTCACGGCACTTTTGCGCTCGCATAATCTTCACGTTGTGGAAATTGAGGACACGCCAAGTCCGCACACGCCAGATTCCATTTTCCCGAACAACTGGATTTCTACTCATGCCGACGGGCGCGTCGTGCTGTACCCAATGGAGCCGCCGAATCGCCGCTTGGAACGCCGCGAAGAGGTTATTACGGCGGTACAGCGCGCAGGCGGACAGTGGAAACGCGAGGATTTAAGCGGTTTCGAGGCTGATGAGATTTTCTTGGAAGGAACAGGAAGTCTTGTGCTGGATAGAGCGAACCAAATTGCGTACGCAAATCGCTCAACGCGGATGCACAGCCAAGCACTGAAGCGGTTTTGCGAGGTGATGAACTTTATTCCGATAGAGTTTTCGTCGCTGCGCACTGGAGGCGGCGGGCAAATTTACCACACCAACGTGATGATGGCAGTTGGCGAGCAGACATCGGTCGTGTGCGCGGAAGTTATTCGCAATCCTGGCGAGCGAGCAATGGTGCTGGACGCGCTGAAAGCACGTCAGAAAGTTGTTATCGAAATTAGCGAAGCGCAAATGGATGAATTTGCAGGAAATATGCTGCAACTTCGCAATGACGAGGGGCAGCGTTTTTGGATAATGTCTTCGCGGGCGCATAGTGCCTTGCTTCCAGAGCAAATCGCCTCATTGCAGCACGATTCCGTCATTCTTCACACCGACCTTGATGTTATCGAACGCTTTGGTGGTGGCTCGGCGCGGTGTATGCTGGCGGAAATTTTTGCAACAATGCCAGCAACGTAGGTTTCAAGGCGCAAGAAGCGGTCGAAAATAGTGCCTTCACTACCTCAATAATATGCAATTTATTTATCATTCTATCTTACCGCGCAGTGTCATAGGAATAGTAAAAAATAAGTGCTTCAAGTCAGTAGTGGCACAGACATTCTTGTCTGTGGTTGTCGCCTGAAGCCCGCACCAACACGCACAGGCAGGAATGTCTGTGCCACTAAATATTGTTGAAGTTTATCCATTTAATTTTTGAGCCTTCCATATGGCAAAACAGCAACCCTCTCGCACCGCAAAAACACCACAAAAAGCAGCAGCCGCACCGCAAAATAAACCCAAAAAAATTGTACAACCTGTTGTCCGTGATACGCCCATTTGGTGGGATGTCTTAGAGCAAAAACTCTCGTTTACTTTTTCGCCTTTTCTCATTGCTTTGGTGCTGAATGCGGCATTATTCGCCGTATTCTACAAACTTTTTCACCCCGAATTTAATACCGGCGACGACCGCGCAATGATGCTCCTTGCGGCTGGGAAGCTCATCACACTCGCACCAACGGAATATCTTATTTTCATTAACATTCTCATTGGGCATTGCTTGAAGTGGCTGTACACCTCGTTTCCGGGTACGTCGTGGTATCCGATAATGCTCATTGCTGCACTCTTTGGTGGCTATACTGCGCTCTGCTATGCAGCATTGAAGCGTCGTCCGAGCATTATGACCGTGCTGCTGTATATCATCATGTTTTTCGCGCTTGGCGGATATACCTTAGCAGAATTACAATTCACCATGTCCGCAACAATTCTTGCGTTTGGTGGAATTGCATTGGTGCTGGTGCAAGGAAAAGGCGAAGAGACAGAGAACACAGAAAATGCGTTTCACATCGTCAAACACCGTATTTTTTCGGGCGCAGGACTTGTTGGTATTGTCCTGCTGACGCTGGCAGCAATGCTGCGCTGGCAGTCGTTCACGCTTGTGCTGGCCTGTACTGTGCCGTTATTTATTGTCCCTATCTTTTTTACGCGCACCCGCCAAATGACGCTCGCTGCTTGCTTGCTGCTCGGCTGTGCTGGTCTGCTCGCAGGTGGTGCGGAAGCATATCACCGCTATCGTTATGCGAACTGGGGCAGCTTTAACTATTTGGAATTTAACCGTGTATATGGAATGTTTTCCGATGTAAAGAAGCACCAGCGCGTCCCCTTTTCTAGTCTGGAACAATATACCAGTATGGCGCAGCAAGCCGCAAATTGGACTGCTTCCGACTTTGAAATGCTTCTGAACGAGTTTTATATGGATGAAACGCTCTACACCAGCGAAAAAATGCAAAAGGTGCTGGATGCGTTCGATAAATTTGAACGCGAAGAGGTTATCAATCCAGCAGGGAAAAATTATGAGATTGGAAAAGACAACTTTGCAGAAATGAACAAAAAACTCTGGCAACGGCAGTGGCAATTATTCCGCTCGGATGGTTTCGCAATGGCGGCACTCATTCTGCTTGCAACCTTGTGTATTGCGGAGTTTGAGTTGGTGTGGCTGTGTACCGTGATTGCCGCTGGAGGCGTTCTTTTTGGGCTTCTTTTCTACATCAACGACCAAACCTTAATGCGCGATGTTGCCGAGCGTGTGTATTTCCCGTTGTGGATTTACTGCGCCATGCTTGGTTTGCTCATTACCAAAGCCCGTGCAAAGCGCATGGAAACACGTTCTCAAGCAATTCTCCTCACTGCGTGTGCGTGTGCTGCCGTCGGGCTTGCAGGATTTGCTGTTTGGAAAACAAAAGGAAGTGTAGAACAATATGCAGGTATTTCTGATTTTATCAAAGACGGCGAAAAACAGCTCCGCCAAACGATTGCGACCTTGCAGCCAAAAAAAGAAAACCTGTATGTTATTTGGGGATATGGCTTTCCCTTCCGAGATATGCCGCCCTTTTGCGATGTGAATGTGTTCAATAATTTTCACGCACTCTGGCTTATGTGGGCGCAGCGCACTCCAACAACAAAGGAACTTCTTCAAGCGCACAAGGTAACGAATATTTATCACGACTTGCCCCGCAGACAGGATATTTGCTTTATTTTGGGGCAATATCAAGTTTCCAATAATTTGCTTAATTATCCTTTCCGTTTTGGTCGCTTTTTGACAGAACATGAAAATACAATGCTGACGCTCCGAAAAGACGGAAAAAAATACATTACCAACGTTCAAGAGAAAGAAAAGGGAAATATTTACACAACCTTCCTCACCTTTGCCATTGATACGCTCACAGCCACAGAAGTCGCCTATTATCGGCAGCAAGAGGCTTTGCAACAAGCCGCACAACAGCAAGCTGCGCAACAGCAAAAATAAGCACTTACCAAACCCGCGCAGTTTTTGCGACTACACACTATGCCAGACAAGCAAACACCGCTCATGCGGCAATATTCGCAAATAAAAAAACGTTATCCCGATACCGTTTTGCTTTTTCGTTTGGGCGATTTTTTTGAAACCTTCGAGGACGATGCCGTACTGACCGCAAAGGTCTGCGGCATCACGCTCACCAAGCGCAACAACGGCGGCGCGGACGAAACCCCGCTTGCAGGTTTTCCGCATCATCAGTTGGATAATTATTTGCCAAAACTTGTGCGGGCTGGCTACCGCGTGGCGGTCTGCGAGCAGCTCGAAGACCCCAAGCAAGCGCGTGGAATCGTGCGCCGCGACGTGGTGGAAGTCGTTACACCGGGCGTTGCGTTTAACGAAAAACTGCTTGATACGAAGAAAAATAACTACCTCGCCGCGCTTGCTTTCTTGCAACAAAAACAGGGCGGCAAGCCAGTAACGGTGCTGGGTATAAGCTGCGTGGACGTTTCAACAGGAGAATTTTTCACAACCGAAGTTCTGGAAGAGCAGCTTGGCGATGTGCTAGAAACCCTGCAACCCGCAGAAATACTTGTTTCCAAAGCACATACCGAAGAAGCAACGGCGCACATTCGCAAAGTCTTTCCGCCCAACAACACGCCCACGCTGACGCGCATGGAGGACTGGATTTTTGCCGAGCAGTTTGGGCGTGAAACCTTGCTCCGGCACTTCAAAACACAGAATTTGAAAGGCTTCGGGATTGAGGAAATGACGGCGGGCGTGGCTGCTGCTGGTGCGGCGTTGCATTACGTTGGCGAGGCGCAAAAAGGTCAGTTGCCGCACTTGCGTAAAATTTCCGCGTTCAATCCCAGCGAGTACATGACGCTGGACTTTGCGACCAAGCGCAATCTCGAAATCACCTTCTCCATGCACGATGCCTCGCGCGAAGGCACACTTATCAGCATTTTGGACAAGACCGAAACCCCGATGGGTGCGCGACTTTTCAAGAAGTGGATTACGCGCCCGCTCAGTCGCTTGAAACCGATTCATCAACGCCAAAGCGCGGTGCAAGCATTTTTCCAAAACGATAGTATTCGTGCGGCTTTCAGGGTAGAACTTGGACAAATGGGCGATATTGAACGCTTGATGTCGAAAATTTCCACAGGACGCGCCAATCCACGCGACTTGACCGCGCTGAAGTCCACCTTTGCTCGTCTGCCCAGAATCCATGAGCTTTTGCAGGATATTCAGCACCATTCTCCTTCAGATACACTTGCCAATGTGCAAGCATCTATGCGGGATGTACGGCGCATTGTGGAACTTATTGACCGCGCCCTTACGAGCGAACCGCCCGCAAACGTGGGCGGCGGCGGCGTGTTCCGCGAGGGCTATTCGGCGGAATTGGACGACGTGCTGAACACGATGTATTCTGGCAAAAACTGGATTGCCGACTACCAAGAGCGCGAGCGGCAAGCAACGGGTATTTCGTCCTTGAAAGTAGGATTTAACAACGTCTTTGGCTATTACATCGAACTCTCCAACACGCATAAAAACAAGGCTCCCGACAGCTACCAGCGCAAGCAAACACTCACAAACGGCGAACGCTTCACCACGCCCGAACTGAAGGAAATGGAAGCGAAAATCTTGAGCGCAGAGGAAAAACTCGGCGACCTTGAACGCAGCTTGTTTGCTGAACTTCGTGGGAAAATTGCCGAAGCTGCCGAAGACGCGCAACACAACGCCGCGCTTGTCGCCATGCTGGATTGCGTCCAATCCTTTGCCCAAACTGCCCGCGAATATGACTACACCTGTCCCACGCTCACGGAAACCGAAGAACTGCACATCGTGAACGGTCGGCATCCCGTTGTAGAGCGGCTTTTGGCGATTGGCGAAAAATATGTGCCGAATACAACCCGCATGGATACTGATTCTGAGCTTACATTAGGAAGCGCGGGGCAGTTGCACATCCTCACAGGACCGAATATGTCGGGTAAATCCAGCTATTTGCGGCAAATTGGCTTGATTACGCTGCTGGCGCACATCGGCGCATTTGTGCCTGCCGAGCAAGCAACCATCGGGCTTGTGGATAGAATTTTCACCCGCGTTGGGGCGCAGGACAACATCGTGGCGGGCGAAAGTACGTTTTTGGTGGAAATGCAGGAAGCGGCGAGCATTGTGAACAACGCAACAAAGCGAAGTTTGATTCTGCTCGACGAGGTAGGACGCGGCACAGCGACGTTTGATGGTATTTCCATTGCATGGGCGATTGCGGAGCATCTGCACGACCACACCCAAGCAAAGACGCTCTTTGCAACGCATTATCACGAAATGACCTCGATTGTGGAACGCCTCCCAAGAGCGCGGAATTACAAGGCGGATGTGCAGGAACTCGGCGGGAAGATTATCTTTACGCGGCGCATCATTTCTGGCACCGCCGACCATTCGTTTGGTATTCACGTAGCAGAAATGGCGGGCTTGCCGAAGGAAATTACCGAGCGAGCGAAGGTCATCATGCAAGCATTGGAGCGGGAGAAGGGCGAAGGTATTCGTGAGGAAATTGTGCAGATTGCAAGTTCGTTTCTCGCAAATCCTGAGCGACCAAGCAATCAAGCCACCACCAACGAATCCGCGCCGCAATTTTCTTTGTTTGAAATTCGGGATGATAAAATCCGCGAGCAGATTCGCAAGATTGATGTAAATGCACTTACGCCCGTGCAAGCATTGACGCTGCTTGCAGAGCTAAAGGCGCAGGTTGAGAAAGGATAACTCGCTGCTTTTGCGATGAGTTGCTTTTTCTTATTTCTTCCCATATTTTTCATACAAATAGCCCACGTAGTGATATAACGCCAGTACATCCTCATCCTGCGAGGTTTTTTCCCATTCTGCTTTCGTGTTGGGGGCAAGCGTGTTTGTGCCAGCGTCGAGCGAGGCAACGCGTGCGAAAGTATCATTGCGCGTATTAAATTTCATTACATCTACATTCACCAAATCTTTATTCAAGCGGTGCGTAATGTCGTAGCGCAGAACCCGCTTCACTACTGCTGTCAGCGTGTCTCCGCTGCGCTGCAACGACGGCACATTGACCCAGACGGAAATTGCATTATCCTGAATATAGCTTTGTAAGGAATCTTCGCTTGCCACAATGAAAGGTAAAACGTCTATACCCCGCACCATTGCTGATGGTGTAGCGAGGCGTTTTGCTTGCGAAGTACCGTTGTCATTTGCCGTATAGCGCGAAATTGCTTGTTGTGCGGGCAGTGTCTGCATCGCGCCGAGCAAGAGTACAGACGCAACACAGAGAAAGAAAAACTTTGGAGAGCGCATAAAACCTCGCAGTTCAAGATATGTGAAACATTTGATGCAGAATACATTTATTACCATTGCAAAGGATGTTCGGTGAGCTTATATTTTCCACGTCGCAGCGTAGCAATAACGCTTTGCCGCGTCGCACCGCCCTCTGGAACGTAAAGCGTCATTGTTACGGGCGACATGGACTCGCTGCGCCGCCCCATGACTTGCGCAAAGCTGAGAAGGCGTTTTTCTTCGGGAGCGTAGTTATCTTCGGCAATGCGCCCGACCACGTACAAATCCGTTGGCAAGGCATCGCTGGTAATCACGCCCGAAACGTGCGAGAGCAGCATTGATTGCCGCTTCAGGTTTTCTGGTTCGGCTTTTACGAGCGCGTCAAAAAAGAGATTTTCAAAATCTTTCAGCGACGTACACCGCTTATAGACTGCCGTTCCGCTAATGGTCATTTGCGTATAGTCGGAATCCTTACCAATCGTCGCCGAAACATCACCAACGATGCGCCGTGCCGTCAGCGAATCGACTGGCGCGAGAATGGAGGTAAAGACGGTGCGGGTTGCAGGGAATTTTCGCTTTGCAACGGGCGCACTTTTTTTCGGAACTTGGCGATAGAGTGCAATCAAAATCAAGCCCGTGATGCCTAAGACGGCAAAAAACGTATAGACAATCAGCCAGTTACGTTTTTGGGAGCGTGGCATTTCATCGGGTTCAGGCTGTTCGTTGAGAAATTCTTCGGTGGTCATGGTGAGGTACAGTTGGTGAGAAACAATGGCGCAATGGTTTGCGAAAAACGAATAGTTCGTGCGCTGCAACAACATTATGCTGCAATTTATCACACTCCAAAGAGATAGGCAAATTTACCCGTGTGCATATCCAACAAAAGAGCGCGAAAGCAGCATAAAATCTGCATTGAATACAAAGGAAAACAAGTCTTCAGGTTTTTCCCACGCTGCCAGATTTGCGCAGAACTGTTTTGCAAACTCTTTTGTGAGCTTTTTTGTGAACTCTCTGGAAAGCAAGACACATCGGCGTTCCGCAAAATAATTCTCCCTGATTTTCGTCAAAAAACTAGCACCTTACCACAACATTTCCCGTTACCACCTCTTTTCCATTGAGCAATGAATCAATGTACGACTTCGTGCCGTTTTTCATGGAGCAATCGGGGTTCTGTGCCGATACTCCTCGCTTGTTTGCTGATACCGTTCTTGCTGACAAGCATAGCGGCGCAAGCCCAGACTTCATGCGCTCTTCAGCGATTCACTTTGCTATCGGGACGCATTGCAGACCGCACCAATGCCGCGCCAACATACTCGCCCAACCAAGACTGTTTCTGGCTTGTAGAGCCACAGAATGCTCGTATTATTCGCCTCAGTTTTGCGCAATTTTCTACGGAAATCAACGCAGATATTTTGACCGTGTACGCTGGACGCGACACCACTGCGCCTGTTGTAGCAAGACTGAGCGGGCAAACACTTCCTGCGCCAATTGTTGTTGCAAGCGGTGCTGTGCTGCTACGTTTTCAAACAAATGCCTCTGCTGAAGAAAACGGCTGGCAACTTGACTATCTCTCCAGCAACAGTGCCGCACAGATTCTCGTTTCCCAGCCCACACCTGCCTTTGCACCGATTCTTTTCGGAACGTCCACCGAAGCACAGATAAGCGTTACGCCTTCCGATACCGCATTCCCGCTTGTTTTGACGACATCTTCTCCCTTTCAACTTGCGCTGAATACCCCCAACGCCACCCCCAACGCCCCATTTTCCGACACGCTGCGTATTCCTGCTTCAGGGTTTCAAACTTCTGTTCGCATTCGTTTCCAACCGACTGCCGTGGGCAAGGTTTCGGGGCAAGTTCGCGTGAGCAACGGCGCACGGGAGTTCACCCTTCCCGTCAGCGCACAAGCCACTCCGGCGGTGTTTTGGCGACCAGCAAATGGTCCCTTTAGCGCACAAGTCCGCAGTCTTACCTTTGCGCCAAGCAATACGATTCTTGCTGGGACGCTTACGGGCGTGTATCGCAGCAATGCCTCTGGAGCCGCATGGTTGCAGGCTGTATCGGGATTGAATGCAAATAGCGAACTTGTTATTCAAGCACTCGCGTCGTCCAATCGCACCTCGTTTGCTGGCACAGCGCGAGGCTTTTTTGCTTCCAAAGACGGCGGGCGAACATGGCTCAAAAGCGCACCAGTTCTTGCAAGTAACTCTATTGAAAGTATTTCGATTCGCAAAGATACGGTGTTTGTGGTCTCGAATGGACAAATGTTTCGTTCTGCAAACGACGGCGACGCGTGGGAACGTATGCAATCAAGCCGCTTTGACAGCCTTCGTCTCACAACCGTTTTTGCTTCGCCCATGAGCAGACGAATTTTTGCAGCAGGAAATCGGAATACTTCCACAACCGCACAAATACTTGTTTCTGAGGATAATGGCATAACGTGGCAATCCGAACAAACCTTCCAAGCGGACACAGCAAAAGTAACTTCTATCACAGAATGGGCTATAAGCCGTACCGATACAAGTGTTTTCGTGGCAACGGCGGGAAATGGTCTCTTTCGTAAACGCAACACGCAAGAATGGGAACGAGTGCAAAAAACGCTCCAAGACAATGATTTGGTGCGGGATACCGTTACTCAACTTGCCGCAAGCCGCGCAGGAGTTTTTGCTGCCACCAACGACGGCGTTTTTCGCTCAACCGATGGCGGCGCAACGTGGAAGCGCGTTGTACGTGGCTTGGCGGATGCAAAAGTTTCGTCGCTCATTGCAAACGATGTAGAACTCTACGCAGGCACAAGCGTTGGCGTGTACCGCTCGACCACAGGCGGCGAACTCTGGCAGCCAGTTTCGACGGGACTGACGGGTGGCGTGGTGACGGCAATTAAGGAAATACGCGGTTTTCTGCTTGCCGGAACGCTGGGAAGCGGGATTTTCCGTTCGTCTGACAACGGCTTTACGTGGCAATTAGCCAATAATGGCTTAACGGCGCGGTCGCTGTTCAATTTTGTTTCTCGCGCTGGTGTTGTTTTTACAACGTCCTTTGACGGCTACGAGCCAGAAAGCGGCTTCATTCCTGGCGTGTATCGCTCGGCGGATAACGGGCTAACATGGACGCAAGTATTGACCGACAGTATAGGCTTTCCACGCAATGCCACGCTGAACCGCAATTCATTTTACGGACTCCTGCAAACCGAACGCGCCTTGTACGCGGGAAGCGGTAACGGTCACGTTTGGATTTCGCAAACTGGTTTTGTATGGCGCTTGGCGGCAATTCCAGGTGTGTCAGCTCCCGTAACTGCGATTGCTGAAGGCGTAGGCTTGGGCGAAAGTATTTTTGCAGCAACGCTTGGCAATGGCGTGTATCGCTCCGATGATAACGGCTCAACATGGCGTAAAATGGTGCTTACAACGAACAATGCGAATGCAGAAGTTGCATATTCAATGATTGTGAACGCATCGGGAACAATTTTCGTTGGAACATTCGACGGGTTGTATCGCAGTCGCAATAACGGTTCGAGCTGGGAACGCTTGCGCAATTTTCCCATTCTTGTTGGAAAGCCCTTAACATCCATGCAGATTGTGGGCGATATTTTGTACGTGTCAACTGACGGAAAAGGCGTGTGGCGCACTGTGGACAACGGCGATTCGTGGGAAGAAGTAAACGATGGTCTTGCTGGAGGCGAAGCGCAGGTGTATTCGATTTTCTCTGCCAATGGTACGGAACTTTATGCAGGTTTGCGCGGCGGAGCTGTGATTACATCGTCCTTGCAGCTTCCTTCGACCGCACCACGAGCTTTTCTCGAAATCCCCGACACGCTCCAAGCCCGTGTGGGTGATACGGTCGAAGTGCCAATTATTCTGCGCTCGCTCTCGGGCGAATTGCGCGGAACAAAGCGCGTAAGCGGCTTTCTGCGCTTTAACGCGTCCATGCTCATGCCACTCACCGAACAAGAACGACAACGCTCAAGCGTGGTGAATGGTGAACGAATTTTGCCAATAGAATTTCCGCTTGCAAACACAGTAGGAATGCCGCTTGCGCGGATTCGCCTCCGAGCAGTTTTGGGCAATAATGCAGCCACACCGCTCATTCTCACGAACATCCAAACTACGCCGTCGGATGCGATTGTGATAATGCCGTCGAGCGGCATTTTCAACACGCGCGGTTTGTTCAGTGGCGACGGCACACGCTTGTATCGCTCAGAACGCGCACCAATACTTGCTTCTGTTGCGCCCAATCCCGCACCCAACACCACCGCCATTTCCTACGAAATTTTTGATAAAACCACAGTCAGCATCAGCCTTTTGAACATTTTTGGGCAAATATTGAAAACGATGGTCAATGCCGAAACATTGCCCGAAGGCAGGTACGACGCGCTTTTGAATACATCCGACATTCCCACAGGAACGTATTTTGTGCGTTTGCAAACGCCTGAATACAGCACGGTGCGTGTGGTTTCGGTTGTTCGATAGTTTTGTATTCATTATTTGTAGAAGCTCATCAACATTTGTAGAAGCTCATCAACAAGCAAACCCGCATGAAATCTGTTCCCATAGGCGATTCCATTCTCAATTTTCAGCCGCTCCCAAAAGGGCATTTGACCTACGAAATAGATTGGAGCAAAAAGCCGCACAGAAATCAATTTGTCAAAAAAGGCAAGTCATTGGTAACAATAGACATTCAGGAAGATATTTGGATTGGCGAAACATTCGTTCCTCAGAGTGTCTGGACGAAAATTATGACAACAAATCCTTCCAAATTTCGAGGCGACACCAAGCCTGTTGAGAGTGTCAGTTACAATGAAGTAGAAGTGTTTATGGATAAGCTCAACACGGCAACAGGACTGCACTTTCGCTTGCCAACAGAGTCTGAATTTATCTATGCTTGTGTGCTGAATTATGACGACGCTTTTTTTGATACCATTGAGGAAACCGTATGGTTTGAAAAAAATAGTAATCGCCAGACACAGCCCGTGAACACAAAACAGATGGGCAAACTCAACCTTTCCGATGTCTTGGGCAATCTCTTTCACATTCTCACGGCGGACATTACCACTGTACGAGCAGATACGTGCGTGTATAGAGGCGCGTGTTGGGCGACACAAAAGCTCTGGGTTGATAAAGATTATGTTATGACAATGGGCAAGGAGCGGAAAGATAATACGGTTGGATTCAGACTGGTACTGGCTTCAGAGTAAAAGCCTTACTTTTCGTGAAACCCGTTCACAGCTTCGGAAAACGTAGAACGGGAAGCTCAGTACACGACAAAATTTCTTCAGTAGTGGCACAGACATTCTTGTCTGTGAGTGCTGGAGCGGGTTTCAAGCGACAAACACAGGCAAGAAGCCTCAAGCCACTGAAGCCTGATTTTACCTACTGTTCAAAGATTTTGTCATGTATTAAGGACGGTAAGAGTAGTTGATTGTATTTCATCACGCAAACTTTAGATTGTATGCGCCTTGTAGCTATTTTTTTTACGATAATTCTTGTTGTGCAAGCCACGTTTGCGCAAGAGGTTTTTGCGCAATCTCCACCAACGGAATCAACGACAAGCCCACGCATGGTGCGCTGGAGCGGCAGCGTGGAGTTTCTGAGCCAATTCCACGCGGTGCAGTTTTTGAATTTGCCACTCGGCACACGCGAAACGATTGACAACGCCGAGCCAAATCAAGCGTATAGATTCCGATACGGTGTGGGAACTGGCTTTGCAGGCAGTGTTGGTGCGGAGATTCCGCTTTCGTCGTGGCTGAGTGCGGGCTTGAATTTGCGTGTTGCGTTGCCGCTAGCGACGCTGTTTTCCGATACCTTGCGCACGCCCGCAGGACGCGCCGATGGCTCGGAAGCAGTGCTGGTCTCGCAGCGCAGACTGGACACGTACTTGCATACGATTGGCGCGGAGATGCTCTTTCGCGCAAATCCTTTGCCCGCACCGCTTCAAGGAGTGAATCTGTATGCGGGTTTGCGGGGTGATATTATTTCCCGAAAAGACTACTTTGCGCGGGAAGAAATGCTGGCAGAAAGCGACGGTGGTTTTGAAAACGGCTTGCGCACACGCCGCGAGCAACGTGCGGAATTGCCAGAAGTACGGAATTTGGGCATTGCGAACTTTAATGCGGCGGCAATCGGCGGGCTTGGTGTGGAATTTGAATTTGGCACAAACCGCGTATTTTCGATTGAAGCCCGCGCCCTTGCTGATGTTGGGCTGTTCAATATTTTCCAGAGGATGGATGCACAGGACGAGTTTTGGCGCGTGAACAGCATTCGCGGCGGAATCGCGCTTCGCTACTACCCTGAGCGGGAAAATGCGCTGACGGAAATTGAATTGCGCCTAAAAAAAATTCAAGAAGCCGAGCGCACCGTTGCCACAGAGCGGGCGAAAATTCAGGAAGATTTGCGAGAGCTGAAGCAAAGCGGCATTGCGGCTTCGATTCAGCGCGTAGTCGGCATTGATGACGCTGGCAAAGAAGTGGAACGCCCTGTGCTTCGCATTGCGGAAATCCAAACCGTGCGGACGCAAGAATGGCTGCCCGTGCTGTATTTCACCGAGCGTTCTAGCGTGATTCCCGCACGGTATCGGCGTTTGACGGCAGATGGAACGAAACGTTTCCGCACCGAAGCACTCGCAAAACAAGAGCCACTGCGCTCGTATTACCACGTTCTGAACATTATCGGCAAACGTTTACAAGAGCAAACGGGAGCAACAATCACGATGACAGGCATTATTTGTTCCACTGGTTCGGAGCGGAACGATGCAAACCTTGCCAAGGAGCGCACACGCTCTGTACGCGAGTATTTGCGCGGCACGTGGGGAATTTCGCTTGAACAAATGCAGGAAAATATCGAACAAGTTTCACTTCCCGAAAACACGCCCGAAGCGACGTTGGCGGAATATCGCGCTGTGCGCATCAGCTCTCCCAACCCAGAAATCATGCGCCCTCTGGAGTTTCGTGGTATGGTCAAAACGGCAAATCCTTCTGCTTTGCGGATTGACCTTGATATTCGCGCTGGCGTGGGCATCAAAGAATGGGTGTTGGAATGTTCGCAGTTCGACGGAGCGGAAATCAAAACGCTGAATATGGTGCGCGGGAAAAGCGAGTATCCGCGCAGCCTTGTCTGGAACATGAGTGATGAAGCGGGTTCTGTGCCAAATGCAAGCAGCGCAGTATCGCTCAAATTGGATGTAACCGACCTCAGCAATCGAAATTCCGACGTGCCGCAGGTCGAAGTAAATGTCGTTCAAGAAAATACCGCAACGCAAGCAGCAAAGCGGATCTATTCCTCGACATTTTCGCAAGATACCGCCATACCAATCTTTCCCAAAACAATAGGCAATCGTTCTGCAACGGTTTACTTTCACGATGTCGAGCCTTCTGCGGCTTTTTGTGATGCTCTTGCTGCGCGGCTTGGTCTTGCTCGGAGCGCATTACGGCTTGTTTCGCAAGGGAAATTGAGCGGAACAGCGCAAGAAGAAACGCGCAATGAAACGCAGGCAGAGCGAGGGTTTTACAAGCGTCTTGTGCGCGTGGAAGTGAGCGTGGAAGCGTAGAAGTGCGCGTAGATGCTCTGCGACGAGTTTACTCTTGCTCTTCCGCGCATTTTCAGGTCTGTTTCGGATGGGAACAGCCACTGGCTCTCTGCGATATTACGGCAAATCCGCCGCAATAAACATCATCACAGCGATTGCTGCAGCGCACTGATTCATTTCCTCTGGGTTGAGTTTGTCGGGCGTATCGGCGGTGGTATGATGATACCAAAAATACTTCGTACCTTCTACCAGAATACTCATTTGCGGGACGTTATATTCGATAAGCGGGGAAATATCTGCCCCGCCGCCGCCAACGGTAACGGAAGCCGCATTTATGGGCGAGAGCAATGTTGCGGCAGATGAATACACGCGGAGTAAGTCTGGCGCACCCGTAAAACCAAAGCCTTGCGGCTGAAATACACCTCCATCGGATTCAAACGCTAAAATATGCTTTTCTTTACCGTGCTTTTCTGCATAATCAATCCCGCCACGCAAACCATTTTCTTCGTTTGTCCAGAGTGCCAAACGCAAGGTACGGCGGGGCTTCAAGCCAAGTTCTTTCAAGATTTGCAGTGCTTTCCATGTTGCAAAGCAGCCACCAGCATCGTCCATTGCACCCGTGCTGACATCCCACGAATCAATGTGTCCGCCCAACACCACGATTTCATCAGGCTTTTCGCGTCCTTTGAGTTCGGCAATGACGTTGCGCGAGGTTGCATCAGGCAGTGATTGAGCATTCATCACAAGGCGCACAACGACGCTATCTCCGCGCTCTTGCATTCGTGCAAGCATTTCTGCATCTTCCACCGAAATTGCCGCGTGTGGGATTTGTGGAACGCCCTCTTGATAGCGCATTCCGCCTGTATGGGGGCTTTGTATGGAATATGACGCAACCGAGCGAATAAGGCTCGCAACTGCTCCTACTTCCGCCGCACGAATGGCACCCTCAGCGCGATAAATCACGGTTTGGCGGTATTGTGTAAAGGGCGCATTGAAAAGAACAATTTTTCCTTTTGCATCGCCAGCACGTTGTTTTAATTCTGCAAAGTCTTTCACCACCAGAACACGAGCTGTAATGCCACCTTTCGGCGTTGGCACACTTCCACCCAAGCCCAGAACGGGCAGTCTTTGTGGACGTGGGCGCACTAATTCGCAGGATTCCTCGCCACGCTGCCATGACGGAACAAGGACGTTTTCGCCGCGCACATTTTCAAAGCCATCTTTTTTGAGTTCTTGAAGCGTCCAATCAATAGCACGTTCCAGACCAGGCGAGCCAGAAAGACGTGGTCCGTAGGTGTCGCACATATATTGCAAGCGCTTAAAAGCAAGACTGTCTTTCATTGCGTAAGCGAGAATTTTTTTAGCAACTTCTGCATAGTTTTTTTGCATATACACCGAATCAAGCTGCTTTACATTTTGATACGGAATTGTGGATGTTGTGGATGCTTGCTGCCCAAGAGCTGTGCGGGTATTGGTGAAAAATGCGGATGTTTTCTGGGGGACCGTTTTTTCTTGTGTAGATTTCTCTTTCGCTGCTGGAGGAGTTTGTGCGTACAAGCGTGTATCAACGCGCTCGTGTGGAAATATCGCTATCACGCTGGAAAGAGCAATTATGCTTGTGATACGATACAGACGAATATTTGCGAATATGGTTCTCATAAAAAACATCTATTCCCATTGTGATAAAAGTAGTAAAATCCTGCTGGAAGCGGCAAATATACACTGCTTTTGTGGTGTGGAAAAATGAAAATGAAAAGGTTTTCTAAATATCATTGCACCTTTAGTAAAGTTTCGATACCAATGCTTATGAAGATAGGCGCATACAGCTTGTTTTACAGAAATTTTCTCAAGACCTGCATAATTGCTATTGGTTTTAGCTCATTTTCCTTGTATCTTTGACTTCTCTTTTAAGACAGCTTTGTTTTGAAACTTTATTTGACAAGCAATATCGTTTGGGTCTCAATCCTTATGCGGGAGACAAAAATTGCTGCGCAAAAGAGGTGTCTGTTCAATTTTTCTACTTCTCCGCCTCTCCTTTGTATGATGTATCGTTACCAACATCGTCATCGGCTCACGTTTCTGAGCATTCTTTTTACCTTTTTTGTTCTTCAGTCATCGTGGACACCAGTACGAATGCTCGCACAGCAGCAAGATGTACAAAAAGCACTCAGCGCATTTCAAGCCGTTTACATCTATAACATAACGCGCTACGTTTATTTTCCGCCGTCAAAAACGTCGGGCGAGTACGTTATTGCTGTTATAGGTGGTCCTTCGGAGATATCAGTCAATCTTGAAAAGACAGCATTAGTGAGAAAAAGCCCCACAACAGGGCAAACCATTAAAATAGTTCTTGCCGATGCCGTTACGTCTGCGTTGGCGGACTACCATGTTGTATTTGTGCCGCTTCGTCATGTTTCTCGTTTGCCACAAATTATACGAGTATTGAAAGGTAAACCAACTCTTGTTATTACTGAAGGCAGCGAGAACTTAGGAAATTTTCCCGTGATTAGTATGCTTAGTCAGGGTGATAGAAAATTTCTCGTCAATAATAAAGGTATTGAAGAGCTTAGTCTCAAAGTTTCGGCAGATTTCCTTCGATACGCAACTATTTTTCCAGCGCAATGATGTTCGGTGCTTGCAGTCTTGTCATGGTTTGGGAATAAAATAATTGAATATCTAAATTCAACTCTCGGTTTTCTGTACCATTTTTCTCTTGGTGTATGCGTTTGGATATTTCTTGGATTGCGCTCATAACAATACTTGTTGAGAGAGTAGCGACAGACGCGCACAGAAAAATACTCGTGAAGCCCCTGACGCTTGCTATTATCTTCTTCGGAACAGCTCACGTATATTGTCTGGCTCAACAAGTTGTACCTGTTGTTAAGGATTCATTAGAGATACGCTCTGGTGCTGATCCCAAAAACAGTTTTCCGAAGGAAAGTCTCCCAAAAGAGAACGCTCAAAAAGAAAATGCTCAAGGAGAAAATATATCAACCAAGCAAGCTGCCAGCGTTCCCGATACTATTCAGCCCTTAATACGGAAGCGTACGCGAGAGGAGATTTTGCGTATACCGTTGGAGGAATTATTAGACTTGCCAATGGAAACAGTGCTAGAATATGCAAAGGTGATTGATTCCATCAGAACTGCCCAGCAGCCAGGACAAAGCAATACACATTCGCGTACAAGCAGTAAGAAACGGACTACTGGTGTTCCGGGAGTATCTCTCCCGTCGCCGTCGCATACATCTTCCAAGCAAAGCCGTGAAACACAAACGTTAGATAAATTCAACAAGGACTTGCAGCATCTGCAAGAACAACGCCACCAGAAAAGCTCAAAAACAGGACGCTCCACCAAACATCCAACACGCGAGGAGCTTCTTCGCATGAAGCTCAGAGACCTTATGGATATGCGCTTGGGAGAAATTCTCAAGCTCGTCAATCCCGTTCTTGCCTCGACTGCAACCAGTAGTGGCTCGCGCCGCAAGTAATGATGCTCTTTTAGTTCGACCTTATCAGAATGTAATGACGAGATTTTTCGCATCTTTTGCATACCGTTTTTTGCATACCGTTATGAATGTTCGCTCCTTTCTTTTTTCCCCTTTATGTGCGCTCCTGCTTGGTGCGTCCGCACTAGTTTTGCAGCCAAGTACTCTTCAAGGACAAGCTCCAGCACAAGATTCTGTGAAAAATAGTACTATGCCGCAGCAAGACAAGCCCAAACCCACACGAGGGCAAATTCTCAAAATGAAGGTGGAGGATCTTTTGGACCTACCGCTTGACGAGGTGATGGATTTGGTCAAAATTGCGGGGGTTTCCTCGTTGGATGAACTTATCAATCTCATCGTTACGACGGCTTCCAAAAGCGAAGAAAAACTTTACGATGCAGGCGCAGTGATTAGCGTTATTACAGCAAAAGAAATTGCAAGCTATGGTGCGCTCTCGCTCATAGAGGTCATTGACCGCGCAACGAGTATGTACGGTCTTGGTAGCTATTTATATCCGAACAATATGATTTCAATTCGTGGAAATAATACTGCGAGTTTCAATACAAATGTTCTGATTCTCTTGAATGGTCGCCCAATGCGCGAAAGCTATTCCAATGGTTACAATGCGTCTATTTACATGGCATTCCCGATTGAGCGTATTGACCGCATTGAGATTATTCGCGGTCCTGGCTCGGTTCTATACGGAACGTGTGCTTTGACAGGTGTTGTCAATATCATTACCAAATCAGCTTCTACACAAGGAAAATTACAAGCAACGGCACGGTATGGTTCATTTGGGACGCTGCAAGCGGGCGCAAGTACAGGCTTTCAGATTGGCGACCTCGAAGTTACCGTCGGTGGACAATATGCTAATTCGACAGGCTGGGACTACACCACACGCGGTGAGCAAGATTTTATCCGCAATGCAGCGAATACCGCCGACTCTATCATTCTTCCCGCAAAAACAATACGAGCCTATCACACCAGTATTGGTGCAGATATTGGTATTAAGTTTCAAGGATTTAAGCTCAGTGCGAATTATACATCTAGCCGCCAAGCAGCTTTGTCGCGCAACGCGATGTGGGGCGGTACGCCGAATTCACTTGCGACTGGTCCTATTGACTTCAATTTTACCATGAATCGCCTTTTTCTGGATGCAGGCTACGAAGCGCAGATTATTCCCGATGTGTGGACTTCTACCATCAATGTTACCTACAATGGTAACACGGTACGCCTCGGCAGACCCGAGATTCCCAACGACCGCGATGATATTGCCTCGAATGATGTTTTGGTGGAATGGACAAATTTTTTGAAGCCAGTGGAAAACATGAACATTGTTATTGGTGGACTGACAAATACACAAACGGGTAGTCATACTGTGTACAACACGATTCCTACACCGCCACCGTTTGGTTCGCCGTATCCCAATGCAAGCCAGCCCACAGCACCACTCAACGCTACGCCGTTCAGTATTTTGCCTGCCTATAATTACACATGGTGGAGCGCGTATTTCCAAGTAGATTACAAACTTTTTAAAGTCCTCAAACTTATTGCGGGCGGGCAGTTGAATCAAGTTACAGGACAAGCACTGGACGTTGTGCCACGCTTTGGCGCGGTGTGGAGCATCTCGGAATCTTTTGGTGCAAAGGTGTTATTTGCCGAAGCCTTTCGCACGGGATCTGCCTTCGAGCGTGGTTTCCTCAGTCGCAATATCATTTTGGGCAATCCAAATCTTGAACCTGAGAAAATTGCTACTCTTGAAGCGCAAATTTTTTATGCTTCGTCGAATTATGAAATTTCTTTAACCGCATTCCAAAGCACCCAACGTAATGTTATCAAGCGTTCGTTACCAAAAGAAAATCTTGCTGTTGTGAACGGAATAGCATACTCAAATGTGGCATTTTATATCAATCGTGGTCGCTTGCAGACGCAGGGATTAGAGTTGGAAGGCAAGGCAAATTTCTCCAAAGAATTTTCACTTTTGGGTTCGGCAACGTACAATCGTACTGCCGAAACACCTGATTCTGCAGATGTTTTGAGTATTATCAATGGTTTGGGTATGCCGCATTTGATGCTGAAACTTGGTGTAAGTTACTCGTCACCATTCGGACTAAGTGTGAGCCTTTGGAACTCTTATTTTGCTGAACACGGTAATATTGCAACACCAAGTACGCGTCAGCTCAACCCTGCTGTGCGCCCGTATAACTACCTTTCAGCAAATATCCAATATAATATTTCGGGCTTATTTGAATCAACCACACTGCCAGATATGATATTGGGTTTGTATGTAAATAATCTTTTGGATGAGCAGATTTGGTATCCTGAATATGTGCGTCGGAATATGAACAGTATTCCAGGTCGTCCAGGACGCGGTATCTATGGCAGTTTTTCGATTAAGTTTTAATTAATGACCTTCTCTACTTTAAGAGTTTTCGGTACAGTTTTTGAATATAAGAAAAACGACGAACAAAATTGCGTACACTACGCAGTTAATCTGAAGTTCTGAGGTTGCATATTTTATACTTCATCCTTTTTTTTCTTCGGGTGTGCATTATGGCAGAAATAGAAGTATCTCAACGTAAAACTATTGCTATTATTGGTGGTGGTGTGTCGGGTTTGTATGCGGCATGGAAAATGCTCTACGAGAAAAATCTGACCGATGTGGATATTCACATTTACGAAGCAGCGCAGAAGTGTACAGGACGCATCTCGACAGCATGGATTCATAATGGCTTCCCGATTGAGCTTGGTGCGGCGCGTTTTAGCAAATATGTCCATCCAGTATTAAACAGACTTGTGGAGCATTTTCAGCTTAAAACAATGCCATATGAATATGCCAATCGTTTTTGGCATTTGCGCGGAAAAAAATTGGGTTTAGATGACATTGCTGCAGGAAAAGCTGCCTACGAATTGCGAGAAAATGAGATTGGGAAATATACTGATAATCTCTATGACTACACCGAAACAAATAGCAAACGCACGGAAGCAGAAATTAACGCTATGAGTTTCCATGAATATCTTGCGGAGCACATTAGCGAAGAAGCCTGCACCTTTTTCCGCGATGCCGAAGGGTACGATTTGCTTCTGGGCGAGTGGCTTTCTGGCATGGACGGCGTACGAGCTGTGAAACAACATCCCGATATGTTGCCCAAGAGCGAAGTATCATGGTTTCACATCGTGGGTGGTTTTCAAATGTTAATGAAAACGCTAGAGGAACAAGTAACAGCGCGTGGTGCAAAGATTTTTACGAATCATCGTTGTATTGAACTTATTCAAAATGAAAACTCCGTGACGGTGTACGTCGAGGCGCAGCAGAATAACGATTCGATTGTGAAATATATTGAGGCAGACCGAGTTTTTTTATGTGTTAAGCGTTTGGATATTGCTGATATTACGCTGCCACTTAGTCAAGAAAAACTCGACGCAATGGAAGCTGTCGAGCCAGTCCCAATGGTGAAAATGTTTGCAACGTACACAAATTCATGGTGGTCGTCGTTTTCGCGGCGCGATGGAAATTTTTGTATTACGGATATGCCCATTCGGAAGATTTATTATGGTCCAGGGCATCATCTCATGTTTTACAGCGATTGCCAATCAGCACTATACTGGAAAGACTTCATTGCCGAGAGTGGGCGTAAACCAGAAGCTCTTTTGGGCGAGGTACAACGTCAGCTTGCTCTTATTTATCGTATGGATCCCGCAAAATTGCCCCGTCCGACTGCTTTTTACTCAAAGTTCTGGAGTACGGGTATTCACGTATGGCGTCGCAATTCCGACCCTACAAAAGTACGCAACCTCCTCATGGGAACAGCCGCCGAGCGTATTCACATTGCCGGAGAATCCTTCGCGGTCAATGCTGGTTGGGTAGAAGGTGCGCTTGAAACGATTAATTTATTGATTGATGGTGTGTTGTATCCATGATGGTACAATTTCCTCTGCCTTTATTTCATGCTTCTTGAAAGCTCAAAATGGACAACATAAAACTCGGAATTAAAGGTAAGTTCGTGAGCTTGGCCGTAGCGTTATTGCTCATTGTTGCGGCATTTATTTTCTTCTTTTTTCCGCAACGTCAAGAGCGGCAGATGTCCGAATACTTAAATCAAAAAGTATTTGTGATTTCCGACATGGTTTCTTTCAGTACCATGCCAGGCTTGCTTTTTGACGATTTGAAGTCAATCGAAAACTATTTGAATATCTTGAAATCGCTGGAAGAGGTGGAATTTGCCATTATTTATCGTGCTGGCGAAACCACACCCTTTGCAGCATATCAAAGCTCAAAATCGCAAGCCTTTGAGAGCAACATTCAAGCATTATTGAAACAAAAAGGTCGTCAATCTATTGACCTTGATGACGTTACCATTGCACTTGTTCCAATGGTGACAGAAGCGAAAGAAAATATTGGGCAGATTATCGTTGGGGTAACAAGAAAAAATCTGAAGGATGACGTGCGTCAAAGCCGTATGGTTGCTTTTGCCGTGGGCGTGTTGGTGCTTATACTGGGTGGTCTGATTTTTGTCTGGCAGACTGGACGTATTGTACAGCCGCTTGTCAAGCTCTCGAAAGCCTCCATGACGGTTGCTGAGGGGAATTTTGATGTGGAAGTGAAAGCTGAAACTGCCGATGAAATCGGCGTTCTTTCTGGTGCGTTTAACTTTATGGTCGCAAATATCCGCTCGGCAATGGAGCAAATTCGCTCAAAAAATGATGAATTAACTGACAAAAATCATATTATTGAAGAGTATAACGAGGAGGTTCGTGCCAGTATTGAGTACGGTAAGCGTATCCAAAGCGCGATTTTGCCTGAAGCTGAAGAAATGAAAGACTTATTGCCACAACACTTTGTGTTATTTAAGCCACGCGACGTAGTTTCTGGTGATTTTTATTGGTTCAGCGATTTAGGTGATAAACAGGTTATCGCAGTTGTGGATTGTACTGGACATGGTGTACCAGGCGCATTTATGTCTATGATTGGTAATACGTTGTTGAATGAAATTGTGAACCAAAAGCGCATTACTGGACCAAGACTTATTTTAGAAAATTTGAATATTGCCGTGCGTATGGCATTAAAACAGGAAGGTGAAAATATGCTCTCACGCGACGGTATGGACGTGTGTTTATGCGTGATTGAACCGACGCGCGTTCTTTTTGCTGGAGCTGGGCTGCCGCTCTATGTTGTCAAAGATGGTGTGTTAGAGACCATAAACGGCTCTATGGCACACATTGGTGGCAAACAACGCTCAAATATGCCGAGTTTTGAACAGCACGTTATAGAGCGTACTCCAGGAATGCTGCTCTATTTATCCTCCGATGGATTCGGCGACCAAAGTAATCCGCAGCGTATAAAATTTAGTAAGAGAAGATTGCGCGAACTGATAGTATCTATCCATGCCAAGCCAATGCAGGAACAGCACGATTTGTTTGATGCTCGCTTGCGTGAGCATCAGGGTAGCGAAGAACAACGTGATGATATTACTGTTGTTGGAATTCGTTTAGATGCGTAAATTACAAATTATGAAACCCTTTACCGTGTAAGAAGGAACGACACGATGGATTTCCCAAATCTTTATCAGCAATATCGCCAAATGACCGACAATCGGATTCTGATGTCGTTCAAGGGGGTATTTGCCCAGCCCGCCATTGTAGAGATGGCAACCGCTCTGCGTGGTAAAGTTGCTGCGCGGACAAATCAAACAATGGTCATGAAGAGAATTTTTGCGATTTTTGTTGAGATGTCGCAAAATATTTTGTTCTATTCAGCAGAAAAAGAAGTCGATGAAGAAGGCAAAGAGAGCGGTGTCGGCATCTTAGTTGTAAGCGAAATGGACGACTGCTATTGTGTTAGTTCGGGAAATTTGATGTTTAATGATAACGTCGCACGTATTCGCGAACGCTGTGAGATTGTGAGCAAAATGAATAAAGACCAACTCAAGGTCTATTACAACGAACAACGCCGCTTGCCACGCCAGTCTGAAAGTAAGGGCGCGGGCTTGGGGCTGATTGACATGGCGCGAAAATCTGAATTTCCCATAGAATTTGACTTTTTGCCTTTTAATGACGAAACCTCATTTTATATGCTTTCCGTTTATATCTCGAAAGGACAAGAAAATGCTTCTTAATATGATACTGGAACGTACCAAAACAACGCCCGGAATTACCGCGCACGTTGAAGATGGTATTATCGAAATCGAAGGCGAATTCTTCAACGAAGATGCCGTTGCCTTTTTTAGCCAAGTTGTAGAATGGTTTATGGCCTTTACAACGGAAGAAAAGCGTTTCCTCTCGGTGCATTTTCGCCTTACCTATTTTAATACCAGCGCATCGAAATGTATTCTGGATTTGTTCGACCGTATGCAAAGCTACCATTATACCTCGGCTGGGGCAATTGAAGCCTACTGGCACTACCAAGAAGATGATGAAGATATTTTAGACCAAGGCAAGGAATTTGCTGACGGTATGGACATGAAAATCATGTATTTACCGTACTCCTAGAATACCGCCTTTTCCATACAGAGACCGCTTGCTAGGCGGTCTCTGGGCATTGTGCGCTCTGCTCTCTTTTCTCTGTGTTTTGCTTGCTTTCTTCTTCGCTATGTCGCAACATTTATCAACATCTTCATCCGCCAACACGCTTCACAACCACTCTCCACACGAGGAAGTGTCGGCGGATGTTAAGCGGGCGTATATTAACGAAATGTTTAAAAACGAACTAGATATTGCGACGCACTACCGAGAAACCCTTGTGCGTATTGATACCATGAATCAAGCAGAATTGCTGGAGGAATATCGTACGCTGGGGCAGCGCTACGAGCATCTGCTCCGCCAAGCAACCAAGCTCACACGTATCGGCGATATGGCGCAGCGCAAATTGATGAATGCCCAACAAGAACTCGCCAACCAAGCCAAAATTATTGAGCAAACCAATAGCGAATTACAGCATAAAAACGAGCAGTTGAAAGAGTCCATTGAGGAAATCAATCAGCTCAATGTGGTGTTGGAAAAAGAGCAGGTCAAAGCAGATAATCTTCTTCTGAACATCCTTCCAGCCCAGATTGCAACCCGTTTGAAGGAAGGTGAAGAAACGATTGCCGACCAATATGAGAACGTAACCGTGATTTTTACCGATATTGTTGGCTTCACCAATCTCGCTTCGCTGGTCTCGGCAACGAAGATTGTACAGCTCCTCAATTTGCTCTTTTCTAAGTTTGACTCGCTCTTAGACCATTATCGCGTTGAGAAAATTAAGACCATTGGCGATAGCTATATGGTGGCGGCGGGCATTCCAAACATTGACAAAGACCATGCTTTGCAGGCGGCTGCCTTTACCTTTGCGATGCAAAATGAGCTGCGTCAGTTTGTTGCAGCCACAGGCTATCCTATTTCTATGCGGGTCGGAATGCACTGCGGACCAGTTGTTGCGGGCGTTATCGGCACAAAGAAGTTTGTGTATGACCTCTGGGGCGATACCGTCAATATCGCAAGCCGCATGGAATCTCATGGCGAAGCAGGACGTATTCACTGCTCAGAATCGGTGTATGAAGAGTTGCATCATATCTATAAATTCGAGGAACGCGGCACCATTGACATAAAAGGCAAAGGTAAGATGCGCACGTTCTTTCTGGTTGATGAAAATTCGCGGGAATAATATCCGTCTTTCGTAGTATCTTTCTCTGTCATTCAATTCCACGTGCCGCATGAAATCTCGCTTTTCAAGAATATGCGTTGTCGTGAGTCTGCTTATCTTTTCCATGATGTATGCGCGGCTAACCGCACAAACACTCACTGCCGACACCCTTGCCGAACTACGCTGTGCAAATATTCTTATTCTTCCGCCCAACTCCTGCGAGTTTGATATTATTCTTGTCAATCGCTCTCGCCCTGCAAGCCAGACAGCATCAGGCTCAGATGGCATTTCGTGGCAATACTGGGCAAACGGCACATTCTACCTGACCCTGCACAATGTTCCACGCTCTCTTTTGCAAAACGCTCGCTGCGAACTAGATTCTACGCCACTTCCACGTCTTGTTTTTCCGCACATTCTCGGTTCAGAACGCCGTGCATATGAAGTAAAAATGCAGGTGCAAGCCGCAGAATCACGCATTGCCATTGCCATCTTAGGCACAGATAGCGTACAGAACTCTTTTGTTGTTCCGCAAGGAATGGAGCGGCTTCTGGGGCGTTTTCGCCTCCAGTTTTCCGATACCGTGCGCTCACCTGAGCAATTTCGCATGGAATGGACAGAGCCGTATGGACGTTTTCAAGCAAATGCGTTCAAGTCTGTAGCTAACAACCTTTACGCACAAGGAACAATCGGCAATCTGGAGCTTGTGCGGCATGATAACGTTGAAATGCTCACGGCATACCGCACGGAAATTCCCAGTATAGAACCCGCACCACAGCTTGCCGTTAGCACATTTGCTGCCGAATATACAGGCGATAAGCGTGTTCGTATCTCTTGGCGCACTTCATCCGAGCGCACGGGAAGGCGCACAAATGCTGGCTTTGTGGTTCTTCGTCGTATTGTTTCAGCAGAGAGTATTGCGCTCATGGTCTCCGATAGTGCGTCGTTGCTCAAGCTCTTCGCGCTGCGCCCTTTTGATACCCTTGCGCATTTTCGCACCAATCCAGCCTTGCGCTTGCGCGGTAATGCACAGGGAACGCTCTATGAATTGCGCGATTCTGCGCCGTCTCGCGGCGATGTCCATTTTTATCGCTTGCGCCCCTTTGATGCAAATGCCTCTGCTTTTCGTGCGCTCCAAGCAAATTTTGTGAAAGATTCCGCATTCGTGCGTGTTCCCAATACTGTTCTCAAATTTGCTCGTGCCGAGCCAAATCCATTCGTGCAAAACAGCACCATTCGCTATGAACTGGAAGACCGCGCCCGCGTTTCGGCAGAGTTACTGGATGCCACGGGGCGCACCATTACGCGGCTTGCCGAGAATCTTGAGCAACCACGTGGCGTTCACACGCTCGCGCTTGATGCAAGCAATATTGCCGTGCAAGGCGCATTATTCCTTGCGCTCACGGCAATCCCGTTTGATGATGCCGCCCTAGAACGCTCGGAAACCCTCTTGAAATTACAACGTATTCGCTAAACGCACTCGCTCAACGTCCTCAAGGCAAGCCCCGTCTACACTCTGATAATTTCTTCTTCCTTCTCAAATTTTTCCCAAAATCATTATGCCCGCAAGCGAACTTTTTACACAAATTGCTGGACTCCCTACCGAGCAAAAAAATCCCGAAACAGCGCGAATTGATGCGGCATCTACGCAAGAAATTTTGCAGCTTATCAATAGCAATGATGAGCGTGTGCCGCGTGCTGTTGGCGCAGAAATTCCGCACATTGCCGAAGCGGTGGATGTGATTGTTGAACGCTTCAAACGCGGCGGACGCTTAATGTATGTTGGAGCTGGCACAAGCGGTCGTCTTGGTATTGTGGATGCGTCGGAATGCCCGCCAACATATGGCACACCGCCAGAAATGGTGCTTGCGCTCATTGCTGGTGGGCGCGAAGCTGTTTTCTCGGCGCAGGAAGGCGCAGAAGACAAGCCCGATGCGGGTGCTGCCGACCTTTTGGCGATGAATATTTCTGCAAACGATGTTGTGTGTGGTATTGCGGCTTCTGGGCGCACTCCATATGTGCTAGGCGCACTCGCCGAAGCAAAAAAGCACGGCGCACCGACGATTCTTGTTACCACAACGAACCGCGAAAAGCTGCATGAATTGGGTGTTTCGGCAGATATTTTTATTTGCCCCAACGTAGGACCAGAAGTTGTGATGGGTTCAACGCGAATGAAGTCAGGTACGGCGCAAAAGCTCGTCTTAAATATGCTGACTACTGCGTCCATGATTCGCCTTGGCAAAACATATGGGAATGTGATGGTGGACTTGGCAATGACCAATCAAAAACTTGTTGAACGTGCAAAGCGCATCGTGATAGACATTACGGGCGTTGATTACGACGAAGCCAGCCGCGTTCTGGGCGCAACAAATGGATACGTAAAAACAGCGATTGTGATGCTTCTGGCAAATGTGGATGTACCAGCCGCAAAAGAGCGCTTGGAAGCAGCGGGCGGCTTTGTGCGTGGAGCAATCGAACGGAAGATATGAAAAAGCAGTCCATAACAAAATCTCTGAACAACAGGAGTGTGCAAGAAATTTTGTATAAACGCTCCCCATCCCCCGCATTCTTCCAAAAGGAGAAGGAGCTACGACAAAGAGCTAGCAACTGATTTTTAACACTACTGAAAAAGCATCTTCGTATATCATCAAAATGGTGTCCATGCAAAACTCACAAACGGAAAAACAAACGGCTGAGTGAAAATAGCAAGTCCTGCATCCATCGAAACCGCAGTATTGCTGAGGCGGAGACCGAGCAAAATAGCAGTCGCGCTGGGTTGCAGCACGTTTGCGTTCCAGAGTTCGCCGATAAAGTGCATATCGTGATGGTCGCTGATGCGCGTGTCTAACGCTGCGCCGATGCCCAGTGTTGATGCGGGATAGCGAGCATTGAAATCCAAGAAATTTCCTGCGCGAATCCGATAGCTGCTTGGTTCATTTACTTTGTAAAAAACGTGTCCCGTGATGCTCGACCGCGCACTTTTGAACGTCGCGCCCATGTATGCGTGCCAGAATTGATTGGGCGTATTTGCCAGCGCGAAATTGCCCCCAATGCAGGTAAATAAGCGGTTTCCGCTCTCATCAAGCTCGAACACGTAGGGAGTGATTTTCAGATTGACAAGCGTTACTTGCTCATCGGCAGACAAAAACGGAACGATTGTGCGCCCGCCCGTGATAGAAACAACATCGCCAATTCCTGCTCCGGCATATAAAAATATCAATTCCCACAAACCAATAAAGTGATTATTGCCAATAGGTTCGGCGGTTGGCATAATGTATGCACGGTGGTTGTGCCGATAGGCAGAGCGGCGCGGAACGATTTCGCTAATTTCACTCAAAAAAATAGTCAGTTTTCCTAACGATGTTTCGAGAATAAGCCCTTCTTCGGGCATAGCTGCCGACGTTGCCGAACCCGCCGAGCGTTCCAACACCTCCAGCACTTTGCCAGAAAGCATATCGCCATTAGTCAGGCGCACCCAATACTCGGTTTCGCCGCGTTGGAGTTGTTGAAGAAGGGCAGACTTTATGCTGCTTGTCGCCGTTGTGCTGCTCGCAGGACGTTGTTCCTGAGCCTGAGTAACATGAACGAAAGCAAAGAGTATGACACAAATGAATGTGCGAAATGAAAATTTGATAAAAAAGCCCAGAGAGCGCACCAATACACGCACCAGCGTTGTTTTTTCAACGGAAAATATCATACAAAAGACAAACAGTTCAGAAAAGAAGGGCGAATTAACGCGGTGCAAGGGGCAATACGAGAAGGAAAATGATGAGAAGGAATGCGGCAATAGAGCGTTGTGGAACTCAAGCAGTGCAAAAATACACTTTAAAACATATTTTGCCAAATCAAGGATTTGTGCGGGGTGCGCGAAGGGCAAGCAGACTGCGAACGGTAATGGCAGCAACGACAACAATACCGCCCAATGCCGCATAAAAACTCGGCTTTTCGCCTGTTGCAATCGCAACCCAGACAGGATTCAGGAGCGGCTCTATAACAGGAATCAAAATTGCTTCCAGTGCGCTGACGTGCGGCAGGGCGCGAGCATAGAGAATGTAGGAAATGCCAAGCTGAAACACGCCTAGAAGCACCAATCCAAGCCAACTTTGCCATGCCGCGTCGCCAGAGACAGGAGCCGTACCGCCAAGGAAAGATTGCACCACGAAAGGCGCACCAATACACGCGGTCAGAATATTGCCCCAAAACACAGCGTTTACGCCAGAATTGGAGGAATTGCTTGAAGAAATAGAAGAAGTATTTTGTAAAGAAATCGTCTGCGCATGGCGTATTTGTGCTTCTTTGCGCATAAAGAGCGTAAGCCACGCGAAACTAAGTCCGCTCAGAAGCGCGAGGCAATTTCCTAGCATATTATCTGCCGATAAGCCTTCCACAAAAAACAGCACCATACCGCAGAGAACGGCTGCAAGCGTTATCCAGTCTCGTTTGTCGGTGCGTTCACTCAAAAACCATGCACCAAAAATTGCCACATAAACGGGTGCCGTATATTGCAGCAAGATAGCATTGGCGGCGGTTGTGAGCTTTGTTGCCGAGACGAAGAGTGTTACGGTTGAGGTATAAACAAGGGCGGCGCAGCGTTCATAGAAGGAAAGGCGCGTAGGATTGAACACGAGATGTTTGCGCATGAGCAGCGCGATACAGGCGGCGGCAATCGCACCGCGCATTCCAGCAATACAGAAGGCATTCCACGAAATGAGCTTTATCAAAAAGCCACCCGAACTCCACAATACTGCCGTGAGAGCAAGCAACGCGAGGGCGCGTGAGTGCTGGGACAGGGAAGAAGTATCGTGTGGAGCGTTGGACAAAATATCTCTACAAAAAACGTGAATGGAAGAAAGGCAAATGCAGGTATTTACGACGCTTCGGAAGGATTCATGCCCGGAATGCCATATTTTTGCGCCGTTACAAGCAATTCGGTATCGGTCGAAACAAGCGTAACGGTGTTGTCGCTTGCGCCCGTGCGTTCTTGCACAGCAAGCAATGACGCGATGTGCAAGGCACGTTCTGGCGAAAGATTGTACTTCAAGGCAGACTGTTCAGCGTGTTTGATAACTGCCGATGAAGCAGAAACTTGGAGAAATTGCGTCCAGTCATTTTCGAGGTCGTGAATTTTCTGCAACAAATCTTCGTGGGAAATTGCCCCCGAATGCGCTAAACGGCTGAGGGTAACGACCACTTCAACAAAACCAAACGACGAACACGCAAGCGCGACCGACGACTGAAATAAAGCTGCAACTCTCTCCGAGCCTTGCTCACGGACGTAGTATTGAAGCCATGCGGAAGAATCAAGATAGTACAGTGTCATTGTCGTCCCTTAATGAGAAGTTCAGAAGAGTGTTCGCCGGCTTTGGCAATCGGTTCGACGGGAGAAAACTTGGAAAATGGGCGATAGACTTCGCCCGGCGTAGCAAATCCGTCTGCTCCCTTGACAAGGCGTTCCAGCGAGGCTTGGCGCACCTTATGTCCTTGTAATTCATCCATATAGCGGCGTATAAAACTTGCACTTTCGTCAATAAGAAAGTTTAGTTTTGCATTGACATTGGAATTTTGGAAAGCCATAGTATTCTCCCGAAAATAGACGAGCGAGATTTGTTGCTGTGATTATATTTGCTGCGACAACGTTATGGAAGATACGAAATTCAGCGCGAAAAATGCAAATGCTATTGCGCACGGTTTCTTTTCTCATGGCATAACGTCTGCTCAATTATCGTAGAAAAAGTTATGCACACTCTTTTCATCTGTCAAACAACGTGCCAGTTTTCTCTTTTTTTTGTTCAAAACATTACGCCCGATGCAGCAAAAGAGGAAAATTTTTACCATCTTTTGCTATCATCGGGCGAGAACGCAAGTATTTATCAATCTTGCAGCTTATTTTACAACGTTGATTCTAGTTTTACTGGCTCTTTTTCGACAGGCTCAAGGCGGTTGGAGAGCTTGCCAAGTTTTGCGAGCATATTCACGTGCCATTCGCCGAGTTGATTCGGCAATAAGCGATATTCCCAGTTCCCATCAGCCTTTCCAGGCGAATTCATCCGCGAACTGGAGTCCTGCGTAAGAATATCTTGCAAGGGAAAAATTGCAAAGAGTGCCGTTGATAAATATCCAGCGCGAATCATTTCCCAGACCACTTCCTGCTCGCTGCTTGCACGCAAGTAATCAAGAGCATTGCGCTTGCGGTCGTCAGTGCAGGAGCGGAACCAGCCGAGCGTGGTGTCGTTGTCGTGGGTGCCAGTGTAGGTGGCGCAATCGGTCTCGTAGTTGTGCGGAAGGAATCCGTCGCTAGGGTCGCCGCCTTCGTAGCCGAATTGCAGAATTTTCATGCCGGGCATTCCAAACTCCTTGCGCAACGCCGTTACTTCAGGCGTGATTAAGCCTAAATCTTCTGCAATCACAGGCAATTCCTTAAATCGCTTTTTCATTGCGCTAAAAAGTTTTTGTCCCGGAGCAAGCTGCCACGTGCCTTTCATGGCATTCGGCATACCAAACGGCACTTCCCAATACGCCTGGAACCCACGAAAATGGTCCACGCGCACAACGTCGTACAATTCAAAGCATTTCTCAAAGCGGTCGCCCCACCATTGAAACTTATCTTTTTCCATGTTTGCCCAGTTGTAGTGCGGGTTGCCCCAGAGTTGTCCTGTTGCAGAGAAGTAATCGGGCGGCACTCCTGCGACGTGCGTCGGCATGGCGTTGTCGTCCAAGCGGAATACATCTTTTTTCGACCAGACATCGGCGGAATCATACGCAACGAAAATTGGAATATCGCCCACAAACGCAACGCCTTTGCTGTTGGCATATTTGCGCAATGATGCCCATTGTACACTAAATTCATATTGCAAAAATTTGTGCAAATTAATGAGATGCGCGTAGTTTTTACGAGCCGCGTCCATTGCTTTTTTCTCCAAGAAACGGTCGGGCTGTTCCCATTTATCCCACGGCTGACCGTCGTATTTCGCCGTTTTTAGCGCGACGTAGAGTGCGAAATCTTCCAACCACGCGCTATTGTCTTTGCAGTACTTCTCATAGTTTTTGCGCTCTTCTTTGGATGCATTTGCTTGGAAATTTGCGAGTGCTTTCTCGAACAAGCCCATTTTGAAGGGAATCATCGCGCCATAATCCACGCGGTTGTCGGGGAAATGTGGCACATTTGCAAGGTCGCTCTCGCTCAAAAAACCACGCTCTTTCAAGCCGTCAGGGCTGATGAGCAGATGATTTCCCGCCATTGCGGAATAGGAATAATAGGGGCTGTTGCCGTAGCCTGTCGGCGTAAGCGGAAGCACCTGCCAGAGGCGTAATTGCGCGGCATTGCAAAAATCCACGAACTGGTAGGCAGATTTGCCCATATCGCCAATGCCGAAGCGTCCCGGAAGCGAGGTAATATGCGCCAGAACGCCTGCCGAGCGCGAAAAAAGACGTTGATAAGAAGAAAGAGCCATAAGGATTATGGAGTTTAGGAAAATTGAGGAAAGAATGAGATGTAATACTTGTTTGAATTGAACAAAAAAAGCGGCAAAAGTCAGCAGTGGCTTGAGACTTCTTGTCTGTGTTGGTCGCTTGAAATTCTCATGAATACTCACAGACAAGAATGTCTGTGCCACTAAATATTTTTGAAGATTATCTACTTAGATTTTTGAGTATTCTATTGCTTGCGTAGTGGCAATTTCTCCTTTTTCTTCACCAAAGGAACTGCCTGAGAAGCCTGTACTGGTGGGCTTGCCCGTTCTACGCCTTGCGTCATGCCGCGCCACAACGTAGGGCGATTCAAAAACCATTCAAAACCCTTCAAACGCAAGGTTTGAAGCTGCTTTCGGGCAATGGATTCGGGAATATATTCGCCTTCTACTTTTCCGCGCCAGAGAATGTTATCTAATTCACCGCGCTCGAAGAGGACGCGCACGGTGTCGGCGGCGTTTTTTACCGCGCCATCGGGCTGTTTTGTGCGGATGCTGTCCTCGCTTTCGGATTGCGCAAAATACACATTAAATGCTTTTCCTTCAGCAGAAATTGAACGCATTGTGTCGCGCTGAATGTTGATGATGATATTTTCGCCCGAAAGCTGGTCAATGCGGTCTTGGTGCGCGGTATCGTTCTTGGTTGCGGCAAAAGCGTTGTCGTAAGCGGTGATGCAGTCAAGCTGCTTGTTGCGGAGTTGAATAAACACCGAATCGCCGCGTAGTTGCGTGGAATCGAGCCACAAAATAGGCGTAGCGGTGGTTGTGGCATACAAACGAATGCGCTCGAAGGTCTTTTCATAGACTGCCCGTTCTGCGCGTCCTGCAAGCCGTCCGCGTGTCATCTGCACTGCGCCAACTGCAATATACACTTCGTTGCTATCCTTGCGAAATCCTTCTAGCATTTGTCCAGCTATACACAAGGTGTCAAGCCGCACAGGAGTATTTTTCTTCGTAATTTTTTCTAATTTTTTTTCAATATTTTTTGGCGAAGAAGGCTCTTTATTGCTGGACGAATCTGCACTATTTTCTGCATCCCGCACGGTATCTATCTGGCTGACCATTGCTTGCCCGTGTCCAGCGTAGTTGCTGACGCGCGTGTAGCGGTCGGCGTGGATGTTGGTGAGCGAATCGCCTTGCAAATACGCGCTTGTAAACTTTCCTTGCGCAGTAACCATACCGTTTGCAAAGCTATTTTGCGTTGCGCGGTGATATTCGAGCGAATCAGCAGTGATGATGAGCGAATCGTTTTCAATGCGGACTTTGCCAAAAAATCGCGCTTGCTTTACTGCCGTAGAATAGCTTCCCGTGCGGGCTTTCAGGTTTGATTTTCCATCGAAGAGTTCTACGCCGCCTCTGCCAGAAATCACCCGCGCCGCGCCATCATACGTGCCTTCTGCGGCTTTCATCGTGGTTGCGCCTTGCGTGAGGACGACGTTGCCAAACACATCGGCGCGATTCTGCTCGACGTAGTGCATCGCGCGATTGCAGGTAATTCGCACAGGACCTTGCGTTAAGACCACATTGCCAATCAATTCCCGTGTAAATCCGCCCGTCGCACCGACATTGCCAATGAGCTTTTCTGCTTGGAGGAAAAGCGGTGTATTTGGTTGCACGTCGTCGGCTTCTTGCGCTAGTATTGGTGCGGCTTGGAGGCACAGACAGAGAAGGGAGAACAAGAATCGGTGCAGCATGGAGCAAATGTGAGGAGTGAAATCTTTGACTGGAGAAGTGGAACTTGGGCTGGCAAAGTGAGACCCTCGCTGGGACGCGAGAGCCTCACGTAGGCTGTACAGCGTAGGCTGTACAATCACGCATTGCCGTTTTTCCGCAACCGCGCCACAAAGAAGCCATCGGTGCCGTGCTGCGCGGGTGTGAGCGTGAGCATTGCTACGTCTTTATGCAAACCTGGAATGTGGACGTTGTTTTCTGCAAAATGTGGAGCGAGTGCTTCTGGCGTAAAATCTGGGTTTGCCGCCAAAAATGCGCGAACAACGTGCTCGTTTTCTTGCGGCATGAGCGAACAGGTAGAATAGAGCAACACGCCGTCGTCTTTCACCGCAGGAGCGAAAGACTGCAAGATTTCAAGCTGCTTCTGGGCGTGTTTGCGCAGGAGGTCGGGCGTGAGCCGCCACTTCGTCATCGGCATTCGGCGCACTGTTCCCATGCCAGAGCAGGGCGCATCGACAATGACCGCATCGCATTGGGCTTTGTAGCGTTGGAGCTGTTCGGGAAGTGCGTTGGTTGTGATTTTGCTTGTGAGCTGCACGGTAGAAATGTTCGTCAGCCCGCTTCGCCGCGCTCGCACAGGCAATTCCTTCAAGCGTTGGTATTCCACATCGGAGGCAATAATTTCGCCGCGATTTTTCTGCAAAACCCCGATGTGGAGCGACTTCCCGCCCGCTCCCGCACACGCATCCAGCACACGCCAGCCCTGCTGCGGCGCGAGCGCGAACCCCGCTAGCTGGCTTGCTTCGTCTTGAATTTCAATCGTGCCTTCGCGGTATAAGTTTGTTGCGGTCAAGTTTACACGCTGCTCGGAGGTGATGCAATGTGGTGAGAGCTTGCCTTCGCGGGCTGTTACGCCGTCGCTACGCAAAATTTCCAGTACAGCCGTGCGGTCTGCACCAAGCATATTTACTCGCAGCGAAAGCGGTGCTGCACTGAGGAGCGATGCGGCTAATTCCACCGCTTGAAACCAGTCGTGGTGCGGCGGAATGGATTCCTCTTGCCATGCTTCCATAATCCAGCGCGGCACGGCATATCGCTTGGCAATAAGCTCCTGTGCGGCTTCGGGGAATTCATCGGCATCAAAAATTGCTTCGATTTCTTCATGCAACATTGCCCAATACTCGTACAATGCCGCCGCAAACTGCACTCCAGCATCCTGCGAAATAGCAGCACGCTCGCCAAACGCCTCGCCTAAAGCAATGATGCGTCCTTCAATGTCTTGGTAGGGAATGCCGAGCGATTGCTCAATGGTCGCAAACATATTGCCCACGCCGACTTGATTGCCCACCAAGCAACACGCCGTAATCACGCCCAATTCATCGAAGAGCATTTCCGCGCTGCTGCGCTTGCCAACTTTGCCATGCGTCTGCAAATGCGCTTTCACCGCATCGGTGTCATGCGCAATGTGCTTCAATGCTTCGTGCGCACAGTAGGCAAAGACGCTGTGTCCGCGCAAGGAGGAAAATACCGCCTGCGCGATGAATCGGCGTTCTTTCGCGCCAATGTATTTTTTTGAACGAAAATACTCGGAAGCAAGCACATCTGCGGGTCGGGGGGAATGTTCAATTATCCGCAGAAGTTGGGCGGAATGCCCTAGAAGTGAGGGTAAACGCATAGTAAAAAGGGAAACATCCCAACAACAAAGGGACGTAGAAGAAATGATGAACTACAAATCAGCAATACTTTCAATGACAGCTTACACCAGCTTTTATAGTGGCACAGACATTCTTGTCTGTGAGTATTGGAGAGGGTTTTGAAAAAAACACAGACAAGAATGTCTGTGCCACTGCATGATAAAAAATAACTTTCAAAACCGCACCACCAATTTGCCAAACTGACCGCCACGCGCTATTGTATCGAAGGCAGAAACAATATCGGTAAAAGAAAATACAGAATCAACAGCAGGAATAATTTTTTTTGCCTCTACAAAGCGCAGCATTTCCGCAAACTCCGCGTCATTGCCCATTGTCGAGCCTTGTAAGCGAAGTTGCTTCCAAAAAATCATCTGCACGTTCAGCGTCGTTGGGCGACCGTTTGTTGCGCCGTAGAACACGTAGCGTCCGCCGAAAGCGAGCAGCCCCAAGAGCGCGTCAATGCTATCGCCAACGGCAGAATCAATCACCACATCGCATTCGCCATGCTCTTGGAGCAATGCTTTTTGCCAATCGCTACTTTTGTAATTGTACGCCCCATGAACGCCCATTTCACGGGCTTTCTGGAGCTTTTGCTCGTCGCCCGACGTACACAACACTTTCGCACCAAGCGCAAGTGCGAATTGCGCCGCAAACTGCGCCACACCGCCGCCAATGCCTGTTACAAGCACGTTTTGTCCTGCGGAAATTTCTCCCTGCGTGCTTACGGCGCGAAATGCGGTTAGTCCAGCAAGCGGCAAAGCAGCAGCTTGAACATCCGATAAATGCTGGGGTTTGGGGTGAAGATTTGCAAGGGGAACAGCGCAGTATTCGGCAAATGTGCCATCGCTCGGCATTCCCAAAATATGGTATGCGCGGTCTTGAACACGAGGATTATTGCCCCATCCAAGCGACGGATTGATAATGACTTCTTTGCCAAGCCAGTGTTTGTGGGCTTCGTAGTCGGTACTGGCAATTTCTTCCACAACGCCGCAGCCATCCGAGCCAAGAACCGCGCCGTAGCGGAGCTTTCCGTATTGTCCTTTGCGAATCCACTCGTCGCGGTGATTGAGCGCGGCAGCGCGAAGGCGCACCAGTGCTTGCCCTTCGGCGAGTTCAGGGCGTGGGATGTCGTCAATCGCAATGCGTTGCTCGGTGGCTTCGTAGAGGCGGAGTGCTTTCATGGTGCTTGATGTTGCGTGGTGATTTGATGAATAAACCCCAGTATTTAGACAAAAGATATTGTAACTAGTCAGGTCATGATTTTTTAGGACGCAGATGAAGATGATGGAATGGATGAAGATGATGAAAATGCAGAAAACATCAACAATGGATGAAGTC
>RDXM01000152.1 GCA_004292595.1 Candidatus Kapaibacterium sp. | reverse complement strand
ATTGAAGGAAATATCGGGCGTTCTTCGCGCGACCGCAAAATTATGAGCGTCGTGGCGCAGGGCGGCAAATATGCGTGTACGGAATACGAAGTGATAGAACGGTTTGGAGCCTGTACGCTGCTTGCGCTCAAGCTCCGCACGGGCAGGACGCATCAGATTCGTGTGCATTGCTCGTCCATTCATCATCCGCTTGTGGGCGATGAGGCGTATGGCGGCTTACAGCCGAATATTAGCGGCGGCAATAGCAATAGTGCGGCAATCAGGCATCACGTAACGGCACTTTTACAGGCAATTCCCCGTCAGGCACTCCACGCCAGAACGCTTGGTTTTACGCACCCTGTGAGCGGCGCGTGGCTGGAATTTGCTGCCGAGTTGCCCGCCGATTTTGCTGCTGCGCTTGAAGTAGCGCGGGCATTTACAAAATAATCTGCTTTCTCTTCCTTTCACAATAACATTGGCAAATGCCCGATTCGCCCTTCCACCTAGCAAATACGCCATCTGAAGACATTCGGATAAGTTTCGTTATCCCAGTTCTGAATGAAGAACGCCTTGTCATGCGGCTTGTAGAGCTTTTTACGCCAGAGCGGCGCAAAAAATACCGTTTTGAAGTTATCGCCAGCGACGGAGCCAGCAACGATGCCAGTCTCAGCCTTTTGCGCGAAGCGCAAAAACGCGGCTTGGTGGACACAATTCTCGAACACACCGAAACACGCCGCCAAACGATTGCCGAAGGACGCAACAAAGGCGCGGAAGCCGCACGGGGACGGGTGTTGGTATTTATCAATGCCGATACCGTTCCGCACAATATGGACACGCTTTGCGAAGCAGTAACAGCGTGGGAGCAAGCAAAGACGGGCATTGCGGCGGCAACTCCTGTGTACATCGCGCCAGAGGAGCAGATTTGGTCAGACCGCATTTTCCATGCGTGTATGAACGTGTACGTGCGTGCGCTGAACGTGCTGGGAATCGGCATGGGACGCGGCGAGTGCCAGATTGTGCGGCGGGCAGCGTTTGAAGAACTGGGCGGTTACAAGAGCAACATTGTTGCGGGAGAAGATTTTGATTTGTACACGCGCTTGCGCAGAAACGGCTCTATTTCTTGGCTGCGCGAGGCAATAATTTACGAATCGCCGCGCCGATTCAGGAAATACGGCTATCTGGCTATTATTTGGCGATGGTTTTCCAATTCGATTGCAGTGCTTGTGTTAAAGAAATCTGTCGCACGAGAATGGGAACTTATTCGGGAATAAAAATTTTTACAAATATTTTTCAAAAAAAACTTGACTACATAAAAATATCTCTGTATATTTGTAGCTCTTCTTTCACAAACGCCTTCAGCAAAAGAAAAGAACAAAAACACTCCGGAATAGCTCAGTTGGTTAGAGCATCTGACGGTCGCAGGTTCAAGTCCTGCTTCCGGAGCCACAAAGAACCTTCCCAAAAGCCCGTCATTACTCGCATGACGGGCTTTTTTGTTGGTGGTCTGTTCCGTTGTACTTGTGCATAAAAAGGCTTACAAAATGATATTTTTAGATAGGGCTTGGTACAAAAGAAGCACAGTTTAGGCACAGTGATTTTGCCCATATCGCAGGTGTTTTCTTGCGTAAAAATATCCACAGGCTTGTTCCTGAGAGCTGCCAAGCCTGTGAATATGCTCTCCTTCAGTTTCTTCTCACCCTTACTCATCAAATTCGGAATCGTCGTCAGGATTCCACCTGCATTGCAAAATCGTATTGCTTAAAGCTCGTTCAATGATAAATTGCTCGCTGAACCCAGGATAAAAACCTAGCACACGCAAGTTCGTGATTTTATTCCGCATACTCTCAGAAAGAGTGATGGTGCGTGGTTTAGGAGATGGTTTCGGCAAATTCATTTGTGCCGAGCGGTGGCGAGAGGCGTGTTTGCTCGTATTCATTGTGTTGGTGGGTTTGGTGCTGGGAGATTTCTCTGAAAACGTTGCTGGTGGCGGGTTGTCGGGCGATTGTCGCTTGTGGCTGGGCAGATTGTCGGGCATATTCTGGGGTGCAGTTTCCTGTTCCGCACGGGTCGTGCAAGGCTGGTGTAGAGTTGTGGTGGTGCGCATAGTATTGTGAATTAGTTGGTGGGAAATGTGGTGAAAAATTGTGAGCAGAAGCCTCGGAAGCAGGCTGTTTGGAAAGCATATTTTGTGCAAGCGTACTCAGAAGTGGCATCACGGCGGGAAGCATTTCGAGAGCGTTTGTTTTTGCTGCTATAAACCTATCTTGCTGGTGTTTTACTTCTTCGTTGAGGCGGGACTTGTGTTCATGCAGGTCGTCGGCGTATTGCATCCCTAATTCATCGCTGAGGGTTTGTTGAACGTGGAAGCGGTCAAGTTCGCGCTCCAATTCATGTAGCTTTGCGAGGCGTTCTGCGGCGAGGCGGCTGAGGTCGCGGTGTTCGGCTTTGAGGTCGTTCAGTTCTGCTGCAACGCGGTCGTATGCCCAGCGATAATGCACCGCTTCAATCGTTGCAGCATCCTTACCGTTGCTGCTTGGCAGAACGGGCATTGGCGGTGCAAGAGAGGCTTTCTCCGCTTCGTTGGTGCGTTTGTGCAAGGCATCGGCGAGATAGGCAAGGCAGGCATCGGGTTCGGTCAAGGCAGGGACTTCGGCGGCGGCAACAAGAGCTTCCAAAAGTGTGGGTGGAACAAGCGTCGTTCCCGATTCAGCGTGTTCAATATCGGAAATTTTTAAGCCAGAAAGCCGCACCAAACGGGCATTCGTGATTTCCAAATGTTGCCGCAACAGCCGAAAAAGATTGCCAGGAACGGTGTGTAGCACAAGTGGTGCGGGCGGCAGCACGGGACGAGGCGACGAGCGTACTGGAGAAACAATATCAGCGTTGCTGTTTGCATTTTCACGCTTTTCATGTTCCTCATCGGCATTTCCATCGTTCTCGGCAAGCAATAATGCGGTATCAAGGTCGTATAGGGTGGAAATATCGAAGCCATTTGGCGGTGGGACGAGCGGGGAATCAAAAGAAGAAGAAGGTGGAGAAAATGCGGGCGAAGCACGTGCAGACGGCAGCACATTCGGCGGGTCGTCCTTGTCGAGGGGAATGCCTAAACGCTGCAAGCGGGCAAAATACTTGATTGGAAGGTGTTCGGGGGATTGCTCCAACGTACTGAGGGTGCGGCGACTAATGCCGAGAAGTTCCGCAAACTCGCGTTGGGAAAATCCGTGCGCATGGCGCAATAGCTGAAGGCGTGAGCCATTCATAGAAGAGGAAAAATAAAGTTTGGGAAAATTCGTATTGCGTGGAGGAACGCAAGTGTGCTGTGCAATACGACGGGTTTCGGAGGGACTGGCAGGGGAAATTTGTGCAAAGAAGAGTTTTTGCACAAAAACGAAAGTGCAAACATACGAAAAATTTTGTTCAAAAGCAAGAACTATTTTCACAATACACATTTTTTTCTTGCTTTTTTCAGTTTACCTCGAATATAACCATTTCTTGCGCTGTTGGGGCAAGTCTGTTTTTTTCGTTTATGGCAATACGGCTTCCGCCGCGCCGTTCACACTTGATGACAAAATCAACTTTGTGGCGGAGCGCGTTTCTGCCAAGCGGCTTGCGGTCGTTGGCGGTGGCTTGCGCGACAAACACAAACGACGTATCGGGAAATTCGTCTATCAATCCGATGACTTCTTCTTGTTCGGCATCCATTTCGCTGACGGAATCCACCACAACGGCAAGGGGTTTGCGCGTGGCAAGAGCATTCATCAGTTCTTCAAGCGAGCGGTTTTCGAGAAAGGTTACACGCGGGCTGAGAACGGGCAAAAACCGCAAACGTTGTTGGATTGTGCCAACGCTAAAGTGTTCTTCGCTCGTGTTGTAGAGAATCGTGCCGAAGCGTCCAAGCTCCATTGCAAACTCAAGCGCAAGAGTGCTTTTCGCGCTGCCAGCATTGCCCCAAACTACGCCAGAGAACGGCGCATTTGCGGGGATATTGCCAAAAAGTGCAGCAAGGCGGGAATTGAGCGGAAGTGTGCGAATCTGCATGGTGAGCAGGTCGTGTGCGCTCGCGCTGCGGGGGATGTGGGAAGAATACGGGGTATTCATGGGAAATCCTTGTGCATAGTTGTTTTTTTGTTGGTTTTTTTGTTAGGGAAAATGTGAGAATGGTAGTAAATTTGTTGCGAATCCCAAATGCAGCCAGACTGCGGAGTAGGATTCCTCCGGGACGATTTCGTCCCTTTTTTGTTTGTACCAGTTTGTTTTTTATTCACACTTCTACGATACCCAGTGGGTGGTTGTGGGAGGCTTTTTGTACAAGAACAGGGGCAAGCCGCTCATAAAATTTATGTCCGCCCTTCTTTTTCATATACGCATTTGGCTCGTATATCTGTCGTACACAGTAGGCGATAACATCAGCAATTTGATGAAAGTATGACGATGCAGAATCCTTCATCATCACGTCCTCGATAATGTGAGAAACTCGTAAGTTCCTTGAGCCGCCGCCATACACACCTTGCATATTGGGAACAGGGTTGTAACGGCGCATCTTTCTGATAAGGGTTTGCAATTTCTTTCCGTCTGTATTATCAGAAATTACCATCCCGCGTTCATCTGCATTCATTGGACCAGCAAAATTCCGATAATTGGTGGTATTCTCAAAACGCTGCAATAAAACTTCCCACGCATATTCAAACACATCCTGCGAATGGCGTTGTTTATCAACAACCACTGTCAAAATGTTCATTCCATTCTGTTCCGCAGCCCAGTCAATACATTGTTTCATTATGTCTAATCGGTCGTGCCGCTTGATACGCACCAAGCCCTGAGGATTATTGATAAAATGCGAAGCGTGGATTTCTTCTCGGAGCTTGAGACCTTTTGTATTGCGGAGATGTTTTCTGAGGTCTATCAGACTTTCCAACATTTCATGCCAGCGTAATTCATGGAAAATCATCGCACTTAGCACAAAATATCGTGTTGGGCTGTTCTGAATACCCGTATCGCCGCTTTCATCAACGTACATCAAATACATTACGCAACTCCCTTCACAACGGCGATTTCTTCCGCCGTCAAACCATACAATACATACACCAGCGCGTCAATAGCCCGGTCGGTCGTGGCAAGTGTGGCTTTCAGCCGTTCAGCTTCCGCTTTTTTCTGCTCGAAGTACGTGAGCAATTCCTCTTGGTCGTTCAGCGAGAGCTTCACCTTTGCTTTTTTGATTTCTCCTTCCAGTTCCGCCCACGTCAAAGCGTCCCATTCCTGAAGTTTTGTGCTGGCTTTGGTGATGCCCGTTTTGCTCATAAGCAGCGTCAATACTCGCTTGCGGAGGTCGGCGAGGGCTTTGGTTGTGGTAATCATCGTTTCCACGTGTGCGGTCAATGCCTCAGCGTTGGTAATCGGCGGAATGGGCAGTTGCACCAAGTACATCGGTTTGTATTCGTAGAAGCCGCCTTGTTTCGTAGCTGCGATGCTGTGCATAAAAAAATCCGTTGCTTTCGAGTTTAGCACAGCAAGCAAGGCTTTGTCATCTACGCCGATAATACTCGTTTTGTCGTTGGAATAAAAACCACTTGCATCTACAAGATACGATGCGGTCTGCACGATTGCCGGAACGATAATCTTCGGCTTTTCAAATTCTTCGTAGTATGAGGCAGCATGACGTTGAAGTGCATACCATTCATAACGGATGCCCGTTTCAGCTTTATTGCGTTGCTCCAATTGTTGCTTGAAACCAAGCAAGTATCTGTAAACGCCGGGGTATTGTTTTTCAAATTCTTGTTCAGCCTCCTTTGATGCTCCTGTAATGCTCGAATCTTTATGCAAAGGAAAATGCCAAGGTATGAACAGTAAATAGTTCTCCGCTTCTGGCGTTGCGTACCGCTTCACATCGCGCCCCGCTAAGAACGGCTTCAACACATCCGCGCTTTTCGGGTCTTCGGCGATAAGACGGGCGCGAGTGGCGGCATCCACGACAAACGCTTCGTTTAAGCCCGTCAGCACACCACGATAAATTTTCCCTTGCACATACTCGCCGAGCGGCGTACCTACTGCACGGAGTTTTGCCAGTAGCCCGCTTACTGCCCTGTTGGTCAGCGACCAGCCCGCATCTTGCAGTTGTGTCATGCTCACGGCAAAGCGCATCCGCTCTACTTCAGCCGAAAGGCTCTCAAAATCAAGCGTGGTGAGGTTTGCCGCCCGAAACTCTTCTTTCGGTGCGCCCTTGCGCATCCGCAGCACACACGGGTACGCAATCGCATCCTCAAACACAGGCAAATCGCCAAAGTCTATAATTTCCTCCAGCGATTGCGCTTTCATCCAACGACGAAGCGGTTCTCCGTAGCTCGCCCGCATCCACTTATTGGCAACAATGATACTGTACAAACCGCCCTCTTTCAGCAATCGGACGCTTTGCTCCATGAAGTAGGCGTATAAATCCGCGCTACCATGCGCAACGGTGTAGCTTTGGGCAAGAAACGCCTTCATTGCTTCGGGCAAAAGCTCCTGCCGTACATATGGCGGATTCCCCACAATCACATCAAAGCCGCCCTGCTGCATGACTTCAGGAAACGCCGCCGCCCAATCAAACGCCGTTTCTCCGGCGACATTCGGGTCGTCCACGAGCGAGTTTCCGCACCGAATCGTGTGGTCAAGCGAGGTGAGTTCTTTCGAGCGGTCTGCCGTTTTGAGCCAGAGTGAAAGCCGCGTGATTTCAACGCTTTCGGGATTCACGTCCACGCCGTATAGGTTATTTTGCAGAATGTCTTTTTGCAAGTCGCTGGTGGTGGTTTGTCCGAGTTGCAGCCGCGCTAATTCTGCATTCACACGCTGTCCTTCGGCATAGAGAAAATCAAACACCTGATTCAAAAATGCACCGCTCCCGCACGCAGGGTCGCACACCTTGACGGCAGCAAGTTTTTCGCGGTATGCCATCCATGCTGCAATGTTCCGTTCTATGGTTTTGTTGTACGTCAGGACGTTTCGTTTGTCACGTTTGATGCTTTGCCAATCGGCATCGGTGATAGCGGGAAGTGCCTCGAACCCGCATTCTGTCTTGCGTTCCTCCAAATACCCGCCAACAGTCTCTTGCACGATGTAGCGCGTGATGTATTCGGGCGTGTAGAAAATACCGTCTTTTTTGCGTTTGCCCTTGCTTGCATCGTGCGTCGCTCCAGCGATTTGAGCTTTCAGTTCTTCAATGTCCGTGATGGATTGCTCAAAGATATGCCCCAAAATATTCACGTTCAGGTCGCTGTCGAAATCATACTTTTCCAGCGCGATGATATGTTCTAGTACGCTGTCTTTGATGACAAGAGCGTCCAACTCGGCATCATCAGCAAACAAACCACCGTTGAACTTGTTGATATGCTCATCGGGATAGCCCTCGTTGATAGCCGCAAACAAGCCGCGCACTCTATCCCAAATTTTCGTGTCGCTGCGATTGAATTTGTCGCGTTTCACATCGTCCAGAAGTCGCCGAAAGGTGCGGCGCGGAATAATTTCTTTATCCTCGGCAAAGCACACAAAAATTACGCGGTCGAGCAGCTTTTGCGTTTTGTTCAGCACAAGTAATTCGGGTGCAGAAGAATTTGCCGCGCAGAGGTGCTTGAAGAGGTTGTTGCGGGCTTGTTTGTATTCGGCGTAAAATTCTTTGGTGATGCGGTCTTCTTCCTTCACCCGTGCAGCAAAGAGTTCTTCGGTGCGAGAGATTGCTTCGTTTTCCGCTAACGGCAAAAGATTCTCGCGGTGCATGAGAAAGAGCAAACGCTTGATTTCATGCGGTTCTGTAAGGCGGGAAAGCTCAAAGCGTTCATATTTGGATTGGTCGGAGTGATGATATAAGCGCAGTTCAAGGTAATTCGAGACAATGACCCATTTGCAGTTTCCGCCTGCCTTCGGCGCGTAGCTGAAGGCTTGCTCAACGGGAGTGCGTTTGTCATTCTGGCGTTTTTGCCCTTTATCGAGGTCGTGCGAAGCGTCTTTGAGTTCAATCACGGCGTAAACACGAGAATTGGTCTCATTTCCTTGCATAGCAAAAAAGCCCAACACCCCATCTGGTACAGAACTATCGGCGTGGGAGGTTTGATTTTTGGTGAGCGTCCACGCGCCGCTTGCACGGTTATCGCTAAAACCGAGAACGTCCCGAAAAAAGTGCGTGAGAAATTGCCCGTCCAATTCGGTTTCTTTGGCGGCAAGAACGCTGCGGTTGTTAATCATCTGCTTCCACTCTTGAACGCGAAGAAGTGCGTTTTCAGGCGGTTCGGGCAATGATTCAAGATGTTTATGGAGAGCCTTCGGAGAAAAAAGCGGTGTGTGCATGAGGTGTAGGAGTGAGGATTAGCGGAGAGGCTCAACAAAGCCTGCAAAATTTTGAACACATTGATGGTTATACTTTGCGTGATTTCCGTAGGAAACACCAACAAAATTGTAGCTCGAATGTAAAATATTTTTACGGTGTCCTCTGCTGGGTACACCATCATCTATCAACAGTTGCGAGATAATTCCAAAAGCAGTGCGCGTACCGTAGGACACATTTTCTCCAGCAGCATTCTCCCATTTTGCAAATCGCTGCATACGGTCTTGAGGCATACTACCGTCGGAGCCTTCATGTCCGAAAATACCTTTTGCGTCACAGTCTTGCATATGGACACGGCTTGCCGCTAAGAGTGGAGGGCTGATAGCAAGAAAATCGCGTGGCGTAGTTGCCCGAAGTTCTGCTATGGCTTCATTCAGCGTTGCGATAAAGGTCGAAGAATAGCCTGCTGCGGCGTCGTTGGGGAGTTGAAGAATATTTCCTTTGATATATTTTTTTATTTCGGCGAGCTTATCCGCATATTTTGGAGGATTCATCCGTGCCAAATTGAGTTCGTACATAACCTCAAGTTCCAACGGAGTGATTGGTTCAGTTATTTCCTTTATTCCGGGCAAAAAGAACACGGGAAGGTTCAACCATGTTGGTTTTTTGTCGGTAGCCGGAGTGTAGGTCGCAGACTTACAAGCGTTGATTGCGGCGGCGGACAGAACTTTATCCTCTTTTTTGTCTGCCTCAACGCGCAAAGGTTTTCCTGTGGAATCCACCAGTACACGAATAGAAATTTTGCCAAAGGCTTCGCTACTATCGACAGCATTCGGGTACTTTGTACGGATAAGAGGAAGATGTTTGATAATGTCGCGGTAATCGTATTGCGGCAATGCTGGCAATGCTGGCAATGCCGCCGCCGCCATCTGCTCCTGAATCTGTTTTTGGTGCTGCCGTAAGTCATATATGACAACCGCCCGCCCGTTGATTGTTGTGTTCGCCTGATTATCATTCAGAAGAGAAATATTGTCGTACTTGAGTTCCATGCAAACATTCCCCTTTGCATCAAACAAGCCATATTTACTGCCTCGCTTCACTTGTGCGAAGCTACCATATAACGTATATTTCATGTCATCAAATCCGCTTTGAAGCACCTTTCCCTTGGTGTCTATTAACATAAACTCCTGTCCAAGTTTTACCCATGCAACATCAGCAACAAACGAATAGGCATCATCATATTTGCAAGGAATAGCTATTTTGCCTTGCGGGTCAATATATCCGAACTTATTTTCAAATCTGACAAGACCACGACTACCGACAAAATCTTTTGCCAGTTGAAACGTTGGCTTAATGACAACTTTGCCCGCTTTGTTTTTATAGCCCCACGTTCCAGCATCAAAAAATGCCTTGAGTGGCTGTGCTGGTGCGGAGAGTGGCAGAGCGAACCAAAGTGTAAGGAGAATCAGTATATAAGCGGGTTTGCGAAGCATAAGTATTGAAAAAATAGAGTGAGAAAAAGAATGTGAACTCAAGGAATATGGACTACATCTGAAATCATCGTAGTTTTCTCAGCGCACAACACTGAGTTTTCCTGTGTACACAGTATTGCCATACTCACAACGGTACAGATACACACCCGTCGGCAACGATGCACAATCAAACGAGATTTCATGCCGTCCAGCAGGAAGGTTTTCCTCCAATGGCGTAGCAATGCGCTGTCCGAGGGTATTGAAGAGCGCGAGGCGCACTGCTCCGCCCTGTGGCAGATGCAATCGGAACAACGCCATATTATTTGCGGGATTGGGCGATACACTTATCAACTGTCGCTGCTCATCAGCTTGTGCTTGCTGTTCTTGCCAAACATTCGTTATGCGGTTGCTTATCGTAACACCAACCGTATCGCCAAAGCACCCTTGCCGCCCGTCGTCCGTGAACGCTGCCATGCGCACCTGATAGCGTCCCGCTTGCGCAAAACGAAGTGTGAGCGTGTCCTGACGACCAAAGGTCAGCGCATAGACGGAATCACGTCCCTCAGCATTACGAACACGGACAATGTAGCCGCTCGTATTCACCGTGCTTGTGGAGGCTTGCCATGCAAGAAAGCCTTGCAATGGCACATCGCGGGCAGGAAGAGCCATAATTCGGGTAGGTGCAGCTAGTGTAGGCTTTGTGTTTGCAAGCGGCTGTGCGGCATAGCTGGTGGTGATTATCTCGTTTTCATTCCGAATCGCATACACGAAATACTCACACGCAGCAAGGGAATCACTCATAGCAAAGGTATATCCGCCAGAACGCTCGCCGACCGTTCCAAGAAACACGCCGTTTAAATCTTGATTGTCGGTGTCCAAATACAGGCTCACATTCGCGCTCGTCGCAGTATTGGTGGTGTCCCATGTTACCCGCGCCGTGTTGTTCGGCAGCGACCGCGCTTGAATGGCAAATGAGCGTTCTTTGGGAAAGGCAAATACGTCCAGCGAATCCACATCGCGGGCTTCGGGAACGCTTAACGTCCAAACGCCTGCTTCTGGCTCGTAGAGCGTCCAGTGAGCAATCACGCCTTCTTCGGATTCTTTATACTCAACGTCCTCGCTGATTCCGTCGCGGGTGTAGGTTTTTCCCGAAGGGCTGAGAAGAGTTGAAGTCGGCACAATATCAGGGCTTTGCAAGGAAACGACGGCAATACCGATGTTGTTATCAATCGGAATGCGCTCTGTTGTGGCAATGTGCGTAGTGCTTGTGCTGCCTTTGCCGTTTGGCGAGGTGCTGCGCTCGACAAGCGCGATTTTAGGCTCTTCTCCAGCTTTGAAATTCGTCGCAAGTCCGTCTCTGCTCGGACGCAAGCGTTTGTTCAGTTCAAGCAAACCTGCTTCGGTGCGGAAGAAATCGGAATCAAAGAAACTTCTGCCGAAGTCCATGACAAAGTGCTGCGGAATACGCTTGCGGGTGAAAAGGTTGCGCGGACCAAGCCCCGCTTGCCCCTTGATGAGTTTGTTTTCCCACAACACATCCATATAGCCCAACGGTCGAGGAAGCCCACCGAGTTTGTTGATAAACCAACTCACCGTTTTTTTAAGATGGCAAAAAGGATTCCAACCGCATCTTTTTTCACGTGTTCCAAATTCAGGAATGGTAACATCGCCACTGACTTGCCCGACAAATGTAGTGGTGGGTTTCCATGAATAAAGCATTGACGTATTGCCGTCAATGGCGTAGGTTTGCCCTTCGTCCAGCGTTCCCAGCCGTATTCTGCCATCAAGGGCAACATACTTATTCCAATCCATTTCGATAGAAAGATTGCCGATACCTTGCCATTCAAAACTTGGCAAATACACTGCTCGCACCTCAGCATCAAAATTTATCAAGGACGGATGCGTGTAGCGAAGCTGCTCCACATCTACTTCCCACAAGTTCGGAATCAGGCTGCTCATCTGCCCTTGCAAATACACCGAAAAATTCTCGCTTGCCAAGCCTTCAATGCCGCCGCCCAAGCGTGTGATAAAGCCAAACGGCGTAGTAATGCGGGTATTCGCCGAAAGGTGGATTTGATTCACATTGCCGCCGATGATTTCCATTGCCGCCGTCGCGCCACCTATTGGCATAAAGGGCATGGAAATCGTGCCGCGCCCGTTGAAACGGTCTTCTTCGCTATCGTAGGCAGCATCTAAGCGGGTCATGCAGATAGCGGGTGTGCCGATATTGTTTACGCTGCCTGAAAAGCTGATGCCGCGCCGCAGAATATCGAGATTGTCAATCCGAACTGGTGTTTTCGCCGCGCCACAGGCAAAGATGCCTGGCAAATCAACCGCTCCCACAACACGAATACCGCGCACATTGGTAACATCGCCCAAGAAGCGCAGTGTATCTATCTTGACAGCCACACCGAAAATTTTCGAGACATTCTGCACACCCTTGGCAACAAACGCCAAACCTGCATTTGCGGCATCATTCAAATTCATGTTGAGTGCGCCGTCGTACAGCACAAATTCGCCACGTTTCCCTGCAAAGGGGATGTTTTCTGCAAGCACTCTTCCCTGCGAGGCTTGAAGTACGCCGCTTTCGGGGTTAATGGTCAAGGACGGCGATTCGATAATCAGAAACTTGTTGAGTTTGATACGCTGCACCGCATGGCTGATTGCGCCGTCGTCTTTTGTGGTAATGTTTGCATTTGTGCTTGGTACGCCGACAAGGCTGAACGTCCCGTCATTATTGGCTTTCCACGCCGAACCTGCACCCGCATCGAACTCGTATTGGTTCTTCACACGGAGCAAGCGTCCTTCGGCAATCGTCGAGGCAGAAGTTGCTGTGCGAAAGGCGAGCATGACGGGCGGGATAAAGGCTTGAGAAAACGTCGCGTAGGCACTATTGCCGAGAATGCCTAAATTCGGCAAAGAAATTGTGCCGCTTGTGCCATTGAACGAGAACACGCGCCCCAAAAGCGGGATGCTCACGTCGCGTAGTTGCCGAAAGACAAATCCGTCGCGCTTGACGGTAAAGGTGTATGTCCCGGGCTGAATATCGCTGATGAGAAATTGCCCGTCGTCATCACTTTTTTCGTTCTTGCTGACCGCTTCGCCGCTTGTTGTTGTGCCAGTAACGGCAATATCTACTTCGCTGAGGGGTGTTCCCGCCGTAGAATCGCTGCGATTAAAAACAATTTGCCCGCTAAAATCAAAACCATTCTGCCGCAATGCAAACACGGCGGTTGTTGTTACGGTTTCTGTAATGGTGAGCGTCTGCACAAGGCTTGGCGGCTGGAATCCAGCGCGGCGCACCGTAATTGTGTACGTCCCATTCGAGACATTGGTAAAGAGAAATCGCCCTGTTGAATCGGTGCGACCTGTTGCTGTGTTTACGTTGGTCGCGTTTGCGTTGGTCGTATTCGCGCCAGCAATACTCACAAGTACGCCGCCAATGCCGCGATTACTCACGCTGGAGTTCTGCACCTGCACAAGAATTGTAGAACGCTTTTGCCCTACAAACGGCGCAACGCGGACATCGGCAGTTGTCAGCACGACCATTGCTTGCGAGATTGGAAAAATATACTCGTCGCTGGCAATCGCAACACGATACGCCGCGCCTCGTGGCACATTGCGAAACAAATATCGCCCCGCGCTATCGGTAACGGCGCGAGCAAGGACGGCTGTGTCGCGCAGCAACGCAACCGAGACGTTTGCGGCGGAACTGAGAAGATTGGAGCTAGAACTTGTGATTATGCTTGGGCGGGACAGCACTGTTCCCAAGACAGAAAATGCCGTCTGTGCGGCACGGAAACTCGTTTCCTGCATTTGCATCATTGCCATTGTACGCGGCGCATCAATCGTGATGGTGGGCGGATTGAATGCCGTGCGATTCCGCGAAGGCGTGATGGTGTATGTGCCTGTGGTCAAATTGCTGAATTGATAATAGCCTGCGCTATCGGTCGTGGTGCGCTTGCGCTGGCTTCCAGCGCGTGTTTCGAGGGAAACACCTGCTACTGGCTGCCCACTTTCAGCAAGAATACGTCCGTTGATAACCGCGCCCGCCGTAAAATCAAGATTGCTGATAGCAGTGTCGGCGACGGTGATATTCAGTTCTACGGGCGAAAATCCGTAGCCTTCGGCGCGTGGTGCAAGTTTGTACGCGCCGCTTTGGAGCATAAAACTGTATTCGCCCAGCAGATTTGTTTGCGTTGTGGCAAAAGTTGTTCCCGTAATCTGCACCTGTGCATTGCGCAAAACTGTACCGCTCAGGCTGCGGATTGTGCCAGAAACACGATATTGCCGCACAGGATTGAGGGCAAAATCGCGCACAATATCGGCGGAGAGGAGCAAATCTGCGCGGCGCGGCGTGAAGGAGCCGTCAAATCTGGTGTTTGGGACAATGCGGTATCGGCTTGCGGTGAGGCGCGTGAAGGTGTAGTTTCCGTTTGCATCGGTGAGCGTTTCGCGCCCATCGGGTAGAAGCGTGATTTTTTGCCCTTGAATTGCTTGAGCATTGCGTGTGATACGACCGCGAATAGCGAAGGAGCGCGTTGCTTGAAAGTCAGATATGGTCAGGGTTGTGGAGGTAAGGCGGACGGTTTGGCTTGTGGGCGAAAAGGTGAAATTGTCGCTTGTGGGAATGAGCATATATGTTCCCGTTGTCGGCACAAGGGCGCGAAACGTGCCATTTGGTGCGCTTGTCTGGTTTTGCACAAGTGTTCCCGTACTGGAACGCACCGCTATTGTTATTCCGCCCAATCCTTCACCATTTTGCACAATTCGCCCATTTATCGCCAGCATTGATGCGGTATTAAGCGATGATGCGACAAAATTCACATTCGATATATTCGCATTGCTGACAACAACACTTGCCGATGTTGGCGCGAAAATAAATCCCTGCAACGACGGCGCAAGTGTATAACGACCACTTGGAAGATTGCCCAGCGTAAAGCGTCCAAGACTATCGGTGCGTGTTGTTTGCGTAGCGGTACTGACGACAACATTCGCCAATCCTTGCTCACCCAGCGTGATGCGACCAGCGACGGAATAACGCTGCTCAGGAGGCGCGTAGCTGAGAATCGCACCATTGCTGCCAACTGCCCAACCCCGCGTAGAATCGGTAAAGGAAGCAGCAAGAATATCGGTGCTGACGGGAGAGGCTTGCGATTGCCACGTTGCTCCTGCGTCGGTGGTAGAAAGTATCGTGCCATTCGCCCCAAGCACCCAACCAGTGCGCGGGTTTACGAATTTTACCATTGCAAGTCCTTGTGCGGTGTTGGTCTGTTGTTGTCGCCAAGTTCTACCACCGTCGTTTGTTGCCACAAGAACGCCGCTATTGCCAGCCGCCCAGCCATTGGTGGAATCGGTGAAGTGAATCCAATTAAAACTGGCATTTGAATAGGAAACTTGGCTTACCCACGTTTGCCCACCATTGCTCGTGCGCAGAATCGTCCCGCCAGCACTTGCCCAGCCAACATTTGCATTGATAAAATACAGTGAGGAGACCTCGCTTCTTACGCCTGTATTTTGCAGTGTCCATTGATTTCCGCCATCGCGTGTTGTCAGCACTGCCCCGCTATCGGCAGCAAGCCAGCCACGCAAAGAATCGGCAAAAAATACGGTGGAGAAATGAAAAAAAAGTCCGTCTGCCCTGCTTCGATACAAACGAGCTATTTCCCATGACGTACCGCCATTGAGGGTCGTTGCTATCAGCCCATCAGCACCCGTCGCAAAACCGATGCGGGGATTGAGGAAGAATACATCCAAAAAATTCGATTCCAACACTCTTCCTTGGCTTGTCCATGATTGTCCGCCATTTTGTGTTGCGAGAATAGTTCCTTTATTCCCAACAGCCCAGCCCGTGCGCTCATCAACGAATGAGACACCGCGTAATTGCTCGCGTGTTGGCGAGGCTTGGCTTGTCCAACGCGATTGGCTGTGAAGGGAAACGGCAGTAAGAGAAAATACAAGAGCGCAGAGGTAACGAAAAACCATAGTTTTAGTTGAAAAGAGGTAAAAAAAGCAAGATTCAAGCCGAAAACTTGAATGCAGTGTATCTTATTAAAATGGGATTATTCAGATTTTGGCGCAAGAGAAATTTCGGCAGGAACAAAAAAAATCGGAAAATTTACCCGTCTCCAAATATATCATTCGTTTTTTTGCCTAGGAGAAAAAACGAATGATATATTTGAAAACTGCTTTTTAGGTGGGAGAAAACATTTGCGTCTCATCGGTTGGCGATTGCACCAAAACATACGGAGCGCGTTTTGCTGTGCTGGATTTTGCGATAATTTGCTCTTTTGTTGCATTGCTCATGTACCTGCGAGCTTGTGTTTTGCTGAAGCCATACATAGCGCACAAACGATTGACCAATTCTTCACTTTGTACACCCGAATCCCTAGCAAAAACCTCATTCCACTGAATATTCACCGTACCTTGCCGCTTGAAATCCAGCACTTCTGTTTGGCTTGCGAGAATGAGTCCATGCTCTTGCTCGGAATATCGCGCATAGAGCGTTTGAAATGGTGCTGTGCTGCGTTGCTTTTTGCACGAAACTTCCAAGAGTTGGGAACCTTTCTCCATTGCCAGTGTTAGCACGGTTGAGGCTTTATTTTCCAACTCCGTGCCGAGATGCCCACGTGATTTATCATCCATCGCCGAGGGGTTTTGATGAATGACGCAAAGAAATGTGATGTCGAATTGATTGATATTCGTATTGATTTCATCTACAAGCGGCATAGATTCTCGTACATCATTAAAATTGGTGCAACAATCCGTTACGACATCCAACACAACAAAAAGGTGTTTGTCTTTGTAACGATGCCGTGTATCTTCCAAATATACTTTCAATGCGAATAAACGACTGCTCCGCTCAGTCTGGAGCAACGAAATACAATCAAAATTTGCCAACTCTTGGAAACGACTGTATCCTGCTCGTTCTCGTATTTGCTGAATACTGTACGGCAGTTGTTCACTCAGATTCCGCTCCGTGTCCACATACAAAACGGCATATTCGCGCTCTGTATTTGCTGTAAAATTCAGCAATGACTTTGGGCTATCAGGGTGGCGTAATAACACACTGCACAGCATCTCTGCGATTTGCGTTTTATACCGTCCTGTTTTTGCCGACACGACGACAATCGTATTCGGATAAATCACGGGAATTTCACCATTGTAAAAAATAATGGGATTGGTGAAGGTTATAAGTTTTGTGGCTCGTTCAAACACACTCTTTTGCACTTGTTTGATAACCGAAAGAAATGAATTATGTTTTATGTCTCTCTGCTGTTGTACCGAAAAATCACCGATAAAAATATCTGCCGCTCCAAGTAAATCAGTCGCTTCAAATTGAGGAATATATCCATTCTTCATGCTACAAATCCCTCCTTTGGCTGCCAGAATATGGCGTTGGTATTGCCGAAATAATGTTTTGCGGGGTCTGAGCAGGAACTATCGGCTTTGTATAGCTCAATAAATTTTTCCAGAATACGGCGATAAGCATTGATTGAACGCTCAAAAGAGGACAGCGCAAAAACAACGCGATAACGATGCTGTTCCTCAGTATGTGACGGGCTGGTATAGAGAAACAGGCATTGTTGAGTAGCATCCATCTGTATTGCGTCGTACACATTCAGACCGCTATCTACGTCAATAAACACCAACTCAGCACCAAGCCAATTTGCTTGATTTTTTCGCTCCAAAAACAAAAATGGAGCAATCGTAAAGCCTTGTTTTATCACGTCTTTTAGCTGTTCAAACCGAAGGGCTGTTTGTTGAAACGAGTCTAAAAAATTTCCGTAGGAACATAGTACATTTTTATTGTTTGCGTTGGTATTGACAGCGCACCGATACAAACGTTCAGCATCCACGTTGGAAAACTCTTGCACAACCTTTCGTTCAGCATCGTAGCGATTACATCCAGCTTGGTATTGATAAAACGATACACGTTCTTCAGCTTCTTCATCATAAAACTTGTGGATGCAAGGCTCACGAAGTGATTGTGGCAAATATTCATGGGAATTGCTGTGCATAGCGGGCAGACAGCCAAAAGATTGTCCCCGCACCTCAGATGAATACTCAGATGAGAGAAGCCGAAATTCTATGCCGTACTGACGCAAAATATGTATCACTGTTCCTATCGTAATGCCTCGCAAACGCTTACGGATTTTATACTCTGTTTCATTTCGTCGCTCGTCGTGAAACCCTCCATGGCGCAGTATTTCTCGTGCTTGCTCCTCTCCAAAATGATTTGCAATCCCGCTCACAACGCGCAACCACTCGTCGTAAGGAAGGCGCGGCAAACGTGCCAGTGCGCTTTCCAATTCTTGTGGATTGATATTCTTCATTGCTTACCCCCTTCCTGATGAGATTTTTGGTCAAGCATTTCCCGCATTTCGCTGGTGTACACAACCGTATAATGCTTTTCTGTAACACGAATATCGCTATGTCCCATCAGGCGTTTCACGTATTCCATCGGCAAGCGCATATCCATCCACCGCTTGCGGGCTGTTTTGCGAAACGTATGCCATGCACGATTCTTTTTTTCAATACCAAGCTCGTCCATCGCAGCGTTCAAGCGGCGTAGCAGTGATGAACGCGAGGTATCCTGCCAGCGAAAGACTTTCTCGCCGCTTCTGGTGCATTTTGCGAGGATTGATGCTAAATTTTTTGTCATCGGAAAGGCTTGCAATGAGCGTTTGTCCTTGGAGATACGATGCACCGCTTCGTCTGTAACATTCGTCCATTTGAGCGTGAGAATTTCACCAATACGCCATCCCGTTTCAACCGCAAACTGAATAAGGAGCGCAAACTCAGGGTCAGGGTCTGGAGTACGTTGCTCAAAATACTTGACCAATGCTTCAATTTCATCATCCTTGAAAATTTGCACCATTTTTGGCGGTACTTTGTGGCTGTATTCTTTGCAAATGTCCGTTTCTGGCAAATACGTCCGCGATGCGCAGAAAGTCAAAAATTTGCTAAAATGGCGCAAATAGTTGTTCTGCGAGGTGCGATTTACAGACGTTGTTGCGCAAAAATTGCGCACTGCCTGTGAAATATTATCAAGATTGAGCGCAAAATTGCTGCGTACAATGGCTCGAAATGCTGTTGTATAGCCAACAACGGTTTTATGTTGGAGTTTCAGGCAATGGGTGTCCAAAAATTCCTGATAGACCTCATACACCAGCTTTTTGCTGGGGCGAAGAACCGCCATGTTGTGGTCTTGACGGTAGTAGGTTTCAAGCAGTTCGTTGGCAGTTTTGCGTCCGGCTGGCGTATCTTCAAGCCCGGTTGAAAGGCGTTTGCCGCGTATTTTTAGGTATAATTTGTTATTGCGGACGTAGATAGAGCCGGGAAAAGGGGATTTTTTTTGTTTCGACATATAAAAACATACAACAAGATGTGGAGAAAAATGTACAGGAGGCGTGTCGTTATAGAGAAAAGATGTGCATTTTTCCCACAAAGCGTGTAACTTTGCGGCTGCACATCGTTTCTCAGAACGCTGTACGTTATTTTGCCTCAAAAGCGAAATAAACCATTACACAACAAGCTGCTACCGGGTTCCAATCGAAAGCGGCTTGTTGTTGTTTTTTGTGCAAATACGCTCATATTTTTGCCCCTTGGAAGGAAAATTTTTGCCGCGACTGTTGCGTAGGCATACTCTTCTCTATCGGTGCAAATGTGTGCGCTGCTGGTTGCTGCACGTGTGGTTGCCGAATTGCGTTTGCAATCCACTCGTCGCACCACTCATGCGTTGTGCGTAGTTCTCGCATATTGTTGGGATAAGGCGCAATAGTGCGCAGGAATTTTTCTGCCATGAGCTTTCGCACGGCATCAATTCCTACGCCGAGGTAGAGCGCAGCTTGTCGGGCTGTCCAAAGCCGACCGTTTTCGAGTTTTCGAGGCATAATGTAAAAAATATAAGTGTGTAAAAATAGAACGTAATTTGCCTACATCCAATAAGACGTTCTAAAAATGTTATACAACCTACGCACTTTTTCACAAAGCTCCAAAATATTTTTGAATATTTTTGCCTTGTTTATAGAAATCTATCCATAAGTTTAATACATAAAGAGTTTTTTATGACATGGAATGAACGATTACGAACTTTTGCTTTGCGTGGCTATGGCTCAGTCGCGGAACTGGGTCGAGCCTTAAAGATACCACAGCAAAACATCCAAAAGTATGTTCAATCTAGTCGTGTTCCAGGACTAGAAGCACTACAAGATATTTTTCATGCAGGATGCTCTATTGATTGGTTATTTGAAAATCTTCCTGACGACAAGATGTATTCGCCAACGTATGCAGGAATGGTTATACGGTGTTCCGAAGAGGCTCGGCAAGCAACGGAAAAAATCTTGGGAGAGGGTAGAAAATCTCGCGGCTATGATACAGAAGATATGAGAAGGTATGCCTCAGACAGTAGTGCAACTACCCTTTTACATGATTGGAAAAACGTGTCTCTCAAGCTGCTCGACCGCTTCATACAACAGAGAGAAAAAGTCGTGCTGGAGCAGAAAAAGCAAGCTGCCCTTAAAAGCACGTCCTTCAACTATGTTCCGATGAACATCACATATCTTGATGACAGAAAAGCTCCTGAAATGCCAGAAGAGAAGAAAGTAACAGTGCCAGAACTTATTGAAAATTATCAACTTCTGACTCAAGCCATACAAGAATTTATTCAAGTTTTTGAGAAACGTGTTCTTGAAAACGCGGCACTGAACTTTCCCTATAAAGATGCAGAAAATGCGCTTTCGCTGGCAGAAATACATACGGGCATTATCCCAAATTTCTCAGGTATTGCCTATCTTTTGAGGTGTACAAGAACAGTACAAAGCATTACCACGCTCAGTAAACAACTGATTGAAGATGCTCATTTTGTCAAAAAAATTGCTCTCAATACTATCGAATGCTTGCAGCAGCCTACACTCAACGACTTTGCGCTGGAACAAGTGAAGGGTAATTTTGTTGATAACTGGGTTCGGGTGGCACTCTTATCCATTCATGGGCAATACTTATCGGATTTTCTTGGCAAGTGGATAAGCTATGTACCAGCATTGAAGGTATCGCAAGAGATGATGTATTTAATGAAAAACTATGGAAATGTATGGAGTAAAAATGCAGGAGGTCAGGAATCGTTACCAGCGAATCCACAAGACATAATAACAGGAGAGGAACTCGCATTGCTGAAAAAACTACTGGCGAAAGCAGAAACGAGTATGAACGAAATATCGTGAGAGCATTGTTTGAAAACTACCCTGTACAAAAGAGGCACAAAATTTAGAAAAAATGCCCTGTATAGCGCATAAAATCTATATCGTTACTCTGACTGTTAATCAGAGGGTCGCAGGTTCAAGTCCTGCTTCCGGAGCAAGAAAGAACCTTTACGAAAGCCCGTCATTACTCGCATGACGGGCTTTTTTGTTTTTAGGAGAAAAGGGAAATTTTTCTCATAAAATCGCATAAAATTCGATACTTTTTTGTAAAAAAGGTGCAGTTTGGGTGCAATTTGGGTGCATTTATTTTCGCTGCTTTTCCTTGTTTTTCGCATTCAATTTCTCACCAATCTTCGCAATGTCTTTTTTCACATAATGCTGCTGCGTTGTGCGGATATTTTTGTGTCCGAGTAGTGTTTGTGCCTCGTGGATGGGAATTGTTTCATCATTCACCCAATTTGTCGCTGCTGTTTTGCGAAATGTGTGCCATGCGCGTCCGTCTTTTTCTATGTTTAAGTCTGCCATTGCTTTGTTGAGTGTCCGCGTGAGAGAGCTTTGCGAACCGTTTGACCACCGAAAAACTTTATCGCCCGTTGAAAGCGGCTTTAACTCTGTGAGAATTTCACGCAGTTCGTCGGTGTACGGAAAAGGGTCTAAGCGTCCCTTCTGCTTAGGCTCGCGGTACAGCATTGTTTCTTCGACTTTATCCCAAGTTAATTGCAGCACTTCACCAATGCGCCAGCCCGTCGCGGCAATGAATTTAATCAACAAACTAAACTCGTTGTCGCGTGTTCTAAAATACTCTTGAAGCCGTTCTATTTCGTCGCTGTGCCAGGTTTTCACCTTTTTGGGCGTTACGGGCGGTCTAAAACGCCCTATGTCAATGTTGTCTTGTAAAATGTTGCGTTTGTAGCAAAACGTCAGAAAGGTTTTGAACGCCGTCAAATGAATGTTGATTGTTGAGGCTTGATAGCGTGACTTCTTTTTTGGTTTTGCGGTGTTTACAAAGGCTATGAGGTCTTCCAAAATGCGCTCTGGTGTGATATAGTAGTTGTTCGTTACAATAAGCCTGAATGCGTCTTTATAGCCCCGAACGGTTTTCGGTGTTTTGTTGATGCAATCTTCGTTCAGGTACATTTCAAAAGCATCGGAAATTTGGATAGATTTTTTCTGTTTGCGGAAGCCTTCCAGA